>NZ_JBTNDX010000020.1:0-81780 GCF_054510755.1 Pseudarthrobacter sp. MDT3-1 | reverse complement strand
GCAAGACTTGACTCACTTCTAACAAGGGCTGCGCCTATTCACCTGAACGCAACGCCGGGATACGGGTTGACATCACCGTGCAGACCTTAACCGAACGGCATTGGGCCTAAAGCTGCAGCGTCACCGGCCGCTTGAGGCCGTTCACGGTAGCAGCGGGCCAGCGGTCATCCAGCGTCAGGACTTTCATGCCCGACTCCGTGAGCTGGACCGTGTCCTCGATCTTCACGCCGGGTCCCGACGGGCTCCAGGTGAACGGCTGGTTCAGGACGACGGTGTCGGTGGCTGCCGCGGTGACGCGCGGATCCCGTCCGGCATAGCCCGCCGGTCCACCCTGGTGGTGCTGCTCCCACTGCTCCGCACCGAAGCCGTGGCGGGCGTAGGCCGCCTTGATCTCGCCGAAGACGCGGTCCAGACCGGCGCCGGGAACCGTTGCGTCGAAGATGTCCGCCTCCACGGCCGCGATGCGGGACTCAGCGTCGAGCTCTTCGGGGGTCCCGGCGTCGAACCTTACCCAGCGGGTGATGTTCGCGACCAGGCCGTCCCGGCGAGCGCACACCACGGCCATGGCGCGGCGTCCGAGAGGCGCGTGTGTGGCCAGCGGGTGCCGGAAGTCGCTCCGGGAGCTGCCGTTGCACAGGAGTACCAGCGGCTCCGCGCCCGCGCCAACCACCCGGCCGGCCAGGGCGGACACCAGTTCGAATTCCGTGGTGTCCGGCCGGGCGGTGGACAGCACATCGGTCATGATGCCGGCCAGTTCCGCGCTGAGGCGGGCGTAGCGGGCGGACTCGCCGGGCAGCAGTTGCTGCCGGGCAGCCCTCAGTTCAGTCGCCACCGAGGCCTCGGCCACCGGGGCTCCAGCAACGCCTCCAGAAGAATTTCCGACGGCGGCGGCAGCCTCGTGCAGGCTCCCGTACCAAGGCACGGTGTGGAGGGCCACCCCGGCGGGGAGCTCCTCGGCCGCAATCCGCCCCGCCTCGTTGTTGAACGTCACCAAGTGGTCGCCGTCCCGGTCCACGAGCAGCGCGGCAATGGGGTCACCGGCCAGGCTGATGTGGACGCGGCTGCCGTCCAGGTACCAGGCCAGCGCCGTGTGCGTGGTCAGCAGCAACGAGTCCTGCCCCTTGGCATCCAGAATGTCCAGGACGCGGCGCCGCTTGATGGCACGGTCCGCGGTGGAGGCGGGCGGCGTGCGGCGGCCCTGGCCCGCAACGGTCGCGGCTTCAGTCAGCTGCGACGGCGGTGTAGCAGCGGTGGTTGTCTGGCTCATGAGTTGTCCCCCTGTGTGTTGATCAATGTCTCGATGTCTTCCGAACCTAAAATCCCGTCGGCAATGAACACGGTCACACTGCGGCGAACCGGGGTGCCGGGTTCGGCGATGACGGGCGCGTCCCAGGCCAGCGACTGGCCAACACCCGCGTATCCGTCCACGCGGACGAACCACGGGTCCGTTGAATCCGCCGCGGCGACGAACACGAGGGTGGCGGCGCCGCTCAGGCGAGTGTCGCCGTCGAACGTTCCCTCCGTGAACCCGCCCGACCACGCGAGCCACGGCGTGACACTCCCGTGCACGGCAGACTCACCCGCCCCCGAAGGTGTCCAGACGCTCGCCCCGGAACATTCGGGGAGGCGCCAGAAGAACCCGCCGTAGCCGCCGCCAACACGGCCGTTGGAACCCGGGCTGCCCAGGCTCACCGGCTGGTTGCCGGCGGGGGAGAGTGCAAAGTCCAGGGTGAGGCGCCAGGCGGAAGGCCCGACGGCGGCCCACGTCCAGGTGCGCTGTTCGGTCAGGATTGGAGCGCCGTAGGGCCCGTTCCAGGCGAGGTTCTCGGTCAGCTCGCCCTCGGCGGCGGACGGTTCGCCTGGAGACGGTTCGTCCGCGCGGACGATGCTGCCGTGGTCCGGGCGCCAGACGTACTCGCCGGCGGCCCGGGTGTAGGTGCGCCCGCCCCAGAAGTTGACGCCGTCCACATCCTGGAGCGCCACCCCCACCCCCAGGTGCCACACGTGGTCCAGCGGCTGGTGGTCCGTCACAACGGTCCCGGCCAGGGTGCGGACGGGGTGCAGGTACGGGCGGGGAGAGGACACTGCGCGGATGCGGCTGCCGTCCTGATACTCCGCCACGGGATGCCCGGCAAGGTCGAAGGTCCGGACCGGCGGCAGGCTGCTGGCCCAGGGGACGCCCAGCTCGGCAAAGGTGGCCTGCGCCTTGGTGGCGCGTTCGATCAGCGCGGCAATGCCCTGGACCACCGGGTGGGCGTCGTCGCCGTCGCCCTCCCAGCTGACATGGCCGGCGTCGATTTCCCGGGGCTCGGGGGCGGTACGGATGGCTTCCAGCACACACATGAATGCGCCGGCATCCGGCAGCGCGCTGAGAAGGGGGGTGCCGGGCAGGGGAGTGCCGGCGGTCCGCGCAGCGAGAAGGTTCTCCAGCAGATCGGTTCGGCCGAACGTCTCTCGGCGCTCGCCGTCCGCCGTGGTGGTGACCAGTTCGTCCTCGGTGTAGAAGAACGTGATGTCTCCCCGAGTCCCATGGACCGTGACGGAAGGCCGCTGCTGTTCGGGGGCGCACAGCGTGAGCGCACACAACAGTGTGGTGCCGGCAGCTGTGCGGACGCGGATCACGGAGGTGTCATCGCTCTGAGTGTCGTTGGCGCGGTAGAGGTCCGTCTCCACGGAGGCGACGTCGGCAACCGTGTGGGCGCCAGCCATGTTCAGGGCGGTGGCCACGGCGTGCGCCAAGGCATTGGTGGCCACGCCGTCCACCACGTCGATGCCGTCCAGGCTGCGCTTTCCGGCCCACCGGGAACGCTTAAAGTAGCTCCTGGTCCGCAGCCACATGCCGGTGGCGCTGAGTCCCAGCACCTCTCCGATATCACCGGATTCGATGGTGTTCCGGATTTCCGGCAGGGCCAGCGAGCCCAGGCTCTGGAACCCCACCTGCACGAGCCTGCCGGCGGACTCGGCAGCGGCCAGCACCTCCTGGAACTGGGCCATGGATGCCACCGGCGGCTTCTCCACGTACACGTCGGCACCGGCGGCCAACGCTGCCAGGGCCAGGGGAGCGTGCGTCTGGATGGGGGTGGCCAGGATGACCACGTCCGGGACCGGCCCGGCCGCCAGCAGCTGGTCCAGGGTGTTGAAGACGGCCACGGACCCGGCCAGCGTGCCCTTTTCCGGGGGGTTGGGGTCCGCCACTGCCACCAGGTGCAGGGCCCCGGCATCGTCGAGCCTGGCGAGGTTGGCCAGGTGCGATTCGCCAAAGCCGTGCACACCCACGAGGGCTACGCGCGGGAGGACTGCCGGAACGTCACCTGCCGCTGCAGAGCTGGCGGGTGCCGCGGGGGCGGATTGCTGAATCATCTGGGGTCCTTGGTGGCTAAGGGGTTGGCAGGGGCGAAAAGGCTGTGGTGGCGGGACCCGGTGCGCCGAGGGTCCTGGACAGGTAGCTGATGGCTTCATTCTGCATCTCGACCGTGAAGACGTGCCCGCCTGGCCAGAAACTCCCAGTGTAGGAGCCAGCTGGGTGCACGGACTCCAGAATCCGGTGGGCGTGCCGCATCCCCTCTTCCGGGAACAGCCCATCGGCCAGCGCGTACTGCACCAGGAATCCGTCGGCCCCGGATCTGCCGGTCAGTTCCGGCCAGTCGCCCAGCTTCCAGAGGCCTGGAGTCTGGAGCAGCCAGGAATGCGCATCCAGGTAGGCGGGCAGCAGCGACTGGAAGGTGGTCATCATGCACGTGACCACGTAGTTCCGGATCCGCGGGCTGAGGACTGCCAGGGCCAGTGCCCGGCCGCCGCCACCGGAGAACCCGATGCAGCCCAGCCGCTCCGCATCCACCCCGGGCAGGCCGGCCAGGATCTCCAGGGCAGCAATGTCATCGTGGGCCACCATCCCCGCCAGGCTGGTGCCCAGCAGGCCGGCGCCCTTGGCCACGGTGTCTTCATGGATTCCCGCAGCGGCGTTGTACAGTTCGGCATCGGAAGATACGACGCCGGCCTCCCGCCATTGCGACTTCCTCGCCTCCAGCGCGGATTCCGTCCGCCACGGCGGGGTGGACAGATCGAAGCGCCGGCTGCCCCATGCGAAGGCGTCGTGGGCCAGGACGGCGAAGCCCCGGCGGGCGACCTCCGTGGCCAGGGCTCGCCCTCCGTAGTGCCCGGCACGGGCTTCCGCTGCGGACGGGTGGGGATCAGGAAGCGCGACCAGCCGGTCCGCTCCGCTGAACTTGTTTCCCCCGTGGCAGTGCAGGGCCAGCACGCCGGGCAGCGGCCCGGAACTCCCGGCCGGCCGGACCAGCCAGCCGGTGGTGCGGGGGCCGAAACCCAACTGCCAGCTGAGCTGGGAGGTGGTGACGCCGTCGTACGTTTCCTCCCAGTGAACGGTGACTCCCGCCGGGGGAACACCTGCCGGAACGCCCAGGGCGTCCGACAGGTCCTGCGCCGCCGGGGTGGCTGCTTGGTAGCGCGGCCGGTCACGGACGTAGGCAGGCCAGTTCTCATAGCCTGCAATTGCGCTGGGCCGGACCGGCCGGGAATCCTTGCTCACTGACCTGCCTGTTGTTCGGGTGGACGGGGAGGGTTGAAGGCGCGGCGGATCGGGACGGATGTCTGTGGGTAAAGTGATCCGGTTGCAGAAAACGCTTTCTCAAAAACTAACAAAGGGCTATACAGGAGTCAAGAAACCGTTTACTTTGGTACGGAGCCGCTTTCAACGTCCCGCGTGACGGAGGCCGGATCCGGACAGCTGCACACCAAGTGAGTCCGCCGCCGGAGACGGTGCAAATATGGATCGCCCAGTGCGATCAACCCAGACGTGGAGGGCCACGATGACCAAAGGAGGCCACATGGCCGCCAGACACATACCCAGGACGCCGTGCCCGGCAGGAATGCCGGCTGCAGCGGGCCTGCTGCGTGAAACGGAGTTGCCGCAATGAGTGCCATCAGTGAACTGAGCACCCTCAAGCGCCGCAACGGCCCCATGACGGCAGCGGAGAAAAAAGCGAACGGCCGGGACAACAAGGCCGCCTACATCTTCTTGCTGCCGTGGCTGGCGGGCCTTGTTGCCATCACCGTCGGCCCGATGCTGATGTCCCTGTACCTGTCCTTCACGGATTACAACCTGCTCCAGCCGCCGGAATGGGTCGGGCTGGACAACTTCATCCGCATGTTCGCCGACGCCCGGCTGCACAACTCGCTGGGCGTGACGTTCACCTACGTCTTTGTAGGCGTCCCGCTGCAGCTCGGTGTTGCGCTGCTGATCGCGCTGGTGCTGGACAAGGGCCTGCGCGGGCTGCCGTTCTACCGTTCCGTCTTCTACCTGCCGTCCCTGCTAGGCGGTTCCGTGGCCGTTGCCATCCTGTGGAAGCAGATCTTCGGCACCACCGGCCTGGTCAACCAGGCCCTGGCCATGTTTGGCATCCAGGGTCCCGGCTGGATTTCCGATCCGAGCACCGCGCTGGGCTCCATCGTCCTGCTGCACGTGTGGACCTTCGGCGCCCCGATGATCATTTTCCTGGCCGGCCTCCGCCAGATTCCGGTGATGTACTACGAAGCAGCAAAGGTGGACGGCGCCAGCACCCTCCAGCAGTTCTGGCGGATCACGCTTCCCATGCTCAGCCCCATCATTTTCTTCAACCTGGTGCTCCAGATCATTGGATCCTTCCAGTCCTTCACGCAGGCGTTCATCGTTTCCGGCGGCAATGGCGGCCCTTCGGATTCGACGATGTTCTTCACGCTGTACCTGTACCAGAAGGGCTTTGGCCAGTTCGACATGGGCTACGCCTCCGCAATGGCGTGGTTCCTGCTGGTCATCATCGGTGTGTTCACCGCCATCAACTTCATCGCTGCAAAGTATTGGGTTTTCTATGACGACTAAGCTTGAGACGCTGCCCGCCCCGGACAAGAACACCGCCGGCGCCGGTAAGCCTACGAATTACCGCAAGCCCGCGAAGCGCCGCGAATCCCGCGGCACGCTCGCCTTCAGCAGGGCTGCCCGCACCAGGGCCTTGATCAAGCATGGCATCCTGATCCTCGCCGGCGGCCTTATGATCTACCCGCTGCTGTGGATGGTGGTCTCTTCGCTCCGTGCCAATGAACTGATCTTCCGAGAGCCTGGCCTGTGGCTCAACAGCCTGGAGATGGGCAACTACACGGACGGCTGGTCCGCGCTGACGCACCCCTTCGGGCACTATATGCTCAACTCGGCCATCGTGGTGATCGGCTCCATCCTGGGAAACCTGATCTCCTGCTCCATGGCCGCCTACGCGTTCGCGCGGCTCCAGTTCACGGGCAAGAAGCTGTTCTTCGGCATCATGCTGCTGACCATCATGCTCCCGTTCCACGTGGTGATCGTGCCGCAGTACATCCTGTTCTCCCAGATCGGCTGGGTAAACACGTTCTGGCCGCTCATTGTGCCCAAGCTGCTGGCCACCGATGCGTTCTTCGTGTTCCTGATGGTCCAGTTCATCCGCGGCATCCCGAAGGACCTGGATGAAGCGGCAAGGATCGACGGCGCCGGGCACCCGCGCATCTTCCTGCGGGTCATCCTGCCACTGATGGTGCCGGCCCTGGCCACCACCACCATCTTCACCTTCATCTGGACGTGGAACGACTTCTTCGGGGCCCTGATCTACCTGACGGATCCGGACATGTTCACCGTTCCCGTGGCGCTGCGCGCCTTCGTGGATTCGCAGTCCGCCACGAGTTGGGGATCGCTGTTCGCGATGTCCATCGTGTCCCTCCTGCCGGTGTTCCTGGTGTTCCTCTTCGGCCAGCGGTTCCTCATCAAGGGCATCGCCACCACAGGCATCAAGTAGATCCAGCGAAACGCCTTGCTCCAGCCGATGGCCCGTCCTCCAAGGGCGAGCCAATGGCGTATCCCGCTGTGTCGGGGCTGGCGTGGAACGTCCGCCAAGGCCCAAGGGAACAGGACACGAAAACATCTTGTAATACAAGTCATGTACTTGTAGCATGAGACTTAAGAAAACGCTTTCTCGTTTACTTTCCCCAATAACCAGATCAATGAAGATCGGAGTACCCAGTGGCGCTTTTTCACCGCACTGAGTCAGATGCCAAGAACCGTACGGCAGAGACGCCATCCACCGGCGAACCGCGCCGTTTCCGCAAGACGGGCGTCGTTGCCGCGGTAGCCGCCGTCGTGCTTGCCCTGAGTGCCTGCGGCGGGGGAGCCTCCCCGCAGAGCGATGGCGGACCCGTTGAGCTGCGCTTCTCCTGGTGGGGCAGCGACAAGCGTGCCCAGCTGACGCAGGCCGCCATCGCCGCCTTCGAGGCCGAGAATCCCAACATCAAGATCAAGCCGGAGTATGGCGACTGGAGCGGATACTGGGACAAGCTGGCCACCCAGGTCGCCGCCAACGACGCCCCGGACATCATCCAGATGGACGAGAAATACATCACGGAGTACTCAACCCGCGGTGCGCTGCTGGACCTCTCCAAGTACGAGATCGACACGTCAAAGCTGGACGAAGCAGCCCTCAATGCCGGCAAGAGCGAAGACGGCCTGACCGGCATCGCCGCCGGCATCAACGCGGCCACCATCCTGGCCAACCCGTCCGTCTTCAAGGCTGCAGGCGTTGAACTTCCCGACGACAAGACTTGGACTTGGGAAGACTTCGGCCGCATCTCCGCCGAAGTCACCGAGAAGTCTCCGAAGGGTACTTACGGCTCTGCCGCCTACGGCACGGACGAGGCCTCGCTGGGAGTCTGGCTCCGGCAGAACGGCAAGTCCCTGTACACGTCCGACGGCAAGCTGGGCTTCGAGCCCTCGGACATCGCCGACTGGTGGGCTTTCCTGAAGCAGCTCAGCGAGAAGAAGGCTGTGCCGTCGGCATCAGAAGTTGTGGAAGCTGAGGCCGCAGCGCTGGACCAGAGTGGCCTGGCCACGGGCAAGAACGGGCTCGCCTTCTGGTGGTCCAACCAGCTGCCGGCGCTGGAGAAGGCTGCCGGAACCGACCTGCAGATCCTGCGCTTCCCGTCCACCACCGGCAAGGCTGCCGACGCCAAGCTCTGGTACAAGGCATCCCAGTTCTGGTCCGCCTCATCGCGCACCAAGCACCCTGAGGAAACGGCCAAATTCATCAACTTCCTGGCCAACAACACCAAGGCAGGCGAGGCCCTGCTTGCCGACCGCGGCGTCTACCCCAACTCCGACGTCCGCGCAGCCATCGAGCCAAAGCTGACCCCCGCCGATATCAAGGTGATCAAGTTCATCGACCAGATCAAGGGCGAACTCGGCGAGGCTCCGGCCCCGCCGCCGAAGGGCGCCGGCGCCATCCAGGAAATCGTCAAGCGCTACACCTCCGAGGTCCTCTTCAACCGCCTGTCCACTGAAGAAGCCGGCAAGAAGGCCGTGGACGAGATGAAGTCCGCCATCAGCTAAGTCCCGCGCCGCCGTCGGGCTCTTCCGGATGCAGCTTCTGAAGGAAGCTTCAGCAGGAAGCGTACGACGGCGAGTGGTCACCACAGTCCCGGCTGGAACCTTTGGTTCCGGCCGGGACTGTGGTGTTTTAAGGTCCGTGTACTGGGTCCTGCTATTCCCGGCAGCCATGAGTGCTAGACGGGTTCCGGTCCTCGTGGTCCACGAGCACTTTAATTCATGGGGGAGAACATGAAGGCATTCGGTTGGACCGCCGCTGCGGCAATACTACTGATATTGACCGGTTGCGCAGATGGTGTGCCCAGCGGGCATCCGACGCCGAACACACTGGAAGTTAGTCCGCCCAGTGCCGTCCCCACTGTCGGTCCGACTTCATCCGCTCAGGCCTCAGGGGCGCCGGTTCAAGCGATCACTATCCCGCTGGGCAAGCAGAAGCAGACTGGTGTCGAGGCATGGCTGACCATCAGCGGCTTTTCCGGGCCTCCGGGTTCGCAAGTTACTTACGATGCCTCAGAGTCCGCAGGCGTCGTGGTCAAGTATGAATGGGATTTGGACGGCGACGGAAGCTACGACCGGACCACCATTGATCCTGTCCTCAAACACACTTACGAGGCAGAGTTTGAAGGAGTCATGACCCTGCGGGTGACAGGGATTGCCGGCGGCACCGACGTGTTGGAGACCCCCGTTCGCATCAACACAACGCCCCTGTATCTGGCAGCGGCCTCAAACGTTCGTATCGAGGTTCTCTCTACGGTGGGGACGATCAGTGAGGTCAGAGTCACTTGGGAATCCAGTGACCCTGCGGTTTACAGATGGGGAGTGGCTGTTGACGGTATCCCGGCCGGCATGCGTGAGGGATCGGTCCGCTCCGTGAACGTCACAGATGTGCACCACCAAGAAGAAGTCCTGATAGAGGTCATTGGCTTCACAGCCGGCGGCGTTATGGGTGACCGGGCGGGCGCAGTCCTGGCCGCGGCCGAGCTGTAGTTCTGCTTCCCCTAATTGCTGTGACGTGGGGTTCGCCCGTATGGTTCCCACGCGCTGCCGTGATGCTTGTGCCGTGGCGTTTCATTCGCGTTGGAGCGGTAGTGGTGGTGGTTTGAAGTAGTGGTTTTGTTGGGGTTTTTGGGTGGGGTCGATGTGGCGTGGGGGTGTGAACCAGGGGACGCCGTTGCGGGTGTGGATGATCCATTGTTCTTTGTGGATCAGGTGGTGGTGATGGGAGCAAAGGAGGGCTCCGTTGCTGACGTTGGTGGGGCCGTCGTGTGACCAGTAGGTGATGTGGTGGGCTTCGCACCAGGGGGCCGGGATGGTGCAGTTGGGGAAGGCACAGCCTTGGTCGCGGGCGGTGAGGGCGAGGCGTTGGGCAGGCGTGAAGAGCCGCGTTTTGCGGCCGAGGTCCAGGATTTCGCCGCTGGTGCCGAGCAGGACGGGGATGATGTCGGCGTCGCAGGCGATTTTGCGCAGCGTAGTGGCTGCGACGGGACCAGTGAACGTGAAGCTGCCCGCGCCCGAGGCTGTGCTCACTCCAGTGCCAGTGCCAGTGCCAGTCTCCTCGCCGATGTTCTCTGTGCGTGTTCCTGCCGCAGACCCGTCACCAGTGCCGGAGCCGATGCCGCCGGTGGCTGTCGCTGCGTGGCGGAGGAGGTCGTGGTAATTGATGGTGGCGAGGATTTGGGGCCGGTTTCCGCCTGTGGTGGGTAGCTGATTGGTGCTGAGGGCGGCTTTGACGGCGCCGATGATTCCGTCGAGTTGTTTCTGTGAGCGTGTGCGCCTGTCCAGGTCGAGGTCTGTGTCCTGCCAGATGTCATTGCCCTGCCTGATTGTGGGAGTTTCGACTCCGAGCGAGGCATTGGTATCGATGGCTGCGCCGGTCCCCGGGCCGATTTCCGAGCCGGTGGGTTGCGTGCGGGGGTTGGTGGCGGCGTTCATGACCGTGGCGAGGTGTTCGAATTGGTCGGTGGTGGCGAAAATCTCGAGGTGGTGGAGGCCGTGGCGGGGTTTTCGGATGAAGGCACCCTGGGTGTGGCGGAGCGCTTCTTCCGTAGGTTCGGTGCCATCGGCGTCGAGGGTATCGGCCCAGCGCCGGGCGACACGGGCAAGGAAGTCGGGGTCAGCGGTGGCGGCGGTGCGGGTGAGGTCGTGTTCGATCCGGTCCAGGTTCTCGGGGGTGGTGTGGTGTTTGAGACGGTCCAGCGTGGCGCTGATGATGGTCCCGGCCCGGGAGGAGACCACGGGCCCGGATCCCGGGACGGGCCGAAGCGGGTCCAGGCCTTCGGCGTCGTCGTCGTCGCTGGTCTCCGCGGGACCGCCGGTATAAGCGGCGGGGGACAGAGCTGCCGCGAGGTGTTCCCTTAGCGGGGGTACCTGGTCTCCAGCGAGGGTGGAGGCGGGCAGGATGCTGTGGGCGAGATGGATGCGTCGCTGGGCTTCGCTGCGTCCAATCCGGAGCCGGAGGCGCAGGAATTCCGCGGTGTTCTTGCAGCCGTCATCGGCCGGTGACCGCGGAATATCTCGGGTGCTCCCGGTAACCGTTCCCGGGGTTCCAGCGGTGGTCCCGGCGGGCCACTCGGAGTCCGTTTCGTTCAGGGTTTCGACGCCGTTGTCCCACCCTGTAATCCATGACCGGGTGCGGCTTGTGGCTGCGGCGGCGGTGATGGCCTGCGTGCGGGTGCGGTCCACGGCGCCGGCGGCGAGGATTTGGAGGTAGTCCACGGTGCGGGAGAGCTCCTCCACCCGGCCGGCGAAATCGGAAGCCTCCGCGTAGCCGGCCATCGCCAGCGTCCCGGGAGCGGACGCCGCAGCAGCGTTCACCGAGGCAATCGCCGCAGCCAGCCTGGCGTCGTTCGAGAGAACAGCGTCGTCCGACAGAACAGCGGCGGCAGCCGGAATGGCGGTGTTGCCGCCGCCGTTCCGAGCCAGCTGATCCCCGAGAGCTTCCATAGGATTACTCTGCCGTGGGGGTGTGACATTTAAGCCGCCGTCGAGCTTCCCTCCCGGAAGGCGGCCGGAAAACGCCCTGAAGGAGCTCGGAAAAGCGCTGGTCAGTCCTCCGCGATTACCGCCACGGAACCGGCCGCAACCGACCCCTCAAACTGTGCACCGGTCAGCAGGTCAACGCCGGCCGCCTCGACTGCGGCGGCAGAGCGTGAGTGGTTGATCGCGAACAGGAAGCTGCCGCCGTCGTCGGAGCGTCGACGCATGAGCTCCACGCCGCGGTCGGCTACGGCAACCGGAGCCACTCCGGATTCGGCCAGCAGCCGGTCCACGACCGCTTCGATTCCGTCGCGGTCCGGGAACGTCGCGAGGTACCAGGCGGCGCGCGCGCCGCCACCAGCACCAACCGCATGCCGCGTCAGGGACGGCACGCCCTCCAGCGGATAATCGGTGAAGGTCTGCACCGCTTCGGCCCCGGCGAGGTGGACGTGTTCGCTCCACACTGAAGACACCCCGCCGTCGCTCAACTTCAACTGCCCGCCGGCCAGCAGCGGGTGGAATTCCTCCACGCGGATCCCCAGCAGCTCCCGGAACGCGCCGGGGTAGCCGCCCAGCCGCACGTGGTCCTGCTCGTCCACAATCCCGCTGAAATACGTGACCAGCACCGTGGCTCTGGACCGCGCCGCGGCAGCGATGTTGGCAGCGGCCGCGTCAGTCACCGAATAAAGCGTGCACACCAGGACCAGGTCGTAGCCCTCCATGGGTGAAGAAGGATGGACCAGATCCACCGCGATCCCGCGCAGGAACAGCGACCGGTGGAACGCCCGCAGCACGTCCAAGTACTTCACGCCCTCGCTCGGTTTGGAGTCGATTTCGCTGGCCCACCAGGCTTCGTAGTCGAAGACGATCGCCACGCGGGATTCCACCCGTGAGCCACGCACCGGCGCGAGCCGCTTCAGCACAGACCCGAGCTCCACCACCTCGCGCCACACCCGCGTGTCACGGCCGCCGTGCGGGACCATCGCGGAGTGGAATTTCTCGGACCCGGCAAAGCTCTGCCGCCACTGGAAGAACATCACCGCGTCCGCCCCGCGGGCCACATGGGCCAGTGAGTTGCGCAGCATTTCGCCGGGCATCTTGGGCTGGTTGCGCGGCTGCCAGTTGACGGCCGACATCACCAGCAAGAGCAAGGAAGGCATCTACGGCTCCGGGGCCTTTACAGGTGACGCCTCCTTCAACCTCTGGATGCGTCAGCATGGCAAGTCCCTTTTCGCCACGGACGGCGGCCTGGGCTTTGATGAGGCCGACGCCACCAAGTACTTCGAGATGCAGGCAGAGATGCGGGACGCCAAGGCTGTTCCGCCCGCGTCGGTGATGACCGAAGACGGCAGCGCACCGCTGGACCAGCAGGGCCTGGCAACGAACCGGTTCGCCATGGGTTGGGTGTGGTCCAACCAGCTGGCCGCGCTGACCAAGGCGTCAGGGCAAGCGCTGGAAATCCACCGGCCGCCGAGTGTCGAGGGCGACGCGTCCAAGGCCGAACAGTTCTACAAGGCATCGCAGTTCTGGTCTGCCAGTTCGCGGTCCAAGCATCCGGTCGAAACCCAGAAGTTCATCGACTTCCTGGCCAACAGCGTTGAAGCCGGCGAAATCGGGCTGGCAGACCGCGGCATCCCGGGCAACTCGGAAGTCCGCGCGGCCGTGGGCCCGAAGCTGACGCCCACGGATGCGCTGACGGCAAAGTTCATCGATGATATTGCCGATGAAGTAGGGGAGGCCCCTGCTGTGCCTCCCGCCGGATCCAGCTCGGTCTCCGAAGTCCTGACCCGGTACGCCAACGAGGTCCATTTCAGCAGGATTTCCCCGCAGGACGCGGCGAAGAAGTCGATCGAGGAGATCAAGAGCTCGCTTAACTAAGCGGGGCGGGTGCTGCTGAAACGGCCCAGGGCATGCCGAGTTCGCTGAAGGTTGCGTGCTCCCGGGTGGCACGATCCAAGGCGTCTTCGATTCCGATGACTACGGCGTGGGCCGCATCGCCGTCGCCGTCCCAGTACAGGTGCTGCGGCCCGATCGGTATGGGCGCCGGTGCCGTCCGGATGGCTTCGAGGACCAGCATAAAAGCGCCGCTGTCTGCGATGGGGCTGATCAGCTTGGCACCTTCGTTGCGGTGCGCAATCAGGTTGGCGGTGAGGTCGTCCCGGCCGTAGGTCTTCTCCGTCTGTCCTGCCGGAGTGCTCACCACCAGCCGGTCCTCGGTGTAGTGGAACACCGCCGTGCCGGTTGAGCCCTGGACGGTCACGTACGGTTCCACGGATTCGCTGGCGCAGATGGTCAGGGCGCAAGTGATAGGCAGCCCCGTCGCGGTGCGGACCCGGATGACGGAGGTGTCGTCGGATTCGATGTCGTTGGCGCGGTACAGGTCTGTTTCCACCGACGCAACGTCGGTTGTGGTCCGGGCGCCGGCGATGCGCAGCGCGGTGGCCACGGCGTGGGCCAGGGGATTGGTGGCGACCCCGTCAACCACGTCGATGCCGTCAATGCTCCGCTTCCCCGCCCAGCGGGAGCGCTTGAAGTACGCCTTGTCGCGGACCCAACGGCCGGTCGCCGAGATGCCTTCGAGGGTGCCGATGGTGCCGCTGGCGACGAGTTCCTCAAGGGCCGCCAGGGCGTGCGAGCCCAGGCTCTGGAAGCCGATCTGCACGCTGCGCCCGGACGCCTGGGCGGCGTCGCACAGGACGTTGAAATCGGCCAGCGAAGCGACCGGGGGCTTCTCCAGATACAGGTCCGCTGTTGTGGCCAGGGCGGCGAGGCCCAGCGGTGCGTGGGTCTGGATGGGTGTGGCTACGATGATCACGTCCAGATCCGGCGTGCCCGCCAGAAGTTCCGTGAGCCCAGGGAATACTGCGGCTGTGGTCGGCACGGACCCCGGTTCCGGCGGCCGGGGATCGGCTACCGCAACGAGTTCGACGACGCCGGCCTCCCGCAGCCGTTCAAGGTTGCCCAGGTGGTGGGCGCCGAAGCCGTGGACGCCTACCAGCGCCACCCTCGCCGCTGTTGCCGAGTGTCCGGCGTGTCCGTGCTGGCCGGACTGTGACGCGGCGGAAGGTGGTGTTGCCATGGGGCTCCGTTCCTGCCCCGGAGGACACTAGGGTTGGGCAAGCGCTTTCCCGACTCCAGTGTGCGGCATAACCATGGTGATAGTCCAGTGCGTCTTGCAGGCTGTAGTTACATGCCCAGTGGCGCTGCCCAGTTGCCGTTCCGGCCGCCACTGCCGCCTTCCTGGTACTTACCGCAGCGTGTGCAGCGCCGGTAGCGGCCGCCGTCGTCCGTGGTTTGGATGTGCCAATCGTGGCGCAGGTTCATCTTGCAGAGCAGGGTTTTGAGCATGATGTTCTCCGATCCAATAGCAAGGTCATCAGTCAGGCCTGATGTTCTGGTTGAGCCTGAAGAAGTTCGTGGGATCGTAGGTGCGCTTGAGTGCCTTGAGCCGGTCGTACTTGGCGGCACCGTACGCATGCCTGACGCGCTCCTCGCCCTCTTCCATAAGAAAGTTCACGTAGACGCTGGTGTGGTGGGGCGCCAGGGCTGACCAATAGTCCCGGGCCCACTGGCGCTCGGCGGCGAAACCATCGGCGGTCTTGCTGTTGCCGTTGATGTTGAACGTGAACCCGGCCTGGCGGCCGTTGAACGCGGTAGCACCGTCGTCGATCCTGCCCACCGCGCCGCCCATCTGCCACAGGGCGACGCTGGTGATCGGCGAGGTGATGCGGCTGCCGTGCTCCACCACGACGTCGATGACGTCGTCGCTGAGGGCCGCGACGTCACAGGATCTGACGTAGTAATGCCAGCCGTGCGGGAACGACGGATCAAACGTCCTCTGATGCTCCAGGAACGGCTTGGGCCGGCACAGATCGAGCACGGGCGAACCGAATTCCTTGAGCGGCCGCAGGACCCGTTCGCCGTCCTCGACCGGTCCCGTGTAGCAGGCGGTGACCGCAATGACGAGCTTGCCCACCAGGTCTGGCGGGACGATCGGCAGCGCCGGCGCCCTCCGCTGCACGGCGATGGTCATAAGCTCGTCGGGGCAGCCCGCGATCCAGTCCCGGTAAAAGCGGAGCACTTCGGGGGCATCTTCCACGGGCCAGAAGACGGGACCGGCCATCACGTACGGGCCCACGGGGTTCAGCCGGAACTCGAAGTCGGTGACGATGCCGAAGTTCCCGCCGCCACCCCGCACACCCCAGAAGAGGTCGGTGTTCTGATGCTCGCTTGCCCGGACAAGCTCGCCGTCGGCGGTGACAACGTCCACGGACAGCAGCTGATCGATCGTGAGTCCATACTTCCGCATGACCCAGCCGATGCCGCCGCCCAACGTCAGGCCCGCAACCCCGGTATGGGTGACGATTCCCGATGGAACAGCGAGGCCGAATTCCTGCGTCTCGCGATCAAGCTCGCCGAGCAGAACGCCGGCCTGGACACGGACTGTCCGCGCCTCAGGGTCCACCCGGATGCCCTTCATCGGGCCCAGATCGATGAGCATACCGTCGTCGCAGACGGACAGGCCGGGGAAGCTGTGACCGCCTCCGCGCACGGCGGCCAGCAGGTCCTGCGACCGGGCCAGCCGGATGGCAGCGCGAACATCCGCGACGCCGGTGCAGCGGGCTATGAGGGCGGGTCGGCGGTCAATCGACCCGTTCCACACCTTGCGGTGCTCGTCGTATCCAGCATGGTCCGGGCGGACGAGTTCGCCCCGAAAGGATGTCTGTAATTCATCGACGGCAGCGCCGTCGATCTCCGTGCTTTGCGTCATTGGAATCACGGACCTCTCGCTCCTTCCAGCAGAGTCCCACACGTGAGGACGCACTGGCAAGAGGAGATTCCGGGAGCCCTGGAGCCCCGTCCAGGGCAGGGCTGGCCGCTAGCTGACCGCCTTCTTCACGAGCTCGATGATTCTTGTTTCGTCGGCGGCCGTGAGTTTGGTCAGGGCATAGGAGGTGGGCCACATGTTGCCGTCGTCGAGGTTTGCGGGGTCGCTGAATCCGAGCGTCGCGTACCGTGCCTTGAATTTGTCGGCGGGCTGGAAGAAACAAACCACGTTGCCGTCCCTGGCGTAGGCAGGCATTCCGTACCAGGTCTTCGGCGCGAGCTCCGGCGCGTTGTCCTTGATGATGGCATGCAGCCGTTCGGCGATGGCGCGGTCCGGGTCCGACATCTCGGCGATCTTCCCGAGCACATCGCTTTCGCCATCCGACTTAGCGGCGCGGGCACCCTTTCGCGATGCGGACTTGAGCTCCTGGGCCCGTTCCTTCATTGCGGCGCGTTCCTCCGCATCGAAGCCGTCGTACGACTTGGTGTTGGTGGCTGGGTTCTCCGTCATTTCGGGGTTCCTTACGTTGTGGTCTCGTGGGAACCACCCTAATCTTCGGGGGTCTCGGCAGCTTCTCCAGAACTGCTCGAAGCGGAGAGCCGTCGGTTGACGGGGAACGCCTAGCCGGCGGAGGATCCCTTCGCCGGGCCTGTGCTCTGGCGCACCACAAGTTCGGGGGTGAAGATGACCGCCCGGTGCTTTGGATTCTCGGACTCGAGTTCCTCGGCCAGCAGCTCGATGGCTGTGCGCCCCAGGGCCTCGGTTGGCTGCCGGATGGAGGAGAGGGGGACGACGGCGGAGACGGCGAAGTCGATGTCGTCGTACCCGATCAGCGCAATGTCCTCCGGGATCCGCAACGTGTGCGTCATGGTCAGTGACTGCATCACACCCAGGGCAAGCAGATCGTTGGCGCAGAAGATGCCGTCCGGCAGCTCGCCGGGCCCCCGCTCCACCAGCAGGTTGCCAACTCTGCGGCCTGCCAGCACCGTTTGTCCGTCGGAATCGAGGACTTCAAGAGTGGCATCCGATTCCTCCTTCACGGCACGTTCTGCGCCTTGGAGTCGGTCCCCCACTTGGCGGATAGAGGTGGGGCCGCCCACAAAGGCGAGCCGACGGCGGCCGGTGTCCAGCAGGTGCCGGGCGGCGAGGTAACCGCCGGCGTCGTCGTCCACCGAGACGGAGCTGTACTTGCTCTCATCGGCGAGCCGGTCCACCAGGACGGTGGGGACACCGCGCTCGCGGAGCTGGTCGATGCGGGCGGTGACATCTCCAACGGGCGAGATCAGCAGGCCCTGCACGCGCTGCTCCTGGAACAGGTCGATGTAGTTGGATTCCCGGCTGGCATTGTGGCCGCTGTCGCCCAGCAGCACGGCGCTGCCCTGGAGTGCCGCGGCATCCTCCGCGGCACGGACCACCGACGTGAAGAAGGGGTTGCCGACGTCGAGCACGATCAGTCCGATGGTCCTGCTGTGGCCGGCGCGCAGCTGACGGGCGGCGTCGTTGCGGACGAATCCGAGCTCATCGATGGCCCGCAGCACCCGTTCCTTGGTTCGCTGCGAGACCCTGTCCGGATAGTTCAGGACGTTGGACACCGTGCCCACGGCCACGCTGGCGTGGTTGGCGACGTCCTTGATGCTTGCTGGGCGATTCATGGTTCTCCGTGCTCTCATGCTGAGCGGGGTGCAATTGCCTGACACCTGCTTGAATTCAAGGGTACTTTGAATCGAAATAATGAAACGATTCGAAGATGGAACTCTCAAGAGAGTCGCGGGTAGTGTGTATTCGTTTCTCGGTCCAATTCGGGACTGGGGGATGGATACGGAGGTGCGGTTGTCTGGTCGTGGGTGGCGCAACAGTCTGCGCTTGCGGACAGCGCGACGCATAGGGCTCAGAATACCCGCGACACCAGCGATTTGAAACCTTTCAATGAAACGAATCAAAATCATGGACGCCTATCTCCCGACTCCCTTGACGTGCATGGCCGGGGAGGCCTATGATTCAAATCACAGGCATTGTGAAACGATTCATTTCATCTTTTTCCAGCCCCAAAGGTGCGGTCAATTTATGCAGCAGACAACCAGGTCCCAGCCCGGCTCCGGCCCACCGGAGCATGGGCGCAGGACGGTACTCTCCTTGAAGCACGCAGCTAAGACGTTCGGCCCGGTGGTAGCCCTGGCCGACGGAACCATCGAAATCCTGGAAGGCGAGATTCATGCCCTGGTGGGCGAGAACGGCGCCGGCAAGTCCACCCTGGTTAAGATCCTCGCCGGCCTGCACCACCCTGATTCGGGCGACTTCAGGGTCGGCGGCGAGAGCGTCCAGTTCCGCAACGTTGCCGAGAGCAAAGCCGCCGGAATTTCCGTCATCTACCAGGAGCCCACGCTCTTCCCGGACCTGACCGTTGCGGAGAACATCTTCATCGGCCGCCAGCCCAAGGGCCGGTTCGGACTGATCAGCCGGGCCGCCATGGTCCGGGAGGCTGCCAAGCTTTTCGAGCGGCTCGGCGTCCCCATCGATCCGACGCGTATTGCCGAGGGCCTGTCCATCGCAGACCAGCAGATCATCGAGATCGCCAAGTCCATTTCGCTGGACGCCAAGGTGCTGGTGATGGATGAACCGACGGCGGCGCTTAGCGGGGTGGAGGTGGACCGGTTGTTCGCCGTTGCCCGCAGTCTCCGGGATAAGGGAACCGGCATCCTGTTCATCTCACACCGCTTCGATGAGGTATTCGATCTCTGCGACCGGATCACCGTGATGCGGGACGGCCGATACATCTCCACGCACCCGACTGTCGAAGTGACCGTGCCGCAGATTGTCCGCGAGATGGTCGGCCGGGACATCGGGGCGCTATTCCCCAAGACGCTTGCGGAGATAGGGGATGTGGTCCTGAAGGTGGACGGGCTCAGCCGGGCCGGGGTCTTCCGCGACATCAGCTTCGAGGTCCGTGCGGGAGAGATCGTGGCACTGGCCGGTCTGGTTGGCGCCGGCCGGACAGAGGTTGCCCGCGCCGTCTTCGGGATCGACCCCTACGACGCCGGCGATATCAACTTCGAGGGCCGGAAACTCAAACCACGGGATCCTCAGGCTGCAATTACCGCGGGCATGGGCTTTGTCCCGGAGGACCGCCGCAAGCAGGGCCTGGTCATGAACCTTTCCGTGGCCCGCAATGTCACCCTCACGCTGCGCAACCATCTCGCGACGGCCGGGTTGATCAACGGCGCCGCCGAACGCCGGGCGGCCCAGGACTGGAGCAAGCGGCTGCAGGTCAAGACCGGTTCGCAGGAACATGCCGTCTCCACGCTCTCGGGCGGCAACCAGCAGAAGGTGGTGCTCGCCAAGTGGCTGGCCACCGACCCGCGGCTGCTGATCATTGATGAACCTACCCGCGGCATCGATGTCGGCACCAAGAGCGAGGTCCACCGGCTCATTTCAGACCTCGCGGGCCGGGGAATCGCCATTCTGATGATTTCCTCCGAACTGCCCGAAGTCCTCGGCATGGCGGACCGGGTCCTGGTCATGCGCGAGGGCCGGATCACTGCCGAACTTGACCGCGCCGAGGCGAATCCAGAATCAGTTATGCACGCAGCAACTTCCGCAGGGAGGACCCCATGAGCTCCGCTCTGGACCACAAGAAAACCAAGACGACGACGTCACCGGCCGCCGGCAGCGCCCGCGGCGCCTTGACCTCGGTGTTGCGGCTTCGCGAACTGCCGGTGCTGATCGCATTGGCACTCCTGGTACTCATCACCTACCTGAACAATCCGCTGTTCCTCTCGCCCCAGGGCGTGAAAGACCTGCTGCTGAACGCCACTATCATCATGATCCTGGCGGCTGGGCAGACACTGCTGATCATCACCCGGAACATCGACCTCTCCGTCGGGTCCATGCTTGGCCTGGTTGCCTTCGGCACGGGGTTCATCTTCTCGGCCATGCCCGATTTGCCGATCATCGCGGTCTTCGCGATCGGGATGGCATTCGGGGCGCTGCTGGGAGCCTTCAACGGTCTCCTGGTGACGGTGGCGAAAGTGCCCGCGCTGGTCATCACCCTCGGGACGCTCTACGTGTTCCGCGGCATGAACAACGCCTGGGCAGGTGGTAAACAGTTCTTCGCCGGTGACCGCCCGGACGCCTTCGGCGCCCTTTCAGTGAACACCGTATTGGGATTCCCCATCATCACCCTGCTGGCCATCGTCGTCGTCATCGCGGTGGCGGTCTACATGTCCGGCACCCGTCCGGGCCGGGACCTGTACGCCATCGGCTCGGACCCGGATGCGGCCACGGCGTTTGGCATTAGGGTGTCCAAGCGCGTGTTCCTGGCTTTCCTGGCCAACGGTGCACTGGCCGGCCTGGCCGGTGTGCTCTACGCCAGCCGATTCAACTCCGTCGGTGCCACCACGGGGGCCGGCATGGAACTGGACGTGGTCGCGGCCGCCGTGGTCGGGGGCGTGGCAATCTTCGGCGGCAGCGGATCGGTGGCGGGGGCAGCCCTCGGTGCCGTGCTCCTGACAACCATCACCAGTTCCCTGACCGCACTGCGGGTAGACAAGTTCTGGCAGCAGGCCATAGTCGGCGTGCTGATTCTCACCGCCATTATCATCGACCGCGTGGCGAGCCTGCGCACAGCCAAGAAACTGCGGATAAGCGAGGCCCGGAATGTCTGAGATCATTTCCTCCACCAGCAGTGCATCAGCCCCTGTGGCTGACAGCACCAAACCCCTGGCCACTGAACCCAAGGGCAAGACCGGCGCCGCCAGGATCTTCGGCGGCCGGGACGCCTTGACCATCTATGCCCTGGTGGCGTTCCTGATTTACGCCGCCATCGCCATCCCGCGCTTCGCTTCGCCGGTCACCACCGGGTTCCTCCTGCTGGATGTCATTCCGGTATTGCTGATCGCGATGCCGATGACGCTGATCATCGTCACGGGCGAAATCGACCTCTCCGTCGCCAGTACCGCCGGCTTGACGAGCGCTCTCATGGGCGTGCTCTGGGCCGGCGGCATGGATATCTGGCTGGTACTGGTGATCAGCCTCTTGGCCGGGATCATCGCCGGAATGTTCAACGGCTTTCTGATCGCCGTCCTTGGCTTGCCTTCACTGGCGGTCACGATCGGCACCCTGGCACTCTTCCGCGGCCTGGCCCTGGTGGTCATCGGAGACAACGCGGTGGCCAACTTCCCGAAGGCGCTGACCGCCTTCTTCACCTCCAAACTTGGCGGAACCGGCATCCCGACGGTGATGATCGGCGTCGTCCTGGTGATGATCTTCTTCGGGGTTCTGCTGCACTTCACACCTTTCGGGCGCGGACTTTTTGCGATGGGATACAGCAAGGAAGCCGCCAGCTTTGTGGGCATCAAAGTGGCCCGCAGCAAATTCTGGCTCTATGTGGGATCCGGCGCAGTGTCAGCACTTGCCGGTATCTACTGGACGCTGCGCTACACCAGTGCCCGAAGCGACAACGCCTCGGGCCTGGAGCTGGCAGTCATTGCCGCCGTGCTGCTGGGCGGCGTATCGATCTTCGGCGGCAAAGGGTCCATCCCCGGCGTCATCGCCGGTGTCCTGCTGATCGGGACACTGAACTACGCCCTGCGGCTGGGACGGGTGTCCGACGTCGTCCTCATCACAGTGACCGGTCTGCTGCTGATCCTCTCCGTGGTGGCGCCGAGCATCGGCTCCGCCGTCAAAGAATGGCGGCACACCCGGCGCGTCCGCCGAAGCTTTAGCCAGAAATCGACCTGAACAACCGCTCACCAGCAACCGCGTCCGCACGGAACCGGATGCATTTATCGCACGAGGAAAAAGGAAGAACAATGATGTTGAACCGAAAGAACACAGGCCCGATCGGTCGTTTGGGGAGCCTGGTCGCGATTACCGCCGTGGCTGCGCTGGCCCTGACCGCCTGCAATGGCGGCTCGGGATCTGCCGGCGGCGGCAGCCCCGCCGCGGGAGGGGACCAGAAAATCACCTTCATCCCCAAGCAGCTGAACAACCCGTACACGGACGTTGTCCTAGGCGGCGGCAAGACAGGTGCCCAGGAGGCAGGCTTCGCCTCCTCGCAGGTCGTAGGCCCACTTGAGGCCTCGGCGTCCAGCCAGGTCTCCTTCATCAACGCCGAGACGCAGGCCGGCACGAATGTCATTGTGATCGCTGCCAATGACCCGGATGCCGTCTGCACCGCCCTGGGCGAAGCGCGTTCCGCCGGCGCCAAGATTGTCGCTTTCGACTCGGACGCCAACCCCGACTGCCGCGACCTGTTCATTAGCCAGGTGGTGGCAAAAGAAGTGGCTCTGATCCAGACGAAACTGATCGCCGAGCAGATCGGCGGCAGCGGCGAAATCGCCGTCCTGTCCGCCACCGCGAACGCCACCAACCAGAACGAATGGATCAAGTTTATGGAGGAGGAGCTGGCGTCCAACCCGGAGTACAAGGACATCAAGCTGGTGGCCAAGGTCTATGGCGATGACGACGACACCAAGTCCTTCCAGGAAGCGCAGGGTCTCATGCAGGCCCACCCGAACCTGAAGGGCATCATCTCTCCAACCACGGTGGGCATTGCCGCCACCGGCCGGTACCTCTCCACGTCCGCGTACAAGGGCAAGGTGGCGCTCACCGGGCTCGGCCTGCCCAATGAAATGCGCCCATTCGTGAAGGACGGCACCGTCAAGGAGTTCGCGCTCTGGGATCCGGCACAGCTCGGCTACGTTGCAGCCTTCGCGGGAAAGGCCCTGGCAGACGGGAAGATCACCGGAGCAGTCGGGGACAAGTTCACTGCCGGTGAACTCGGCGAACGCACCATCGAAGAGGGCGGACTGGTAATCGTCGGCCCGCCGACGGTCTTCAACGCCGAAAACATCGACAAGTACCAGTTCTAGCGGATCGGCGTCCGGCCCGCGTTAGCTTCCGGCACGCCGCTGCCGTTCCTATCCGCCGGGCAGGCGGTGCCGCGCCACGGCCCGCCTGCCCGCCGGGGCTCACGCATTCCCTTGACTTTGCCGTGCCAAAGAAAGACTTACCATGACGAACCAGACGCAATCCGCCGCCCGGCTGCTGCAGCCGCACCGGCGCCGGTCCACCCGCATCGGATTGGTCTCCGGCGGGCTGGGCGCCTACTGGCCCCAGTTTCCGGAACTGCTGCCGCAGCTGCAGGACTCCGTCCGTTACGTCACCGGCCGTTTCCAGGAACTTGACGCCGAAGTCATTGACACCGGCTTCATCTCCGACGCCCAGGAAGCCGGCGCGGCCGGTGAAAAGCTGCGCATCGCTGACTGCGATCTGATCGTCATCTTCCTGACCACTTACCTGACCTCCTCCATGGTGCTGCCCATCGCCCAGCGGGCCCAGACCCCCGTCCTCGTGATCGACCTGCAGCCCACCGAAGCGATGGACCACGCCAACTTCGATACCGGCAAGTGGCTCGCCTACTGCGGCCAATGCCCGGTGCCCGAGGTCGCCAACGTCTTCCGCCGTGCCGGCATCGACTTCCGCTCCGTCTCCGGACACCTGAAGCAGGAATCCGCCTGGGAGAGGATCAACCGGTGGGTCCACGCCGCCGGCGTCCGCGCCCGGCTGCGGAACGCCCGGCACGGGCTCATGGGCCACCTTTATCCGGGCATGCTTGATGTCGCCACCGACCTGACCACCGTCTCCACGACCTTCGGTTCCCATGTGGAGGTGCTCGAATTCGATGACCTGCGCGAACGGGTCAACGCCGTCACCGAAGCGCAGGTGGCCGAACGCCTTGAGCTGGCACGCGGACTTTTCGTGCTGGATGATTCGGTGCACGACGACGACTTCGCCTGGGGCGCCAAAGTATCTGTGGGTCTGGACCGACTCGTGGAGGACTTTGATCTTGACTCGGTGGCCTATTACCACCGCGGGCTGGCCGGAGAACAGCACGAGCGACTGGGTGCCGGTATGATCCTGGGCTCGTCCATCCTCACTGCCCGCGGCATCCCCATGGCCGGCGAATTCGAATTGCGGACCTCCATCGCCATGCTCGCAGCACAGGCCATCGGCGCCGGCGGTTCCTTCACCGAAATCCAGGCCCTGAACTTCTTCGACGACGTGGTGGAAATGGGTCACGACGGACCGGCGCATCTGGCCGTGTCCGCGCAGGACCCGCTGCTGCGCGGACTGGGTGTCTACCACGGTAAGCGCGGCTGGGGCGTCTCGGTCGAATTCGATGTGCGGCACGGACCCGTCACCACCTTCGGCCTCGGCCAGGACCCGGACGGCAGCTACGTCTTCATCACCTCCGAGGGCGAAGTAGTTCCCGGCCCGCTGCTGGCAATCGGCAACACCACCTCCCGCGTGGACTTCGGTGGGGACCCCGGACTCTGGGTGGATCAATGGAGCCAGACCGGCATCGGCCACCACTGGGCGCTTTGCGTGGGTCACCGCGCGGCCGATATCAGGGCTGCAGCGTCCCTGCTGGGCATCGAACACCGGAACGTGGTGCTCTCATGAGCACCCGGCGCGTCTGCTTCCAGCTCCAGCTTAAAGCCGGTCTCATCGAGGAATACACACGGCGCCACGCCGCCGTGTGGCCCGAAATGCTGCAGGCCCTGAAGTCCGCCGGCTGGAACAACTATTCACTCTTCCTCCGCGCTGACGGGCTCCTGATCGGCTACCTCGAAACCGAGAACCTCTCCGAGGCCCAAACGCGGATGGCCGCTACGGAAGTCAACGCCCGCTGGCAGGCGGAAATGTCCGGGTTCTTCGAAGACCTCGACGGAGCCCCCGATGCGGGATTCCTCCAACTCGCAGAAGTATTCAACCTCGAGGACCAACTGGCCGCCGCGGCAGACCTCACCCACCCAGCATCCAAAGGAGACTGACGTGTCTATCCCCACCGACGTTCTGACCACGCTCGAACACCAGAGCATCGAACTGCCCTCCTGGGCCTTCGGTAACTCCGGCACCCGCTTCAAGGTATTCGCCACGCCCGGAACCCCGCGCACCATCGAAGAGAAACTCGCCGATGCCGCCCAGGTGAACGCCCTCACCGGCATGGCCCCCGCGGTTGCCCTGCACATCCCTTGGGACAAAGTGGACGACTACGTTGCCCTGGCGGACTACGCCGCCGGTCTGGGCGTGAAACTGGGAACAGTCAACAGCAACACTTTCCAGGACGACGACTACAAGTTCGGCAGCCTCACGCACAGCGACCCGGCCGTGCGCCAGAAGGCCGTCGACCACATGTATGAGTGCCTTGAGGTAATGAACCAGACCGGCTCGCAGGACCTGAAGGTCTGGCTCGCGGACGGTACCAACTACCCGGGGCAGGGCAATATGCGCTCCCGCCAGGATTGGCTGGCTGAATCCCTGCGCAAGGTCTACGACCGGCTCGGCGACGACCAGCGGATGGTGCTGGAGTACAAATTCTTCGAGCCGGCCTTCTACCACACGGACGTTCCCGACTGGGGCACCTCCTACGTGCACTGCCTGGCGCTGGGCGAGAAGGCGAAGGTCTGCCTGGACACCGGCCACCACGCGCCGGGCACCAACATCGAGTTCATCGTGGCGCAGCTCCTGCGGCTGGGCAAGCTCGGTTCCTTCGACTTCAACTCGCGCTTCTACGCCGATGACGACCTGATTGTCGGCGCAGCGGATCCGTTCCAGTTGTTCCGGATCATGGCCGAAGTGGTCCGCGGAGGTGGACTGGAGCCAGCCGCCGGCGTCGCGTTCATGCTGGACCAGTGCCACAACATCGAGGGGAAAATCCCGGGCCAGATCCGCTCCGTGCTTAACGTGCAGGAAATGACGGCACGGGCACTGCTGGTGGACACCGTCGCCCTGGAGGCAGCGCAGAACTGCGGCGACGTGCTGGCCGCGAACGCGGTGCTGATGGACGCGTTCTACACCGATGTCCGCCCCGACCTGGCCGAATGGCGTGAATCCCGCGGCCTGCCCGCGGACCCGATGGCAGCCTTCGCCGCCAGCGGATACCAGGAAAAAATCAATACCGAACGCCAAGGCGGCCACCAGGCCGGATGGGGAGCCTAAGACCATGACGAATCCAACAATTGACCAACTGATAGCCCGTTCCAACCGCCTCGGCGCGGACAAGCGGAACACCAACTTCGCCGGAGGCAACACTTCCGCGAAAGGCACCGAAAAGGACCCGGTAACGGGCGACGACGTCGAGCTCCTTTGGGTGAAGGGGTCCGGCGGCGATCTGGGTACTTTGCAGCCGGAAAACCTCGCCGTGCTCCGTTTGGACCGGCTCAAGGCGCTCAGGAACACCTACCCGGGCGTTGAGCGCGAAGACGAGATGGTGGCCGCGTTTGATTACTGCCTGCACGGCAAGGGCGGCGCCGCACCGTCGATCGATACCGCCATGCACGGGCTCGTGGACGCCGCACATGTGGACCATCTGCACCCGGACTCGGGCATCGCTATTGCCACAGCGGCGGACGGCGAGGCGCTGACCACCAAGATATTCGGCTTCAAGGTTCTCTGGGTTCCGTGGCGCCGGCCCGGTTTCCAGCTGGGCCTGGACATCGCCGCGATCAAGGACGCCAACCCGCAGGCCATCGGCACCATCCTGGGCGGCCACGGCATCACCGCCTGGGGCGCCACCAGCGAAGAAGCCGAGGCCAACTCGCTCTGGATCATCGGGCAGGCCGAAAAGTTCATCGCGGAGAACGGCAAAGCCGAACCCTTCGGTGCCAAGCTGGCCGGCTATGGCGCGCTCCCGGAAGCGGAAAGAAAAGCCAAAGCCGCCGCACTCGCCCCGGTGATCCGCGGCCTGGCCTCCACCGACAAGCCGCAGCTGGGGCACTTCAGTGATGACGCCGTCGTGCTTGACTTCCTGGAAGCCGCCGAACACCCGCGCCTGGGCGCCCTAGGCACGTCCTGCCCGGACCATTTCCTGCGCACCAAGGTCAAGCCGCTGATCCTGGACCTGCCGGCGGACGCCTCGATCGAGGATTCCATTGCCCGGCTCCACGAGCTGCACGCGGACTACCGCGAGGACTACCAGGCCTACTACGACCGGCACGCGGTTGCCGACTCTCCGGCGCTGCGCGGCGCGGACCCGGCCATTGTGCTGGTCCCGGGCGTGGGCATGTTCTCGTTCGGCGCGAACAAGCAGACCGCCCGCGTTGCCGGCGAGTTCTATATCAACGCCATCAACGTGATGCGCGGTGCCGAGGCGATCTCCACCTATGACCCGATCGAGGAGTCCGAGAAGTTCCGGATCGAATACTGGTCCCTCGAGGAAGCCAAGCTCGCACGCTTGCCGAAACCGAAGTCGCACGCCTCCCGCATTGCGCTGGTCACCGGCGCGGCGTCGGGCATCGGCAAGGCGATCGCCACCCGGCTGGCGTCCGACGGCGCGTGCGTAGTTATTGCCGACCTGAACCTGGAGAGCGCCCAGGCCGTCGCCGCGGAGTTGGGCGGCGCGGACGTCGCCATCGGCGTCCAGGCGGACGTGACCGACGAAGCGCAGATCGCAGCCGCGATCCAGGAGGCGGTGCTGGCGTTCGGTGGCCTGGACCTGGTGGTCAACAACGCCGGCCTGTCCATCTCCAAGCCGCTGCTCGAAACCACCGAGAAGGACTGGGACCTGCAGCACAACGTGATGGCCAAGGGCTCTTTCCTGGTTTCGAAGGCCGCGGCGAAGGTCATGATCGCCCAGGACATGGGCGGGGACATCATCTACATCTCCTCCAAGAACTCCGTGTTCGCGGGCCCGAACAACATCGCCTACTCGGCCACCAAGGCTGACCAGGCCCATCAGGTCCGGCTTCTCGCGGCCGAACTCGGCGAATACGGCATCCGCGTCAACGGCATCAACCCCGACGGTGTGGTCCGCGGCTCCGGCATCTTCGCCGGCGGCTGGGGCGCCAAGCGCGCCGCGGTCTACGGCGTGGACGAGCAGGAACTCGGCAAGTACTACGCCCAGCGCACCCTGCTCAAGCGCGAAGTCCTGCCCGAGCACGTGGCCAACGCCGCCGCGGTCCTCACCAGCAACGAACTGTCCCACACCACCGGCCTCCACATCCCCGTGGACGCCGGGGTGGCAGCAGCCTTCCTCCGATGAGCAGAACCGCATCCCATGCACAGGGCGGTGTCGACGGCGGCGGTACTTCCGCCCGCAGCGTGTTCGCCGCCGTCGACATCGGTGCCTCCTCCGGCCGGGTCATCCTTGGCCGGATCACCGGTTCCATCGTGGAGCTGGAAACGGTGCACCGTTTCCCCAACGGTGTGGTGGAGCTCGACGGTGGCCTCCGCTGGGATTTCGACGCCCTGTTCGCCGAGGTACTGGCGGGCCTGAGCGCCGCCGCCACTGTGGCGGCGGTGCAGGGCGAGACCATCATGAGCATCGGGATCGACACCTGGGCGGTGGACTACGGCCTGGTCAACGCCGCCGGCGAGCTCACGGCCCAGCCGTACAGCTACCGTGATGACCGCAGCCGGGCCGCCGTCGCGTCCGTACACCGGAAACTGGACCCAGCCCGGCTCTACGGCACCACCGGGCTGCAGTTCCTGCAGTTCAACACCCTGTACCAGCTGGCCACGGAGCGGGATCTGGACGGTCTGCAGGCGCTGCTGATCCCGGACCTCATCGCATTCTTCCTGACGGAACAGCGCCGCACGGAATCCACCAACGCCTCAACCACAGGTCTGTTTGACGCCGTCGCGGGGGAGTGGGCCTCCGAGTTCCTCACCGCCCTGGGCCTGCCCAAAAACCTGTTCCCGCCGCTGATCGAGCCCGGCGAAACCGTAGGCACGCTGCTGCCGGAGATCGCGTCCAGGGTGGGTCTGCCGGCCGGCACCAAGGTGGTGGCCGTCGGCTCGCACGACACCGCCTCCGCCGTCGCCGCCGTCCCGTCTGAGAAAGAGAATTTCGCGTACATCTCCTCGGGCACCTGGTCTCTGGTGGGGCTGGAACTGGATCAGCCGGTCCTGACCGAGGCCAGCAGGGCAGCGAACTTCACCAACGAGCGCGGCGTGGACGGCACTATCCGCTACCTGAGGAACATGGGCGGGCTATGGCTGCTCAGCGAATGCCAGCGGACCTGGGCCGCGGAGGGCTTCATCCCGGAACTCGCTGATCTGCTGGCCGCCGCAGCGGCGTTGCCTCCGGGTGGCCCGCAGATCAATCCGGACGATTCCGCCTTCATCGCCCCGGACAACATGCCGGAGCGCATCCGCGCCACAGTCCGCCACACCGGGGAACAACTGCCTGATGACCCCGCGGCCATCACCCGCTGCATCATGGACAGTCTCGCCACGGGCTACGCGCGCACCATCGCGGACGCCGAACGCCTGGCAGACCGCACCGTGGACATCGTCCACATCGTGGGCGGCGGATCCCAAAACAGACTCCTCTGCCAACTCACGTCCGACACCACCGGCAAAAAAGTGGTGGCCGGGCCGGTGGAAGCGACCGCCCTCGGCAACATCCTGGTCCAAGCCAGGGCCGCCGGGCACGTCAGCGGGGGGCTCACGGAACTGCGCCGACTGGTGGTGTCTTCGCACGAGCTGCAGACGTTCACGCCGCAGCTTTCGCGGCTGTAGCACCCGCCACCCAGCAGCACCTATCAAGCGCGACAGGACCGGACAGCAGCATGCCCCTCTTCGACCTTCCCCTTGACCAGCTCCGCGGCTACACCTCGAGGGTCACGCCGCCCGCCGATCTGCAGGACTTTTGGGACGCCACGCTCGACGAGGCCCGGACGTTCCCGCTCAACGCAACGTTCGGGCCGGTCGAGAACCACCTGTCGGTCATCGACACCTTCGACGTGACGTTCGCCGGCTACGGCGGTGCACCCATCAAGGGCTGGCTGCACCTCCCGGCGAATCGGCGCGCCGGAAGCCGGCTGCCCGTCGTCGTCCAGTACGTCGGCTACTCGGGCGGCCGCGGCCTCGTCAACCAGGACACCAAATGGGCGCAGGCCGGCTATGCGCATTTCATCATGGACACCCGCGGCCAGGGCTACGGCGGGATCCTCGGCCAAACGGCGGATCCCCACCCGTCCGCGGGCGAGGTGGCCTACGCGGGGCTGATGACCAGGGGTGCCGGCAGCCGCGAGGACTACTACTACCGCCGCGTGTACGTGGACGCGTTCCGTGCGGTGGAAGCTGCCCAGTCCCACGCTGAGGTGGACCCGTCGCGCGTGGTCCTGGCGGGAGTCAGCCAAGGTGGCGGCATCGTGGTGGCGGTTGCGGGGCTGGTGGCGGGCAGGCTCGACGGCGTCATCGCCGCGCTGCCCGACGTCCCCTTCCTGCAGGACTTCCCCAGGTCCATAGACATCGCGGCCCGCGGCCCCTATCCGGAAATCGCGGCGTTCCTGGGCAGGCACCGGGACCGGTATGAGCCGATGCTCGCGGTCCTGAACTATTTCGACGGCGTCAACCTTGCGCGGGCGGCCACCGCACCGGCCCTGTACTCGGTGGCGCAGATGGACGATGTCTGCCCGCCCTCCACCGTGTTCGCCAGCTTCAACGCCTACGGCAGCGGCTCCGCGGCACAAAAGGATATCGAGGTCTACCGGTTCAACAACCACGAGGGCGGCCAGGGGCACCACTGGATCGGGCAGCTGCAGTACCTCCGCGAGCTCCTGGCCTGACTCTCAAGTGACCAAGTAGGTAGCGCCATCTGTCGTTTTGGACGCTCAAAACGACAGATAGCGCTACTCAGTTGGGGGACGAGCGACTGACTTAAGCCCGGATTTCCATGTGTGACGGCCGTGATTTTGCGGCTGTCACAGCCCGCGGTTATGGTTTGCCTATGACAAACCGTTGGTATGCGTATTTTTCGTTGGCTCTGGAGGAGCCCGCGTCTAACTGACACGCATCCATCTTCCTTCAGAGCCAACAGGGCAGAGATCATTCTCTGCCCTTCGCCATTTCTCCGGCGGGTTCTGATCTGGGCCCGCTTCCTATCTGGAACAGGACCCGAACATGAGCACCGCGACAGCCACTCCCTCAAAATCCACGTCCAATCTGCGCGTCAGCGAATTCACGCCGCTGCCCACGCCCCAGGAGCTCATCGCCGAGCTGCCCCTGGATGCCCGGGTGACAGACGTCGTCGAGCGTGGCCGCGACGAAGTCCGGGCCATCATGGACGGCGTGGATGACAGGCTGCTGGTCATCGTGGGCCCGTGCTCCATCCACGATCCCAAGGCTGGACTGGAATACGCCCGCCGCCTGGTCAGCCAGGCCGAGAAGCACCGTGGCGACCTCCTGATCGTGATGCGCACCTACTTCGAAAAGCCCCGCACGACGGTGGGCTGGAAGGGCCTGATCAACGATCCTCGCCTGGACGGCAGCCATGACATGGTCACCGGGCTCCGGACCGCCAGGGAATTCCTGCAGCAGGTCACCGCGCTGGGACTGCCCACCGCCACCGAATTCCTGGAACCCATCAGCCCCCAGTACATGGCGGACCTCATCTCGTGGGGAGCCATCGGGGCGCGCACCACCGAGAGCCAGATCCACCGCCAGCTTGCCTCCGGTCTCTCCATGCCCATCGGCTTCAAGAACGGGACCGACGGCGACCTCCAGGTTGCGCTCGACGCGTGCGGCGCCGCCGCTGCCGCCCAAGCATTCCTGGGGATCGACGGCGATGGCCGGGCCGCGCTGGTGGCCACTGCCGGGAACCCGGACACCCACGTCATCCTCCGAGGTGGACGGAAGGGCCCCAATTACTCAGCGGCCGACGTCGAAAGCGCCTCCGCCAAGCTCGCCGGCAAGGGGCTCAACCCCCGGCTGATCGTGGACGCCAGCCACGCCAACAGCGGCAAGAGCCACCACCGGCAGGCGGAAGTGGCGCTGGAAATCGGCGCACAGCTGGAGGACGGCGGCGAGGCGGCACAGGCCATCGCGGGTGTCATGCTGGAGAGCTTCCTGGTGGGCGGAGCCCAGAACCTGGATGTCACCGAGCATGCGGCGGGCCGGGCGGAACTGGTCTACGGGCAGAGTGTCACGGACGCGTGCATGGATTGGGACGTCTCCGTTTCGGTCCTCGATCAGCTCGCGGCGTCCGCCCGGAAGCGCCGGACCGCTTAATGATTGCCCGGATGACTTTCACTACAGCCCCATGAACCTCTAGAGTATCTAACACATGGTTGGTGGATGGCTCAGCATCGGCACACCGAAATATGAATCAAAGCTGGGGTACTGTCGTCATCCATCAGCAAAGGAATAGGGAAATGTCCGCAGAACAGAACTTCTCGAACGCGAAGTTCCTGACCGTGGCCGAAGTGGCCGAGGTCATGCGCGTCTCCAAAATGACCGTCTATCGGCTGGTCCACTCCGGCGAAATGCCCGCCGTGCGTTTCGGCCGGTCGTACCGGGTGCCGGAGAGCGCCGTCGAGCAGTACCTCAAGGGTGCTGTGGTGGACGGGCACTCCGAAACCGCCTGAGCATTACCTGCGGTCAGTGGGCATCGCCAAGAAGCGGTACCCTGTTAAGGAACGTTTTACGTCATTGTAAGAATCTGTCAGTTGTTTCAGTCTGTAGCTCTGTCCACGGACCATTTCCATCAGACAGGTACTGCATCTAGTTTGTGAGGAACTTTCGTGGGTTCAGTTATTAAGAAGCGTCGCAAGCGTATGGCCAAGAAGAAGCACCGCAAGTTGCTTCGTAAGACCCGTCACCAGCGCCGCAATAAGAAGTAGAGATACTTCGACAAGCGTGAAATGCCCGTTGCCTATCCGGCAGCGGGCATTTTTTGTCTCCGCGAGGTCGCCATCGACGTTTCACCGTCGCTTAGCGTTCAGCCTTTCCCAACCCTCGCAAGCTCGGGCCGGGACCCGCGGGCTTTCACTTCCGCCGATAGGCGGTCCGGCGGTCGCTGGGCGACCTCTGTCCCGCGATCGACGGCGATGCGCTCCTACGCGAAACATCGACGGCGACCGCTGTGGCGGCAGCTTATGCCCGGGGGCCGCGCATCCGGGAGTATCCGCGCCAGAGCCCGTAGACGGCGCCGCCGGCCGTTGCTGCCTTGAGCCCCAGGGTGGCGGCGCGGCGGCCCGCACGGAAGTCGTAGACCGGCCAGTTGTTGTCCCGAGCGTGGCGGCGGAGCCTGGCATCAGGGTTGATGGCTACCGGGTGCCCCACGAGGGTCAGCAGCGGGATGTCATTATATGAGTCGCTGTAGGCCCAGCACCGCTTGAGGTCCAGGCCTTCGGCGTGGGCCAGGGCCTGCACTGCCACTGCCTTGGCGGAACCGTGCAGGATGTCGCCCACCAGCCGGCCGGTGTACATGCCGTCGGCAACCTCGCCCACGGTGCCCAAGGCTCCGGTCAGGCCGAGCCTGGTGGAAATGACCGCGGCAACCTCGATGGGGGTTGCGGTAACCAGCCAGACCCGCCGGCCCACGCGCAGGTGCTGCTGCGCCAGTGCCTTGGCGCCGGGCCAGATCCTGGACGCGATCATTTCGTCGTAGACCTCTTCGCCCAGGGCCTTGACGTCTTCCACGGTGATGCCCTCGGCGAGGGTGAGGGCGGAGTCGCGGACAGCGTGGACATCGTCCATGTTCTCGCCGCGCGCCACAAATTTGAACTGCTTCCATGCGAACCCCGCAGCCTGCGTCAGGGTGAAGGCGCCGCGTTGGTGCATCTTGCGGGCAACATGGAAGAGGCTGGCGCCTTTCATGAGGGTGTTATCGACGTCGAAGAAGGCGGCTTCGCCGGTCTGCATCAACGCATCCGGCTGGGTCACCACAGCGACGTACTTCTCCTCGGGCATGTCCACGAGTCTAGTCAATACTCGGTGACCAAGATTTCAGTGCCAGCGCGAGTGCCAGCGCTCGCCCGGATACCCGCGTCGCCGTACGCCCCGCCGTCGGCCGCTGTCCTCTGCCCAGCTCTCTGCCCTGAAGGGCGATACGGTTAAGGCATGGCAAAACCCGAGGTAGTCCTCATCACCAAAGCAGACTGTCACCTGTGTGCAGGAGCGCGCGACGCCGTCGGACGCGTTACTGCCTCGCTGGGACTCGGGTGGACGGAACAGCAGGTGGACGAGCTGCCGGAACTGCGTGAGCGGTACGCGGAGGAAATCCCCGTAGTCCTGGTGGATGGAATCCAACGCGATTTCTGGAAGATCGACGAAGCCCGGCTGGAGCGCGTCCTCAAACGCGCCATGGCCCAATCGGAAAGCGGCCTCGCAGAATGACACCGGCTTTGTTGGCACCAGCGGCGGGGCTCTAGAGTGGAGTCACGACGCGATGGGATGGAGGGGATAGTGACTTCACTGGATCCATCTCCCCATGCTGTCCAAGGTACAGAGGCTGGCCACAGTACACAGCCCGTCCACGGTGCCGAGTCCACCAAACAAATACCGCCCGCAGCGGTGGCCCGGCTGACCATCTACCTGCGCGCCCTTAACACGCTGCTGTCCGACGGCGTCGAACGGGTATCTTCGGAATCGCTGGCGGAAGCGTCAGGAGTGAGCTCGTCAACCCTTCGCAAGGACCTTTCCTATGTGGGTTCCTACGGCACGCGCGGAGTGGGCTACGAAGTGCAGTACCTGAGCCGTCACATCTCCGCAGCCCTAGGGCTGACCCACGACTGGAAGGTCGCCATTGTTGGCGCGGGTAACCTCGGCAAGGCCCTGGCCCGTTACGGCGGCTTCGAGTCCCGCGGGTTTGACGTCGTGGCAATTTTCGACGCCGACCAGATGGTGGTGGGCAATGAAGTCGGCTGGCTGCGCGTCAGCGACGCTGCGGACATGGAGGCCGTGTTGCAGCGGACGGGCGCCAACATGGTGGTCCTGGCACTTCCGGCCCACGTGGCGCAGGCCGTGTGCGACCGCGTGGTGGCGGCCGGCGTCCGCAGCATCCTGAGCTTCGCCCCCGTTATGCTGCAAGTCCCCGAGGGCGTCAACCTCCGCAAGGTGGATATGGCCACCGAACTGCAGATCCTCGCCTATCACGCACAACGGGCGCAGACCCCGGACCAGACCGCCTAGTTCGTCGGCGGCTGATGGGGCCCACGTCCGTTAGGGTGTGGATGCGACTCGTTGGTACTACTGCCCGTAGGGGTTGCCAGGCGTGGTGCCCGGGGCGCCGTACGGGTTAGCGAACGGCTGCTGCTTGCGGAAGTAAGGTGCCGCGGCCGGCAGGTAGAGCAGCACGATCGCTGCGATCCCGGCCAGCGTCCCCACGGTTCCAAGGCTCGGTGGTCCGAAGAGGCCGAAAATGGACAGTGCCGCGAAAACGGTACCGAGGATGCGGGCCCAGTTCTTGCCCTTACGGACGAAGAACGCCACCAGCGCGTACAGCCCAGCGCCGATGATGGCGAAGACCACGAGCGACCCGGCGAGGACACCCTTGAAATCGTCAAAGGCAAACTCCGTGCCGGTAGCGCCACCGCTGCGCATGGCGTCTTCGAAGGCGCGGCGCATCGCCGGGTCATCGAGCATGCCAATGCCCATCAGCAGGCTGATGACATACACAACACCCGCGCCAATCAGCAGCCAGAACGAGATGTTGACCAGCTGGGGAACCCCGTTGGATCCCGTGGCCTGCGGCTGCTCGGACGGGTACTGCGTGTAAGGGGACTGCCCGTACGGCTGTTGACCATAAGGCGGAGGCGTGGGCTGGCCGAACTGCGGCGGGTTGTTCTGGCCATACTGCGGGGCGTTTTGCCCGTACTGCGGTCCGTTTTGCCCGTACTGGGGTGCCGGGGGAGTCTGCTGGCCATACTGCGGTGCGTTTTGCCCGTACTGGGGCGCCGGCGGTGTGGGCTGCCCGAACTGCGGGCTGTTCTCGCCGTATCGGGGCGCTGGCGGCTGGTTGCCGGGCTCGGGCTCGTTCGGAACGGGAGGCGGGACAGGCGTGCTCATGAGCGGTCCTTTGCAGGTCGGATGTCAGTTCGGCTGCTGGGTGCAGTCCAACTGGCCTGCCCCCAGTACGGCTTACTTCCCACCGTACCCCCGGCGGGTGCCGCGGGGGATCATTCCGGAGAGGTATTCCCACAGAACTCAGCGGGGGTCGCGCAAGACTGTGTTTCTACTGGATCCGGTCTACGCGCGGCCCTTGGCGGCGTTGAACCAGGCCTGCGAGTTCGGCAGCCACATGAGCACCGTTGCCGCGGCGCTGATGAGGAAGCCCAGCCAGTTGTTGCCGATGCCTTGGCCCATGCCGCCGCCGCCCACGCTGCCGCCAAGCACGGCGAGCACCAGCGAAACGCCGGCCACGATGGTCAGCGCAAGTCTTGCCCATTCCTTGCCCTCCTTCATCTTCAGGACCAGGACAATCTGGGCCGCCGCCAGGGCCAGTGCCACCAGGACGAGCAGGAGGACCACAACGGCCAGCCCGGGTGCCACGACGAACAACGCCAGCGAACCCAACACGCCGAACAGGCCGCCAAGGACTCCCAGCATGCCGCCGATGAGCCAGATCCAGTACGAGACCTTGAGCTCGGTGGGCAGCCCGGTCACGCTGAACATGCCGGAGAACCCGGCCTTGGGCATAACGTCGTTGAAGTTGCGGGGGCCGTCGGTTGGCATCTCAAAACGGAAGCCGCCCGGCTGGCCCGGCTGGTTGTATGGCTGGCCGGGCTGCGGGTAGGCCTGGCCCGGCGCGGGATAAGCCTGGCCCGGCTGCGGGTAGGCGGGTGGCGGCTGGTAGCCGGCCGGAGGAACGTTCCGGGCAGGAGGAACGTGGCCGGCAGGCGGCTGAGTGGCAGGCGGCTGAGTGACGGGCGGCTGGGCGCCGGGTTGCTCGGCGTCGGGCTGCTGGGGCTGCTGGGGCTGCGGTACTTCACTGTTGCTCATGGGTCACACTGTAGACCGCGGATCCGCCGGTATCTAGGGGATAAAACAAAGCACCCCGGCCGCCAGATTCCGGGGAAACATGGCGGCCGGGGTGCTTCAGGAAGAAAACTATGCTGCGGGTGCGATGAACGCGAGCTCCAGGTTGACGGCAACCTTGTCGCTGACCAGCACGCCGCCGGCTTCCAGCACGGCGTTCCAGGTCAGGCCGAAGTCCTTGCGGCTGATGGTGGTTTCGGCGGAGACGCCGGCGCGGGTCATGCCGAACGGGTCCACGGCCACGCCGTTGAACTCGGTCTCAAGGGCAACGGGGCGGGTGACGCCCTTGATGGTGAGGTCCCCGGTCAGCTCGTAGCTGTTGCCCTTGGCCACGAGGCTGTTGGAGACGAAGGAGATTTCCGGGAAGGCCTCGACGTCGAAGAAGTCTTCGCCGCGGACGTGGCCGTCGCGGTTGACATCGCCGGAGTCGAAGCTGGCGGTCTGGATGGTGGCGCTGATTTTGGAATCGGCCACGTTGTCGGCGAGGTCCAGGGTTGCCACGGCATCCTTGAACTGGCCGCGGACCTTGCTGATGCCTGCGTGCCGGACGGTGAAGGCGATCTCGCTGTGCGAGTTGTCAAGGGTCCAGGTGCCGGTGGTGACGTCTGCGGGAAGAGTCATGGTGTTTCTCCTTGGGTTTGTCGGGTGGTACGTCCGGATAGCTTGACGCTTCATCTGTTGAATCCTCAACTATCCGCTGCATCCAGTATAAACATGCATTTGCATGTTTTGTTCCCCGTTCCGGAACATTTTTCCAAAAGTTTGAGTTCTACTGGATGTAGAAGATTTCGGATAGCACGCCATCTTTGAGAAACTGGTAAACATGCCCCAATCCACTGTCCATCTGCTCCGCCACGGCGAGGTCCACAATCCTGACCGCGTTCTGTACGGCAGGCTGCCCGAATTCCACCTCTCCGAGCTGGGCCGCGAAATGGCGCAGATGCTCGCCGCCCACTTCGCCGAACGTGCCGCGCGCGGGGCAAGGATCGTCTATCTCGCGGCGTCGCCGCTGGTCAGGGCGCAGGAAACAGCGGCCCCCACGGCGGAGGCGCTTGGTCTGGAACTCCACACGGACAGCCGCATCATTGAAGCGGAAAACTACTTCCAGGGCATGAAGGTCACCAAGGCCGAGCTCCGGAAGCCCAAGCACTGGCCCCACCTGGTCAACCCGTTCCGGCCGTCCTGGGGCGAACCGTACAAGGCACAGGCCGCGCGCGTCATGTCAGCTGTTGAGGACGTCCGGCTCCGGGCCATCGAACTGGCCGCCGGGGACTACGGAACCGATGGCCCGGAAGCCATCATGGTCAGCCACCAGCTCCCCATCTGGGCCACCCGCCTCAGTGCCGAAGGCAGGCCGCTGTGGCATGACCCGCGCAAACGCGAGTGCACGCTGACGTCCATCACCTCCCTGGTGTTCGACGACGACGGCTCGCTCCTGCGCGTTGAGTACAGTGAGCCCGCTGCCGTACTTCTTCCCGGTGCCGCCAGCACCCCCGGAGCCTGACATGACTGGCCCTCGCGCAACGTCCCGCGCAATTTCAGGCACAGCGTCCCGCCGTGCCGTTCTCGCGGCCGGCGGGGCCGCCCTGACCGCCCTGACCCTGGGCCTGTCCGCCTGTGCGCAGGAAGACGCCCTCGCCAAGCAGGCCAAAGCCGGCGACAACAAGAACTACGTGGCCGGGGACGGCTCGGTGACCGAGTTCACCGCGGCGGACCGCAAGGCCGCCGTCGCCATTAACGGCACGCTGTTCAACGGCACCCAGATAGCCCCCGCGGACTTCCAGGGCAAGGTGACGGTCCTGAACTTCTGGTTCGCCGCCTGCGCACCCTGCCGCGTTGAAGCACCCATCCTGGAAGAGCTGCACAAGGACTTCAAGGACCAGGGCGTGCAGTTCTTCGGCGTCAACCTCCGCGATGAAAAAGGCACCGCAGAGGCCTTCGACAAGACCTTCAACCTGACCTACCCCAGCTTCGACGACAAGAACGGCGGCGTGCTCCTGGCCGTTTCCGGCCTGGTCCCGCCGGGGGCAGTCCCCACCACGCTGGTCCTGGACAAGCAGGGCCGCGTGGCCTCGCGCGTGCTGGGCGAAATCCAGAAGGGCACCCTCAAAGCCCTCATCACCGCCGCCGTGGCAGAGTAGCGGCGGCCCGGACCGTGAACAGCCCCTTCGCCGAAACCATCCTGAACGGCTCGCTCCTGCTTGCCATCCCGGTGGCGCTGCTCGCCGGCCTGGTGTCCTTCCTGTCGCCGTGCGTGCTGCCCCTGGTGCCCGGCTACCTAGGCTACGTCACGGGCCTGAGCGGCGTGGACCTGGAGAAGCAGAAGCGCGGCCGGATGCTGGCGGGCATCGGGCTTTTTGTGCTGGGGTTCTCGGTGATTTTCGTGCTTCTGGGCGGCGCGTTCGGCCAGCTCGGCACCCTGATCACCGGCTCGCAGAATGCCTGGATCACACAGCTCCTGGGGCTCCTGGTCATCCTCATGGGTGTGGTGTTTATGGGCGGTTTCGGCTGGCTGCAGCGTGATGCGAAGATCCATGCCAAGCCGCCGGCCGGCCTGTGGGGCGCGCCGTTGCTGGGCCTCACGTTCGGCCTGGGATGGGCCCCGTGCATCGGCCCCACCTACTCCGCCGTCCAGCTCCTGAGCCTGTCCGGCGGTTCCTCCGCCGCCAAAGGTGCCCTCCTGGCATTTGTCTACAGCCTGGGCCTGGGCATCCCCTTCCTGCTGATCGCCCTGGCGGTGCGACGCGGCATGGGCGTGATGTCCTTCTTCCGCACGCACCGCCTGGCCATCCAGCGGATCGGCGGCGGGATCCTGGTGGTGCTGGGCCTGCTGATGGCCAGCGGCGTCTGGGGCACCTGGGTCACCGAATTGCAGTACTGGTTCCAAACCGATGTGAAGTTGCCGATCTGATGAGCGAGCGCGTGAAAGAAAACAAAAAGTCCCCGGCACCCGTTGCCGCCGCCAAAACTGAGGCGGCGCTGCCAGTCCTGGGGCCGGTGGAGATGCTGCGCTGGGCCTGGACCCAGCTGACCAGCATGCGCACGGCGCTGTTCCTGCTGCTGCTCCTGGCCATCGCCGCGGTGCCCGGTTCGCTGTTCCCGCAGCGCCCGGCCAACCCGTCCATCGTGACGCAGTACATCAAGGACAACCCGGACTACGGGAAGCTGCTGGACACCCTGCAGCTCTACGACGTCTACTCGTCGGCCTGGTTCTCGGCCATCTACATCCTGCTGTTCATCTCGCTGATCGGCTGCGTGGTCCCGCGCGCCATCGCCCACTACAAGGCCATGCGCTCCCAGCCGCCGCGGACCCCCAAACGTCTCTCCCGCCTCCCCGAGTACGGCACCCTGGTGGTTCCCGCCGACGCCGGCCTCCCGGCGTCGGACGCCATCCGCAGTGCCGCCGGGGTGCTGAAGAAGCGCGGCTACCGCGTTGACGTGAGGGACGACGACGGCGCGCGGCCGTCTTTGGGCGCCGAGCGCGGCTTCGCCAAGGAAGTGGGGAACCTCGTGTTCCACACGTCGCTGATCGGCGTGCTGGTTTCGGTCGCCGTGGGCGGCCTGTTCGGCTACAGCGGCCAGCGCATCCTGGTGGAGGGCGACACCTTCGTGAACACGCTGGTGGGCTACGACCAGTTCACCCCCGGCGCCAACTTCCAGTCCAGCCAGCTGCAGCCGTATTCCATCCAGCTGGACAAATTCGACGTCTTGTTTGACCGCGAATCACCAGGAAAAATCGGCCAGCCCATCGACTTCAACGCCGAAGTCACCACGCGGGAAACCCCGGACTCGCCCGCCAAGCAGGAAGTCCTGAAGGTCAACGATCCCGTGACCCTGGGCGGCACCAGCATCTACCTCACCGGCAACGGCTACGCGCCCGTGGTGACCATCCGTGACGGCGCCGGCAACGTGGCCATGCAGGGTCCCGTGGTGGCCAAGCTCCAGGGTGACAACTACTACTCGTCCCTGGTGATCAAGGTCCCCGACGCACGGCCCGAACAGCTGGGCTTTGTGGGGTTCTTCCTGCCCACGGCGTTTATCACCGAGGAGGGGGTGTCCTTCAGCGGCGATCCGGACCTTTTCAACCCGCAGCTGACCCTGAACTCGTACTTCGGGGACCTTGGCCTGGACGCTGGCTCGCCGCAGAACGTCTTTGAACTGGACGTCAGTGACCTCACGCCGCTGAACGCCCGCAACCTGGACGCCGGCGGCATTACCCTGGCTCCGGGCAGCACCTACACCCTGCCGGACGGCAAAGGCAGCATCAGCTTTGACAGCGTGAAGCGCTACGTGGGCGTGGACATCCACCACAACCCGGGCCAGCTCTACGCCCTCATTTTCGCGCTGCTGGCCGTGGGCGGCCTGATCGTCTCGCTCTACGTGAACCGGCGCCGCGTCTGGGTGCGGACCGGGACCCACGAGGACGGCCGCACCATGGTGGAGTATGGCCTGCTTGCCCGCGGTGAGGACCACCGGCTCGCCGCGGAAGCGGTTGCCGTCAGGAAGCTGCTGTCCGAAGAGTGGCAGCTTGCGGATTCTGATTCCGGCGAATCTGCTGACGATTCCGACTCCAGCGTCACCCAGCAAACTCCCAGCCGCCAGGGCGATAATGGCGCAGACTCGCTCACCACCCCAGCGGGCCCCACCGGGCCGAAAAAGGACCAGTAATGCCGTTCGCCATCAACGAAACCATGGGCCAGTACAGCGAGCTGTTTATGCTGCTCGCCGCCGGCACGTACACCGTGGCCTTCATCGCCTTCGCCTGGGACCTCGCGAAGAGCAGCAGGGCGCTGCGCGCCATTGACCTGAAGGCGGCCGAGGCTGCCGGAACCAAGGTGCCCGCGATGGCCGGCACTTCTGCTGGCTCAGCCGCGGTAGCCGACACTGTGGCAACCAACAGGGTGGACTCGCACCTGGCCGGACCCGTGGGCCGGGCCGAGCGGCCGTCGTCGTCCGTGGCCAAGCGGGGCGGCGACGCTTCCGGGGCAGGGCAGACGGCCGACGCCGATATGCGCTACGCGGCGGAACGCCGCGTTCCGGCGCGGGTCGCCGTTGCCCTCACCGTTCTCGGCGTGCTGATCCATGCCGCCGGCGTCATCACGCGTGCCGTGGGTGCAGGCCGGGTGCCGTGGGGCAACATGTACGAGTTCCTGACCACCGGCGCCTTTGTGGCCGTGGCCGTTTTCCTGCTGGTGCTGATCCGCCGCGACCTGCGGTTCCTGGGCACGTTTGTGGTGGGCCTGGCCATCATCATGCTGGTGGCCGCCTCGGTTGCTTACTGGACCCCCGTGGGCCACCTGGTCCCTGCGCTGCAGAGCTACTGGCTGATCATCCACGTCTCCATCGCGGTGCTCTCCTCCGCACTCTTCACCCTCACGTTCGCCATGTCCGCCCTGCAACTGGTGCAGTCCCACCGGCAAAAGACGGTGGCTGCCGGTGGTGCTGACAAACTTGGTTTTATGCGACTGGTTCCCTCGGCACTGAGCCTGGAAAACCTGTCCTACCGCATCAACGCCATCGCCTTCATCGGCTGGACCTTCACCCTCATGTTCGGTGCCATCTGGGCTGAAAAAGCCTGGGGCCGGTTCTGGGGCTGGGACACCAAGGAAGTCTGGACCTTCGTGATCTGGGTGGTCTACGCGGGCTACCTGCACGCCCGCGCCACACGTGGCTGGACCGGCACCCGCGCCGCGTGGCTGTCGATCGTCGGCTACCTCTGCGTGGTCTTCAATTTCACCATCGTCAACCAGTTCTTTAACGGTCTGCACTCCTATTCGGGCCTCTGAACTGGGGTTTCTCCGGCTGTCCTTGGCAACGGTCGACTGATACGCCAATCGATGTATGAATAAGGGTGTTGCCCCGCAGACGGTGATGCTACCTTGGTGGGAGTTGTCAGTGATGAAGCTCGCAGACAGCTAGCTGCGTTTTTTGCCGAGGTGCCCATGAACTATGTTCTCGCCCTTGACGTCGGGACCAGTTTCACCGCCGCCGCCATAGTTCGAATTAATCACGACGCTTCACTTGTCCCGGAGAGCCTGCCGCTGGGGCTCCGCGGAACGGCTGTGCCTTCGGTGGTTTACTACCCCGAGGAAGGCCCCATCCTGGTGGGGGAGGCGGCCGAGCGCCGCGGCCTTGACTCCCCGGAGCGCGTGGTGCGGGAGTTCAAAAGGCGGGTCGGAGACGACGTCCCCATTGCCGTCGGCACGCTTTCCCTCCCTGCTGAGGACGTCTTCGCCACTATGGCCCGATGGGTCGCAGACCGGGCTGAAGAACGCGAGGGAGCGCCGCCGTCGGACATTATCCTTTCCCACCCTGCCTCGTGGGGTGCGCACCGAACGCAGCTCATCCTCGCTGCCCTGGCCTCAAAAGACCTGACCAAGGTCACGCTGATCAGCGAACCGGAAGCGGCGGCGCTGCACTACGCCGCCCAGGTGCGGGTGGAGGCTGGCAGTACCATCGCCGTCTACGACCTCGGTGGCGGGACCTTTGACACCGCCGTCCTGAAGAAAACGGACGCCGGCCACTTTGAACTGCTGGGCCGGCCCGAAGGGATCGAGGGACTGGGCGGCGCCGACTTCGACGCAGCCGTCCTGCGGTACGTTGCCGATCACGCCGGGCAGGGCCTGGCCAATCTTGACCCGTCGGCGCCCGTTGCGCTGGCGGCCCTGTCGCGCCTGCGGCGGGAGTGTGTGGAAGCCAAGGAGGCGTTGTCCGCGGACAGCGAGGCGAGCATTTCGGTGCTGCTGCCGGGATTCCAGCAGCAGGTGCGGCTGGTCCGGTCCGACTTCGAGGCGATGATCAGCGAGCCCATCCGGGAAACAGTGGACGCCCTGGAGCGTTCCCTGCAGGACCTGGGGCTCACCCCGGACGACCTGTCCGCGGTGCTTCTCATCGGCGGCTCATCGCGCATTCCCCTGGTGGCACAGCTGATTTCGGAGCAGCTGGACCGGCCGATCGCCGTGGACGCCGATCCGAAGTCATCCATCTGCCTCGGCGCGGCGGTTGCCGCCCTTCGCGCTCAGCCAGAGGGGGCCGCGCAGCCCGCTGCCATGACCGCACAGCTTTCTGACGCCGTCGTGCTCACGCAGGCTGACGGGCATCATGGAGCTGCCGGCCGACGAGCCAGCTGGTCCCGGCATGCCGACGCCGGTGCTGCAGCACTCGCCGCCGGCGCCCATGCCGCCGGCACCCATGCGGGCGGGCGCAAGGGCGGCGCGCACGGGCCACGTTCGACCGTGCGGCTGACTGCGGTAGCAGCGGTAGTGGCGCTCTTCACCGGGCTCACGGCGACTGCAGCCCAGAGCCCGGACGGACTCGGCAGCCTTTCGGCGATGCTCGCCCCGCCGGCAGATGCGGCGAAGGACACCCCAAGCGCTGCTCCTCCTGACGGAACCGGCGGACCTGGCTCCGGTGGCCCCGCGGCAGGAGCAGGCGCGGCAGGTGCAGGAGCAGGCGCGGCGCAGCTCCCCGTGCAGGGGATTGAAGCCAGCGCCCAGCTGCAGGACAGCAGCGCGCCGGCCAGTTCCACGGGACTGGACATTGCTGCCTCGTCTACCAGCAGGCCACCTACCGAAGCAGGCCAACCAGTCCCCGGCGGGGCCATTGCCGGGACGGGCACTTCTGGTGAGCCTGTACAGGGTTCCGGAGGCTCCACCCCGGGTCCGGTGACCAACCCGACGACGGACCTGTCGCCGGACCTGGTCCCATTGCCCGTCGATCCTGTACCTGATCCGACCACTGACCCGGCCCCGGATCCGACGACCGATCCGGCTCCGGATCCGACCACCGACCCTGCACAGGATCCGACCACTGATCCGACCACCGACCCTGCGCCGGATCCGACCACTGACCCGGCTCCCGATCCGACCACTGACCCGGCTCCCGATCCGACCACCGGACCGGCTCCCGAGCCGTCGTCGGCACCTGCGCCGGAGCTCGATCCGACAACGGCCTCTGCGCCGATGCCCGACCCGTTCGCGGAACCGTCCCCCACCACGGATCCTGTCCCAACCACCGAACCGGCGGTCTGAGGCATGGCCGCCGATCATACGCAGCCCGAACGGGAACTGCACGAGGCAGGGACCTCGGCTCCCTCCGGAGCCGCTGACATGGCACAGCAGTTGCGGGGCGAGAATGCGGCAGTCCGTGAACTCCTGCTGGCGCTGTCCGTGGGGTTCACCTTGCCCGGTCCGCTGCCCGGTGAGCTGGCGCACAAGCTGGAAAGCCCTGACAGTCCGGGCCTGGACGCCGTGGTAAACCGCGCCGAGGCCTCGGGCCTGCTGCTTACCGACGGGACCGTCGTCGGCCCGGTGCAACACGCACTCCTGAACGGCACGCCCACAGCCCGTGTGCATGCATTGCAGCGGGAACTCGTCGGTTTTGTTTCGGCCGAGGGCCGGCCCTTCGGCGACCTTGCCCGCGAGCTGGCGAGGGGCGGACTGTCGGACCCGAGGGTCGCCGCCGAACTCGAAGCCGCAGCGGACAAAGCACTGCCTCAGAACCCCGGTCTGGCCGCCCAGCTGTACAGCGAAGCGCTGCTGGCAGGGGCGGACGAACTGCGCATCGCTGCCCGCCGCGCCCAGGCCGCAGCCGCAACGGGCGACCTCGACGCCGCGGGCCGGATTATTGACGGGCTCCTGGTGAGCTCTGATCCGCCGGATGTCAGACTTGGCGTGGATGTTGCTGCTTCCGTCTGGGCACAGCGCGGGCTGCTGGTCCGCAGTGCCGACCTCTATGCCTGGCTTGGTCCGGCGAACATGGGCCGGTCCGCCCCGCTTGCCGCGGTGGTCATGATCGGCAGCGGCGACCGGGCGGGCGCGGAAGAGGCCTTTTCCGCCGGGTCGGCACCGGTGTCGCCCACCTTACTGGCGGTGGCGCTTTCGCAAACGGGCAAGGGCGTGATGGAGTCGATGGAGCGGGATCCACACAAGGGCCTTCCCCTGCTGATCCATGCTTCGGACATGCTCAACGCGTCCGGTTCGGCGCTGCCCCTTCCGGACACCCCTGGAGCGTTGGCCGCGTTACTGGCCCTCCACAGCGGTGAATCCCACGTAGCGGACACCATCATCCGCTCCGCCGTCGCCGCGAGGCAGGGCGGTGACGCCGCCAAGCCACGGCTCCACCTCTTGCAGGCGTGGTCGGCCATGCAGCAGGACGATGCTGGCGAAGCACGGCTGGCCATCAACGAAGCCTCCAAAGCCAACCACTGGCCGCTGGTTCCCAGGGACGAGTTCCTGTGCGCGGCCCTGGAAGTGGGCCTTGCGCGGCGCAGCGGCGACGTTCATGACCTCGTGATGGCCTGGGAGCGCGCCCGCGAAGCGATGCTGCACTCCGCCGTCGACCTTTACAGCCTTCTGCCGTGGGGCGAACTGATGATTGCTGCCGCCCGGTTGCGGGAGACACGGCGCGTCGCGGATTATCTGGATGAAGCGTGGGCTCTGCTGACCAAGCTGGGGGAGCCACCCCTGTGGGCCGTTCCGCTTCACTGGGCGGCGGTCCAGGCTGCCCTGCTGAACAAGAGCCCGGCCGACCTTGCCCCGCACGCGGCAGCGCTGGTACGGGCCGCGGACTACAGTCACATGGCCGCTGTGTTCGCCGCCGCAGGCAAGGCCTGGGTCAGCGTCCTGGCCGGCCGGTTCCAGGCGACGGATGTGGAGAACGCCGCCCGGGGACTGAAAGTGGTGGGCATGCCGTGGGAAGGGGCCCGGCTGGCAGGACATGCTGCCGCGCAGGCAGACGAGCGCAGGGACATGATGCGGCTCCTTGCCTGCGCCAGGGACCTCCACCCGCAGGGCAGAACCACCGGGCCACCCGACGGGCTGTCACCGGAAGTACGCCGCAGCGCCGCCGAGAACAACCATGGCGCGCATCCTGACGCCTCGGGGCTCAGCGAACGCGAAAAGGAAGTGGCGCGGTTGGTCCTGGAAGGGAAGACGTACCGGGAAATCGGCGAAGCCATCTACATTTCCCCCAGGACCGCTGAACATCACATTGCCAGGATGCGGCGGAGGCTTGGGGCTGAAAACCGCTCCGATCTGCTGGTGCGCCTGAGGCTGGCGCTAAGTGCAGATCATCAGGGCCCGGACTGAGCCCTGCTGCCCCTAGCCACGAAACAGGCAAACCCCTAATGCGGGGCATCCGGGTACGGGGACAGAACCGATGCCCGGCCCCCACGAAGGACCTTAGGTTTGATTTAAGCCCGGCACCGAGGCCTGGCGATCCACAACTCCGAGAAGATTTGAGGACCATCCAATGCCTACACTCGCAAACCAGCTCGTCCAGTTCCTGATGGGCCTGTTCAACAACCCCGCCGCTGCCCAGGAGTTCCTGAACGATCCGGAGCGTTCACTCGAGGGTGCCGGCCTGCGCGAAGTCTGCTCCGCCGATGTTGACGCCGCTATGCCGGTTGTCCTGGACTACGCACCCATCACTGTCAACGCTTCTTCCTTCGACCGGGAGTACAACACCGGCGGGAACACCTCATGGACGGGAGGCATCGGCGGCGCCGGCCACACCCCGCCTCCTGCAGGCGGCGGTTCAGGCCACACCCCGGGGCACGACCACCATGACGATCACGCCCACGCTGTCCAGCAGCTGCATCACGTGGTGAACAACTACTCCTACACCTCAACGGTGGATGACCGGGACACGATCACGGACCAGTCGGTCAACCAGAACATCTGGGCCGACGGCGACGTGAACCAGTGGTTCGACAACGAGGCTGTCATCGCATCCGGCGATCAGGCCCTGGCCGCGGGCGACGACAACAACGTCCGGGACTCCTACAACACCACCGACTCCTACAACACGGACAACACCACGGACAATTCCACGGACAACTCGATCACCGCCGGCGGCGACGTCAACATCGGCAACCGCGATCTGGATGTGGCCGATTCGTTCAACACCGACGTTGACCTGGATGTCGCTGATTCGTTCAACGACAACTCGGACAACTCCGATAATTCCGATAACTCGGATAACTCGGATAACTCCGTGGATAACTCGGTGAAGATTGAGGATTCCTTCCAGGACAACTCCGATAACTCCACCGAGGACAACTCGATCGTAGTCAACGACAACTCGGACAACTCCATCGAAGACAACTCCACCACCGAGGTTGCGGTTGAGGAATCCTTCAACGACAACTCGCAGGCGGAGACCACCGAGGTGGAAGTGGTTGATTCCTTCAACCCGGTTGAGGTTGTGGTTGAGGATTCTTTCCAGGACAACTCCACCGAGGACAACTCGACGAACACTGACGTGGCTGTGGACACCGACGTCGCGGTCGAAGATTCGGAGATCAGCCTCTGATCATCAAATTCCGAGTACCGGGAGCGCCCGGCAGGAGGCCATCGACCTCCTGCCGGGCTCTTCGCGGATTATCCCCCGCCCCACCCGCACTCCTGCTGCAAAGGACAGATCATGGCTGAATCGCAACGACCGGGAGGTCCTGGACGTGCGCCGGTGCCGATGAACGCCGGCCAGCTGGCGTTGCTGGTGGAGCAGGGCATCGAGCTGGTGGGGATAGGGGACCGCGCGGACCTGCGGAAACGCCTGGACCAGACCCTGCGCCGGCTGAAGGATCCGAGTATCCGCGTGATCATGGTGGGGGAATTCAAGCAAGGAAAAAGCAAACTTATCAACGCCCTGGTGAACGCCCCGGTGTGCCCTGTCGACGACGACATCGCCACCTCGGTGCCCACCGTGGTCCGCCACGGGGAACCCGCGTCCGCTGCCATCCTGCTGCCCAAAGCCGGCACAGAGCCCGGCGACGACGCCGCACTGGAGCGGCAGCCCATCAACATAGCGGACCTGGCGGCTTACGTTTCCGAGCGGGGCAACCCCGGAAACGTCAAGAAGCTGGTAGCGGCCGAAGTTTTCCTGCCCCGCAAGGTCCTGGCCGGCGGGCTGACGGTCATCGATTCCCCGGGTGTGGGGGGACTGGGCTCCTCGCACACATTGACCACCCTCACAGCCTTGCCCACAGCGGACGCCATGCTGCTGGTTTCAGACGCCTCGCAGGAATACACCGAGCCCGAAATGCGGTTCCTGCGCCAGGCCATGCGGATCACCCCGAGCGTTGCAGGCATCCTGTCCAAAACGGACCTGTATCCGGACTGGCGGCGTGTGGAGGCCATGGACCGTGCCCAGCTCGCGCAGGTGGCGCCGGACATCCCGCTGTTCGCGGTTTCCTCGGATCTCCGGCTGGAGGCTGCACGCCTTCAGGACAGCGAACTCAACGCCGAGTCGGGTTTCCCCGTGCTGATCGGCCACCTCCGGAATGAAATTGTGGGCAAGGCGGAGCGGCTGCAACGGCGCTCCGTCAGCCAGGACCTGCTCTCCGTGACTGAGAACCTGCGCCTGTCCTTGCGGTCCGAGCTGGGAGCGCTTGAGGATCCTGACGGGACGCCGCGGATGATTGCAGGGCTGGAGGAGGCGAAGTCTCAGGCCGATGAGCTGCGCAAACGTTCCGCCCGGTGGCAGATTACGCTCAACGACGGCATCGGCGACCTGATCGCGGACATGGAGTACGACCTCCGGGACCGCCTGCGGCGCATCCAGCGCGAAGCCGAGGCCGCTATTGACCAGGGCGATCCCGGCCCCACCTGGACCCAGTTTTCCGCGTGGCTCGAGGAGTGCGCCGCCGCCGCGATCTCGGACACGTTTGTGTGGACCAGCGAACGCGCGCAGTGGCTGGCCGCACAGGTGGCGGAGCATTTTTCAGAGGACGAAGTGGCCCTGCCGGTGCTTCACATCTCGGACACCGACGACGCGTTGGACCCGGTGGACAACATGCCAAGGCTCGACGACGGGCACATCAACCCCCTGCAGAAGGTCCTGATCGGCATGCGCGGGTCCTACGGCGGCGTGCTGATGTTCGGGCTCCTGACCGGGATTTTCGGCATGGCCCTGATCAATCCCCTGTCAGTGGGCGCGGGCCTGCTGCTGGGCCGCAAGGCGTACCGCGAGGACAAGGAAGCACGGCTGAAGCGCCGGCAGGCCGAAGCCAAGGCGCTGGTCCGCCGGCAGCTGGACGATGTCACGTTCCAGGTGGGCAAGCAGCTCAAGGACCGGCTCCGGCTGGTGCAGCGCTCCACCCGGGACCACTTCACGGAAATCGCGGACGAACACCATCGCTCCCTGGCGGATTCGGTGGCGGCGGCCCAGAAGGCAGCCACCACCTACACGCTGGAAAAGGACATCCGCATCCGCGAGATCAAGGCCGAGCTCAAGAAGGTGGACGCCCTGCACCATGCCGCCGGCCTGGTGGCCGCCGAAGTGGCCCAATCCCCGGGGCCGCAGGCCGCGCAGTCTCCGGCGGAGCAGTCTCCGGCCGGGCGCGGCACGGCGTCGGGAAACCCGGCGCCGGGAAGTCCGACGGCGGGCGGCCAGCCGGTGGGCACGGCGCCGGTGGGTGCGGCGGGCAGATGAAGGAGTCCATCAGCGCGGGAGTGGCGGACCTGATCCAGGACGCCCTGCTCGTGTATGCGGACGACCCCGCTGCGGCTGCGGCATTGGAGACTTATGCCAGGCGGCTGTCCGAGCCCCTCAGGATCGCTGTGGCAGGCATGGTCAAGGCGGGAAAATCCACGCTGCTGAACGCCATCATCGGGGAGGAGATCGCCCCGACCGACACCGGGGAATGCACAAGGATTGTGACCTGGTACCGTTACGGGCACACGCCGCGGATCACGGCCTACCCAATTGCCGGTGAACCGCATATCCTGCCGCTGAAGCGCGTGGACGGCCGCCTGGTGTTTGTCCTGGGCAACGCCCGCGCCGAGGACATGGAACGGCTGGTGGTGGAGTGGCCCTCGCCGGCCCTGCGCGAGCTCACCCTGATAGACACCCCGGGAATTGCCTCGTTGTCCGAAGACGTCTCTGCCCGGTCCACCGATTTCCTCATCCCCGTGGACGCGCCCTCCGAGGCTGATGCCATCATTTACCTCATGCGCCACATGCACGCCTCGGACCTGCGGTTCCTCGAATCCTTCAGGGATACCGAGACGGGTAGGTCGGGAACCGTGAACGCCCTTGCCGTGCTGTCCCGTGCCGACGAGATCGGTGCGGGCCGCATTGATTCGCTGCTCTCCGCGGGTGACATCGCTGACCGGTACCGCCGGGACCACAGCCTGCGGAAGCTGGCGTTGGGGGTGGTCCCGGTGGCCGGGCTGCTGGCGCAAAGCGCACGCAGCATGCGCCAGTCGGACTTCGAGTCCATGCAGGTCCTGGCCGGCATGGAGCGGTCCGACCGGGAGCGGATGCTGCTCTCGGCGGACAGGTTCATCAGGGCCAGTGTCCCGCAAAGCCTGGGCGCCGAAGCCCGCGCCTCCCTCCTTGAGCGGTTCGGGCTGTTTGGGATACGGCTGGGCGTAGTGCTGATTCGGAGTGGCTTCACTGAACCCACGCCACTGGCGCATGAACTGGCCCGGCGCAGCGGGCTGGACCCGTTGCTGCACCTTGTGGCCCGGCAGTTCCAGGCCCGCGGGGATGCCCTCAAAGCCCGTACTGCCTTGGTGGGAGTGGAAAGCTTGCTGCGCAGCGCGCCCAGGGAGGGGGCCGGCCGCCTGGCCGCAGCCTTGGAACGCCTTCAGGCCAACGCCCATGAGTTCCGTGAGCTCCGCTTGCTCGCCACGATCCGTACCACCGGTGTATCCCTCAGCGATGAGTTGGCGGCGGAAGCCGAAAGGCTGGTCGGCGGCTGGGGAGCGGCGTCCGCCCTGAGGCTGGGGCTGGCTCCGGATGCCGGACCGGACGAAGTCCTGGCCGAAGCCCGCCGCTGCCTGAACCGGTGGCGGACGGTATCGGAAAACCCGCTGACGGAGCGCTCAGCCGTGGAGGCCTGCCGCGTGGTGATGCGCAGCTGTGAGGGCGTCGTGGCTGAATGCTCCGCCCTGCAGCTGCACCCGCAGTCCGCCTGAGGTCAGCCCTTATTGCCGCGTCCGCGCCGGCCTGACCTGCGCCGACTGGATCCGCGCTGACTTGAGCCACCTGCCCGCCGACGGCGCAAAAACCGCCACAAGGCCGAGGAACGCAAGGAGCAACTGGGCTCCCCAGAGCAGGACAACATAGCTGCCGGCGTCGCCCTCGGGGACGAGGAAAGCTGCGGCCACCACCATGACCATTACCTGCCCGGCCAGCAGCGGGATCATGAGCCAGCGGGACCAGCCGCGGCGCGCTGAGAAAATTGCCAGCGCCGCCGCTTCGAGCAGGATCACCAGCAGCAGGGCGCCCAGGCTACCCCAGAAAACAATGGTCGCGGATGTGGTTACAGCGTCAGGTCCGCCGCCGGGGGACATCTGGTCCACCACGGTGCGGAGCCGCTCCAGGTGTGAGTCGAGGGTGAGGAAGGAACCGATGAGCACGGCCAGGCCTGCCACGAAGCTGAACAGCCAGAAGGTCCGCGCTAGGCGGACGCTCCGCGGTGTCGGCGGAATGACAACGATGGGCGCCGGCGCGGCGTAGGACAGCCCGGGCCGCGGCGGCGGCAGAGGGGGCGTGGCAGCCCCGGCGGGTGCAACTGGCTGTTGGGATTCTCCGTCGGGGTGCTGGGCCACGTTTTGCCTACTTTACGTCGCCGGTATCGTGGGTGTCCGCGTCTCCCGTGCTGGCACCGCCGGCTTCGTCGTGGCCGATCCCATCCTTGCCCCGCGTACCGGCGTTGTCCTGTCCGGTGCGAGCGGGACCGCCGTCCGCCTTGGCGTTCGCCTCAAGGTCATCCTTGAGCTTCTTGAGGCGGGCAGCGTCGGCCTGGTTGCGGCGGCGCATTTCCAGGTTGCGGAGGAAATCGGGATCATCATCCGGCGCGGTGGGGTGGCTGCGCGGTTGGCGGACCGGGGCTGAGTCACGCGGACGGCCGATCAGCAGCCACAGGATGGCGCCGAGCACCGGAAGGACAATCATCACCACGATCCAGGCCGGCTTGGAGATCCCGCGGGTGAGGCGGCCATCAGTGCGGATCACGTCCACCAGGCCATACACAAAGATGACGAGAATGGCGACGGCGAGAACCACACGGAAGAGCATGGCATTAAGTCTATCGTCCGCGGGCCGGGGGCGTTCAGGCAAAGCGGCTAAACTTGAACCGTGGCTTTTCTGAAATACTCCCTGATCCGGCTGGCGCTGTTTGCGCCGCTCTTTGTGCTCTTTATGTTCCTGAAGCTGGGGGCGGTGCTGTCAGTCATCTGCGCAGCGCTGATCGCGTTTGCGGTCAGCTACCTTTTCTTCCAGAAACAGCGCGACGCCGCCGCTGCCGCCATTCACGGACGGCTCTCCGGCAACGCCAAGCCGCTGCGCAGTGAAAGCGAGGTGGCCGACGCCGAAGCCGAGGACAGCCTCTTGGACGCCAACCCGGATGTCACCATCCGGAACAGCGGCCCGAAGGCCCCCGAAACCGGAACACCGGCCCCGAAGGCACCCGAGTCCTAGAGCCCGAGTCCTTGACCCCGCCCGGATTCGGCCTAGAATCCGTGGCTGAGCACCAGTCCCAGTGAGAACAGCAGGCTGTAGCCGAGGTTGATCAGGCCGGTCTGCTGCAGCACGGGAATGAGGCTTTTGCGCTTGCGGCCGTTGATCATCAGCCAGGCGGGCATCAGGCAGGCCGGGATCAGCAGCAGCACGATCAGCATCCACGGCCGCCCGGGAGCCAGGATGACCACCAGCAGGACGGCCACGGCGAGCATCAGCACGTAGCTTTCGCGGGCGTGCTTGTCGCCCAGGCGCACGGCCAGGGTTTTTTTGCCGGCCTGGATGTCGGTGGGGATGTCGCGGACGTTGTTGGCCATCAGCAGGGCGCAGGCAATGAGACCGGTACCGAGCGCGCCGATAACGGCCGGCAGGTTGACCTGGCCGGCCTGGGTGTAGGTGGTGCCGAGTGTTGCCACCAGGCCGAAGAAGACAAACACAAAGACGTCGCCCAGGCCCATGTAGCCGTAGGGGTTCTTGCCGCCGGTGTAGCCCCAGGCGGCCATGACGCAGCCGACTCCCACCAGGATCAGCCACCAGCTCTGGGTGATCAACACCAGCGCCAGGCCGAACAGCATGGCCACCGCGAAGGCGCCGAACGCTGCATATTTGACGTGTTCCGGCTGGGCGGCGCCGGAACCCACCAGCCGCAGGGGTCCCACGCGGTCCTCGTCGGTGCCGCGGACGCCGTCGGAATAATCGTTGGCGTAGTTCACGCCGATCTGCAGCAGCAGCGCCACCAGGGCGGCCAGCACGGCATTAACGGGGCGGAACGAATCCAGCTCGTAGGCCGCGGCGGTGCCGATCAGTACCGGGGCGATGGCGGCCGGCAAAGTGCGGAGGCGGGCGCCTTGGATCCATTGTGCGGCTGTGGCCACGGTCAGTACCTCGTGTTGGGTCGGGAGAACGGTGAAACGGTGGTGGCGGCCGCGAACGGGCCGCCGGTGCAGCTCTACTCTACTTTCCCTGATGCAGCGCGTTGAGCCGTTCGATCATCGCCAGGCGGTCCGGCTTGCCGTTGGGAAGCATCAGCAGTTCCGGGGCAGCCAGGACGGTTTTCGGCGCCAGGAGGCCCAGCCGCCTGTGCCATTCCTCCTTAAGTACGACGGTGTGATCCCCTGCTGGGGAGCCCGCGACACCTGAGTCCGCGGTGGCGCCGGAGGCAGCGGCGTCGAGCGCAACAAAGGCGGCCACGGCCTGGCCCCATTCCGTTGACGGGACGCCGGCCACAAAAGCCGCCGCAACGCCGTCGGACTTTTCCAGCTCTTCCTGCACATGCGCGGCGGAGACCTTGACGCCGCCGGTGATGATGACGTCGTCGGCGCGGCCCAGCACGGTGAGCCGGCCGTCCGCGTCCAGCGTGCCGAGGTCATTGGTGCGGTACCAGCGGACGCCGTCCTCCTCGAAAAACGTGTCCGTCGCTTCGGGCGCATCCACATACCCGGCGGCCACGGTGTCGCCGCCCAGCAGGATACGGCCGTCGTCGGCCACCCGGACCTGGACGCCTTCCAGCGGCACGCCGTCGTACACGCAGCCGCCGCAGGTTTCGGCGGACCCGTACGTGGCGACCACCCTGACGCCGGCCTCGCGGGCGGCGTCCAGCAGCCCGGCCGACGCCGGTGCGCCGCCCAGCAGGATGCCGTTGAACCGCCGCAGGACGGCCAGGGTCTCCGGCGACGGCGCCTCCAGGAGGCGTTGGAGCTGTGTGGGGACCAGCGAGGTGAAGCGGAACTTGTCGGTCAACTCCAGGGCGCCGGCCGTGAACGCCTCGGGGGTGAAACCGCCGGACATGTCCATCACCCACGGGCGGGTGCCGGCGAACAGTGACCGCACCAGGACCTGCACGCCTGCCACGTACTGCACGGGGAGGGCCAGGAGCCACTGGCCCTCGCCCTTGAGCGCCAGGGCGGTGGCCATGGATGAGGCCGCCAGCGCCTCGACGGTCAGGATGGTAGCCTTCGGCGCGCCGGTGGAGCCGGACGTGCGGACCACCGCCACGGCGTCATCGCAGCCGGGCGTCTCGGTGTGTCCCACCACCAGTTCGCCGTCGGGGCCCACGGAAAGTTCGACGGCGGGTCCCTCACCGTGGAGGGCGGCAGCCAGGGCTTTGAGCACCGGGTCGATGTCCGTGGGACCGATGGTCTGGGTTCCGAGATTCATGTGCCGTCCTGCCTTTGAAGTCAGCCGGGGCCTGGAGGCCGGCCGGCTTGGAAGTTTGTGCCTAGACGTGGTGCCTAGAAGTAGTGCGGGAAGCGGGACCAGTCCGGGTCGCGTTTCTCCAGGAAGGCTTCCTTTCCTTCCACCGCCTCGTCCGTCATGTAGGCCAAACGGGTGGCTTCGCCGGCGAAGACCTGCTGGCCGGCCAGGCCGTCGTCGGCAAGGTTGAAGGCGAATTTCAGCATCCGGATGGCCTGCGGTGACTGCCGGGCGATGTCCGCGGCGTATTCCAGGGCCACCTCTTCGAGGCGCTCGTGGTCTACGGCCTCGTTCACGGCGCCAATGCGGACCATGTCGTCCGCGGAGTACTCGCGGGCCAGGAAGAAAATCTCGCGGGCGGACTTCTGGCCGATCTGGCGGGCCAGCAGCGCCGAGCCGTACCCGGCGTCGAAACTTCCCACCGTGGCGTCCGTCTGCTTGAACTTGCCGTGCTGGCGGGAGGCGATCGTGAGGTCCGAGACCACGTGCAGGGAGTGCCCGCCGCCGGCAGCCCAGCCGTTCACGACGGCGATGACCACCTTGGGCATGGTCCGCATGAGCCGCTGGACCTCGAGGATGTGGAGGCGTCCGGCGCGGGCGGGGTCGATGGTTTCCTGGGTCTCGCCGTCGGCATAGCGGTACCCGTCGCGGCCGCGGATGCGCTGGTCCCCGCCGGAGCAGAAGCTGTGGCCGCCGTCCTTGGGGGAGGGGCCGTTGCCGGTGAGCAGGACCGTGGCGACGTCCGGGGTCATGCGGGCGTGGTCCATGGCGCGGTAGAGCTCGTCCACCGTGCCGGGGCGGAAGGCGTTGCGGACTTCCGGGCGGTTGAAGGCGATGCGGACGGTGGGCAGGTCCCTGGTTTCCGTTCCGGTTGTTGAGCCCGTCCCGGTGGTCGAGCTTGTCGAGACCCGCTCTACCTGCCGGTGGTACGTCATGTCCTGGAAGTCGTCGAAACCGGACACGGTGCGCCAGCGGGTGGGGTCAAAGACGTCGGACACCTTGGCGGGAAGTTGGTTGCTCACCGGACAAGTCTAGTAATCGGGTCAGCTGATGCAGAACTCGTTGCCCTCGGGAACGGCAGCTGTCAGGGCTGGACCTGCTGCAACTGCTCGAATAGCTCGGGCGGGATGGCGTAGATGAAGATGACCGCCAGCAGGTTCTTCGCCGCGTGCACAAAGTAGGAGAACATCAGGTTCTTCCCGGTCCACACGTAGACAAACACCAGCGTGCCGCCCATGGCCAGATAGGGGAGCAAAGCACTGAGCGTGATGGCTTCCTGGCCTGCGATATGGATGCCGGCAAAGAGGACCACAGAGAGGGCACAGCACAGCCAGATGTTGAGCCGGCGGCTGAGCTTGCCGATCAGCAGGTGCCGGAAGATGTACTCCTCCACAAACGGGCCCACCACCACCAGGACCGGCACCATCAGCCAGGCAGGAACCTGTTGCATCAGCGCCTGCAGTCCGGCTTGGTTTGCCGACGTCTCCACTCCGCCGCCGGCCGACACCACCACCGCCGTGAGGATCATCATGGCCACCACCGCCGCCGGTACCATCAGCAGCGTGAACCACGGACGGGTGGCCAGCACGCGCAGGTCCCGGGCTACCACCCGGCGGGCGGCGGCCAGCGCCAGGATCCCGATCGAGCCATAGAAGATGAGGTTCACGGCGTACGACGCCGCGGCCGGGCTGGGGGCAAGCTGGCTTATGAGCGGGACCAGCAGTTCCCCGGCCACGGCGAAGAGCCCGGCCGCGGCCACATAGAGGCCGACGGCGGTGAAATCAAGGGCGGAAAACCGGTACAGCTCGGGCTGCGGCGCGGGTGGTTTCCGGTGCGTGATGGCCATGTCTTCAGCCTAGCTCCCTCCCAACTAGGTAGCGCTAACTGTCGTTTTGAGGCCCCAAAGCGACAGTTAGCGCTACCTAGTTGGGAGTGGGCGGGTGGGCGTCACATTGCGGGGCCAGATCGGCGTCGCGTAGAATGTTCGGTATGCCTAAATTTTTGTTTCGGCGCGCCAAAGTCGCCGTCCGAACCCTCGCCCGGGGAACGGCGGCGTTCCGCGCTGCCGGCGCCGCCGCCGTCGTCCTCCTTTCCCTGTCCCTTACCGCGTGCGGGGGTGACGCGTCGGGCGCCCGTGACAGTGACAAGCCCGTGGTCCTGACCACCTTCACGGTGCTCGCCGACGTCGCCCGGAACGTTGCGGGGGACAAGCTCACGGTGGAGTCCATCACCAAGGCGGGCGCCGAAATCCACGGCTACGAACCCACCCCCGGCGACATCCGCAAGGCAGCCAAGGCGGACCTCATCCTGGACAACGGCCTGAACCTCGAGGCCTGGTTCGGGCAGTTCGTGGAGGGCCTGGACGTGCCGCACGCCGTGGTCAGTGACGGTGTGGAGGTCATGTCCATCAGCGAGGACTCCTACCAGGGCAAACCGAACCCGCATGCGTGGATGTCGCCCGTGAACGTGCAGATCTATGTGGACAACATGGTGAAGGCGTTCAGCGAGCTTGACCCGGATAACGCAGCGGTCTTCAGAGCCAACGGTGACGCGTATAAGGCCGAACTGCAGGGTGTGCAGGACGAGATGAAAGCAAGCCTCGCAGGCCTCCCGGAGAACCAGCGCGCCCTGGTGACCTGCGAAGGCGCATTCTCCTACCTGGCCCGTGATGCTGGGCTCAAAGAGGTCTACATCTGGGCCGTCAACGCCGAACAGCAGGCCACGCCGCAACAGATCACCCGCGCCATCGAGTACGTCAAGGCCAACCAGGTTCCTGCCGTGTTCTGTGAATCCACGGTGTCCGATGCGCCCATGCAGCAGGTGGTGGGCGCCACCGGAGCGAAGTTCGGCGGCACGCTATACGTGGATTCGCTGTCCGAAGCCGACGGGCCCGTACCCACTTACCTGGACCTGATCAGGCACGACGCCGATGTCATCACCAAGGCCCTGGCCAGCACCTCAGCCGGAACCTCCACCGGGGCCCCAGCAGGGGCGAAGTAATGAGCTCCCCGGCCATCCTCGTTGAAAACGTCACCGTCCACTACGGCGAGGTCCTGGCGCTCGATTCCGCCTCGCTCACCGTGGACGCCGCCCGGATCTGCGGCCTGATCGGCATGAACGGGTCCGGGAAGTCCACCCTGTTCAAGGTGATCATGGGAATGATCAAGCCCGACGCCGGCCGCGTACTGATCGGCGGACAGTCACCCACCAGGGCGCGCAAGGAGGGCGGGATCGGCTATGTGCCGCAGAGCGAGGACGTTGACTGGCAGTTCCCGCTGTCCGTCCGCGATGTGGTGATGATGGGACGCTACGGGCACCAGGGCTTCACCCGGCGCCCCTCCAAGGCCGACCGCGCCGCCGTCGATCTGGCGCTGGACCGCGTGGAACTGGGCGAGTACGCGGAACGGCAGATCGGGCAGCTGTCCGGCGGGCAGAAGAAGCGTGCTTTTGTGGCCCGCGGCATTGCCCAGGGTGCCACCATGATGCTCCTGGACGAACCGTTCGCCGGCGTTGACAAGCGCTCCGAGGCCACCATCACCCGGCTGCTGCGCGAGCTGGCCTCCGACGGCTGCACCATCCTGATCTCCACCCACGACCTCCACGCGCTGCCCAACCTGTGCGACGAAGCCGTGCTCCTCATGCGCCGGGTCCTGATGCACGGCGCCCCGGAACTGGTGCTCCAGCCGGAGAACCTCGCCATGGCGTTCGGCCTGGATGTGCTGAACCGCGACCTTCCGGTACCTCCCCACCCCGCCGTCACGGCCGCCGTCGTCCACCCCGCAGCCGCCGGCGCCTCCGCCACCATCGAGAGCAGGGGCTGACCCGTGGAAATCTTCGACATTCTGCTCGAACCGCTCAGCTACGACTTTATGGTCCGCGCCATCGTCACCACCGCGCTCGCCGCCGTCGTCTGTGCTGTCCTCAGCTGTTGGCTGGTGCTGATCGGCTGGTCCCTGATGGGCGACGCCGTCTCCCACGCCGTGCTGCCCGGCGTTGTGCTGGCCTACATTGTGGGCGCCCCGTTTGCGCTCGGTGCCCTGGTGTTCGCGCTGATCGCGGTGACCCTGATCGGCGTCATCCGCAACACCAGCCGCGTGAAGGAGGACGCCGCCATCGGCATTGTGTTCACCTCGCTGTTTGCCTTGGGCCTTGTGCTGATCTCCGTCACGCCCAGCCAGACTGACCTGAATCACATCATCTTCGGCAACCTCCTGGGCGTCAGCATCCCGGACCTGATCCAGGTGCTGGTGCTCGGCGTCGTCGCGTTCGTCATCCTGATCCTGAAGCGCCGCGACCTGACCCTCTATGCGTTCGATCCCACGCACGCCCACGCGATCGGGCTCTCCCCGAAACGGCTGGGGGCGCTGCTTATGGGGCTGCTGGCTTTGACGTCGGTGGTGGCGCTGCAGACGGTGGGCGTGGTGCTGGTGGTGGCGATGCTCATCATCCCCGGTGCCACCGCCTACCTGCTCACGGACCGCTTCAACCGGATGCTGGTCATCGCACCGGTGATTTCAGCGGTGTGCTCCATCGCCGGCATCTACTTCAGCTACTACCTGGACACGGCTTCGGGCGCCATGGTGGTGCTCACGCAGGGCGTGGTGTTCGCTGCCGTCTACCTGTTCAGCCCCCGGCAGGGACTGATCGGCACCCGGCTGGCGAAGGCCCGCCGCAGGAAGGCCGCCGCGCTTCTGGTTGCCTAGGCCCGGGAGTCCACAGCAACGCGGGGTCAATTACTGCCCAATACGAGGGGAAACATGAGCGTTAAGTGACCCCGCGTTGTTCTTTTGCTGTGGTCTGACCTGGTGTGGTTTACCGGGTGGGAACGGGGGAGCGCCGCACGGTGATATCGCCGTAGGCGCTGCGGGCGCGGATCTCCACTTTGGCGTCCGTCTCGCTTGGCCCGGTGGTGGCATCGAGTCCGTTGCGGACGCGACCGTACTTGGTGCTGAGGTCCAGCCACGCGGCGGTGCCTTCGCGGACGCCGATGGCCAACGAACCTGCGGCGGTCTGTAGGGTGAGGATTCCGCGGACCACCTCGCCGACCGTGATGTCGCCGTTGGAGGCCTTGATGGTGGTGGTGACGCCGGCGCGTTCCAGGGAGACGTCCCCGTTGGCGGCACTGACCTTGAGTTCACCGGCGGCATCCACGATGTACGTGCTGCCGTTGCCGTTCTTGACGCTGGCGGTCCCGTCGATTTCCCGGATCCGAATCTTGCCCGAGCCGGTCTTGATTTCCGCCCGCCCCGCGACGCGTTCCACGGTCACGTCGCCCATGCCCGTGTGGACCCGGAGTTCCGTGGAGTGGTCGAGGTGGACGTGGCCCATGTCCGTCTTCAGTTCGGCGGAGCTGAATTCGCCCTCGCAGCGGAGATCGCCCATTCCGGACTTCAACTCAAGGCTGCAGCCGATGGGCACTTCAACTGCGATGTCCACGGCGCCGCCGTCGCTGAACCAGGTGTGGCGGCGTTGCGGATGCAGCCTTACCTGCAGGCGTCCATCCGTGTAGTCCACGGTGGTCTGCTCCGCCGCCTTGATGTCCAGGGCCCGGGTTGCTTCGCGGGGCCGGACGTTGACCACGGTGTCGGTGCGGTTGCCGGCCACAACCAGAATGTCGGCACGGACGGACACGTCCACCACGACGGCGATTGGCTGGGGGGTCTCGAAGGTTTTCATCAGCGTGCCCATCCTGTGAAGTTCTGCTCGCCGGGATCGCGGCGAATGGTCCGTTGGGTGGATTGGTTCCCGTTGAGGGCGTCCGCGACGGCCCGGATCAGCCAGGAGTTTACGGACAGGCCTTCAATGCCGGCGGCCTCTTCAACCTGCTGCTTGAGGTGATCGGGAAGGCGGAGCGTCGTGCGGGAGGTGCTGGCGCCGTCGAACTCTTCCGGAGTCTGCCGGGAAGGCTGGCTGGACCGTTCCGTCACCGCTTCGAAGTCGCTGGCAACGGGCGGGCTGGTGACCACAAACTCCGGATCGCGGCCCCGGAGCCGTACCTCCACCGACGCCGGGGCCAGCTCGAGGGTGATCTCGCTGGCGGCGTCGGAGAGGGCTTCGAGGAGGACGAGCCGGACGGTGGACTCAAGCGCGGCAGTGAGGCGGTCGCTGAGTTCCCGGGCCTCAGGGCCACCGGCTTCGGCCGCGACGCCCAGCTGATGCTGGACGGCGGATACGTACTGGTTGAGTTGCATGACACCATTTTGACGTCACTTTGGTGTCATGTCAATACTTTCTGGCGAATATTGGTGTCACCGGTGGTGTCCCGGCTTGACGCTGCGGCTTCCGGCGGGGAAGCTGGAGCGATGAAGTCCTGAGCAACAGCCCGGCTATGCCGGACTGTTCCCCCGAATCCAGGGCCGCCGTCGAGCATCAGTTCCGGCGGCCACACTGCGGAATCTTGCGAGGACTTGTCTTGACTGAACAACTGAACCTTTCCGGCATCTCCCATGGCTACGGCGACCGGCAATTGCTGGACGGAATCGGCCTGGTCATCACGGCCGGCGAGCATGTTGCCATCGTCGGCGAAAACGGCGCCGGCAAATCCACGCTGCTCCGGATCCTGGCAGGGCTGGAAGCGCCCGACGAAGGAACTGCGGTCAGCCACGGCCGCGTGGGCTACCTTGCCCAGACGCACGGCCTGCCCGAATCCTTCACCGTGGGAGCCGCCGTCGACGCTTCCCTGTCCTCGCTGCGCGCCCTCGAAGCCGAACTTGACCGGCTGGAGGCCGGCCTCGCCGATGCCGAGGACGACGAGCTGGAAACCTACGGCCGGCTGCAGACCGAGTACCAGCTGCGCGAGGGCTACGCCGCGGAATCCCGTGTGGAGGCGGCGCTCGACCGGCTGGGCCTGGGTGGCCTGGACCGGAAGCGGACGTTGGGATCGCTCTCCGGCGGCGAGCAGGAACGCGTGGCGCTGGCCTGTGTCCTGGCCGATCCGGCGGACATCCTGCTCCTGGACGAACCCACCAACCACCTCGATGCCCGCGGAACCGCCTGGCTGGAGGACCGGCTGGCCGCCCATCGCGGGACAGTGGTGGTGGTGTCCCACGACCGCGTGCTGCTCCGCAAGGTGGCCAGCACCGTGATTGAGGTTGATGCCGAGCGCCGTACCGTGACCCGCTACGGCAACGGCTACGACGGCTACCTCCGCGAGAAGGCCGCCGAACGCCAGCGCTGGGTTCAGCAGTACCACGAGTGGATCGTCGCGATGGAGGCGGAGCAGCGGCAGGCGGACACCGTGACCGACAAGATGGGCTACGCCCGCCAGCGCGACAATGACAAGGTGGGCTTCGACTTTAAGGCCGGCACTTGGCAGAAAGCGGCCACCAGCAAGGTCCGCAACGCGCAGGAACGGCTCCGGCGGCTGGAAGCGAGCCCCATCGACCGCCCGCCGGTGCCGCTGCGGCTGGCGGCGGAGCTGGCCGTGGAACCGGAGGCTCCTTCGGGTGCCTCCGTGGCGACCACCGCATCCGGGGACTCCCACTTGACGGCATCGGCGGTCCTCGTTGCCCGCGGCGTCGCGGTTCCAGGCCGCCTGGGCGTCACTGATTTCGCGGCCGGCACGGGCGAGAAGATCCTCATCACAGGCCCGAACGGCGCCGGCAAATCCACCCTGCTCTCCGTGCTGGCGGGAACCCTGGAGCCCGTTGGCGGGAGGGTGCAGCGGCCGGCCCGGGTGGGCTACCTGCAGCAGGAACTCGAACTGCCGCAACGGCCCACGCTCCGCCTGCTGCCGGCCTTCGCGGCGGGCCTCGGCGGCAACATCGACGAGCACGCCGAGGCACTCCTGCGCCTGGGGCTGTTCCGCACCAGCGAGTTCCACGTCCCCGTAGGCAGCCTGTCCGCGGGCCAGCAGCGCAGGCTTGCCCTGGCCCGCCTGCTGCTGGGCGGCTACGGCACACTGATTGTGGACGAACCCACCAACCACCTGGCGCCGGTCCTGGTGGAGCAGCTCGAAGAGGCGCTCGCCGGCTTCACCGGGACCCTGGTTATGGTCAGCCACGACCGCGCCCTCCGGGACTGGTTTGCCAAGTGCGCCAAGAAGAGCGACACCTCGCGGACGGACGAATCCGGCCGCTGGATCAGGTACTCGATGGACAAGGGCGTGCTGGCCCCGGCCTGATGTAGTCGCAGGGGCCGGCCGGTGGCGGCCCGGAAGCGGTGAGATTTGCGCAAAGGAAAAGTTACGCACCGACCGGCAGGCGGAAACATCGGCGGCGGAAGATAGGCCTATGCCAGTCTCCCGCCGGCCGAAAGGATCTGTCCGTGATCACCAAGAACCTTTTCCTGCAGGGCATCTTCCCGTTTGTGGGCACCGGGCTGGAGAAACCCGTCCCCATCCACCGCGTACTCTCGCACTACGTCCCGGACGGCGTCATCAACCAGACGCTCTACTTCCGGGGCGGCAATTCCAGCAGTGAACTCATCACCGTGGTGCTGATGCGGAACGGCGTGCCCATGCGCTATTTCCCCATCGGCGCCAAGAGCGATGTCCATGTGCCGCTGCGCGTCGTGGAGGACATCGACGGCGGCTCGGTGGTGGAGCTCTATCTCGCCGCCCCGGATGGTGTTGGGGGATCCGTGGTTGTTGACCTGGGCATGGTTGAGCACTGATGACCAGCGTGCTGGACCGGCCGCAGGGCAGGCACGCAGGCGCCGCGCCCCGCCGTCGGCTGCTGGTGGTGGGCAACGGGATGGCGGGCGCCCGGGCCGTGGAGGAGATCCTGGCCCGCGGCGGCGCCGAGCAGTTCACCATCACCATGTTCGGCGACGAGCCGTACGGCAACTACAACCGGATCATGCTCAGCCACGTCCTCTCCGGCGAGGAAAGTGACGCCGACATCTTCCTGAACGCCCTGCCCTGGTACCGCGAGAACAGCATCACGCTGCACGCTGGGGTCCGTGTTGACCGAATCGACAAGTTCACGAAGCACGTCTTTTCCAATGACGGCCGCGTGACACCGTACGACACCCTCATCATCGCCACCGGGAGCCGCTCTCACATGCCGCCGATGGACGGGCTGTACACTCCGGGCGGGTCCGTGAAGCACGGTGTGTTCGGGTTCCGCACCATCGATGACACCCGCAAGATGGTCCAGCATGCGCAGCAGGAGCATCACCGGCGGGCGGTGGTGATCGGCGGCGGCCTGCTGGGCCTCGAGGCGGCCTACGGCCTGAAAAGCCACGGGATCGACGTGGAGGTGGTGCACTCCGGCGGGCACCTCATGAATGCGCAGATGGGGCCCGACGGCGGCGCGGTGCTGCGCAGGAGCGTGGAGGCCCTAGGCATCCGGGTGCACACGTCCAGCCGCACCACTGCCGTCCTCGGAAGGGACACGGTCAGCGGCGTCAGCCTCCGGGACCGGGAGGACATCGCCTGCGACATGGTGGTAATGGCCGCGGGCATCCGGCCGAACGTGGACGTGGCTGTGCTGAGCGGGCTGCCGGTGGAGCGGGCCATTGTGGTGGATGACCGGCTGCGGGTCCAGGACGAAGATGACATCTACGCCGTGGGGGAGTGCGTCCAGCACCGCGGCGAGGTCTACGGGCTGGTGGCGCCGCTGTGGGAACAGGCCGTGGTGCTTGCCAACCACGTGACCGGCGTCGACACATCCTCGGCCTACCTGGGCTCGCGGACCGCCACCAAGCTGAAGGTTGCCGGCGTCGACGTCGCATCCATGGGACTGCACGGTCCCGAGTTCGACACCGACGAGCACATCGTCTTCTCGGAGCCCAGCCGCGGCATTTTCAAGTCCATCGTGGTCCGCGACAACAAGATGGTGGGTGCCACGCTCCTGGGCGACAGCCGGAAGGTGGCCTACCTGACGCAGGCCTACGACCGCGGGCTGCCGTTGCCCGAAGAGCGGATCGCGCTGCTGTTCGACGTCGGCGGGCCGGGTGAGGCGGTGGGTGTGGCCGAGCTCGACGACGGCGCCCAGGTCTGCAACTGCAACGGCGTTTCGAAGGGGGCACTCGTGGCCGCCGTGAAGGGCGGCTGCACCACAGTGTCCGGTGCCATGGACGCCACCCGCGCCGGCAAGGGCTGCGGTTCCTGCAAACTCCTGGTGAAGCAGGTGGTGGAGTGGGCGGCGGACGGCGCGGTGGAGGAGGACCCGGCCGCCAGCTACTACGTGCCCGGGATCCCGCTGGACAAGCCGGCCCTGATGGCCGCCATCCGGAAAAAGGGCCTGCGCTCCGTGTCCCAGGTGTTCACGGCACTGGCTCCGGGGAGCGCCGAGGATGCGAAGTCCAAGATGGGCCTCGCGTCACTGCTGAAAATGATGCTCGCGGACCAGTACATCGACGAACGCGACGCCCGCTTCATCAACGACCGCGTGCACGCCAACATCCAGCGCGACGGCACGTTCTCCGTGGTCCCGCAGATGAAGGGCGGCGTGACGTCCGTGCAGCAGCTGCGCCGCATCGCCGACGTCGCCGAGAAGCACAACGTTCCGCTGATCAAACTGACCGGCGGGCAGCGGATCGACCTCTTGGGGATCCCCAAGGAGGACCTCCCGCAGGTCTGGGCCGACCTGGACATGCCCTCCGGGTACGCCTACGGCAAGAGCTTCCGCACCGTGAAGACCTGCGTGGGCAAGGACTTCTGCCGGTACGGCACCGGCGATTCCACGAAGCTGGGCATCGAGATCGAGTCCCGGTTCCAGGGCATCGAGTCGCCGGCCAAGCTGAAGCTGGCTGTGTCCGGCTGCCCACGGAACTGCGCCGAATCGCTGGTCAAGGACGTGGGTGTGGTGGCTGTGGAGGGCGGACGGTGGGAACTCTACGTCGGGGGAGCGGCGGGCGCCCACATCCGCAAGGGCGACCTGCTGGCCACCGTGGACGACCCCGAGGAGGTGAAGGTCCTGACCGGCCGCTTTATGCAGTACTACCGTGAGAACGCCAACTGGCTGGAAAGGACCTACTCCTTTGTGCCGCGGCTGGGCATCGAACACCTCCGCGCAGTGATCGTGGACGATTCCGAAGGCATCGCGGCCACGCTGGACGCGGCCATGCAGGCATCCGTGGACAGCTACGTGGACCCGTGGAGTGAACGCGACGATCCACTCACGCCGGGCCAGTTCCGCACGTCCCTGCCGCTCACGGTCCTGCCCCAGGTGCCGGTCCGATGAGCGCCGACCAGACAGACGCTAACCAGCCCAGCACCGAGCCCGTCATCACCACCGGCCACATCCTGGGCCCGGTGGACCAGATCCCGTTCGGTGAGGGGAGGGCCTTCGGGGTGGACGGCGAGCAAGTGGCGGTCTTCCGGCTGCGGGACGGGACCCTGCGCGCCCTGTCCGCGGTCTGCCCGCACCGCGGCGGCCCCATTGCGGACGGCACCATCGACCGGGAGGTGGTGATGTGCCCGCTGCACCAGCACGCGTTCAGCCTGGAAACGGGCTGCTCAAGCACCGGCGCCGAACCTTTGCGCACGTACAGCGTTCAGGAGGATGCCGAACGGAACATTGTTCTGAAGTATCCCCATATTCGTGGCAATAGTTTGGCTTAACCGGGCTCGGTGTAGCCCGCGTCACTTGCTGCGGTTTGAGTCTTGTAGGATAGACAGGCCGCGCGAACTTCGACGTACTGTGACTTTCCATACAGAAAATTCCTTGAAACATCAAGAAACCGAATTTTCGGGATGGAGAAGTCCCTGCCAAGGGTGCCGGCCAATCACCTACCCACAAGGAATTGTTGTGCCTCAAAGTACCCCCACAGAACTCGTGAGCCCGACGGCGCAATCCGCCGTCGTCGACTCCACCCTCAGCGCCGAGGGCTACAAAAAATCCCTGAGCGGACGCCAGGTCACCATGATTGCCATGGGCGGCGCCATCGGCGTCGGCCTCTTTATGGGTGCAGGCGGACGCCTGGCCTCCACTGGCCCTGCGCTCATTTTCTCCTACGCCATTGCCGGCGTCATCGCCTACCTGCTGATGCGGGCCCTGGGCGAGCTGATCATGTACCGCCAGACGTCGGGTTCCTTCGTCAGCTACGCCGGTGAGATGTTCGGCAAGAAGGGCGCGTACCTGTCCGGCTGGATGTACTTCATCAACTGGGCCATGACCGGCATCGCCGAACTCATCGCGATCGGACTGTACTTCCAGTTCTTCTTCCCCAACGTGCCGGTCGAACTCAGCGCCATCGCAGCACTGCTGCTGCTCGTGGGCGTCAACCTCATGAGCGTCAAGGCGTTCGGTGAATTTGAATTCTGGGCATCCTGCCTCAAGGTCGGCGCCATCGTGATCTTCCTGGCCGTGGGCACTTTCATGGTGGTCACCAACGCCCAGGTGGGCGACGGCAACGCCAGCGTGAACAACCTCTTCGCAGCCGAAGGCGGAATGTTCCCTAAGGGTGCGCTGGTGATGATCCTGGTCCTGAACGCCGTGATTTTCGCCTACAACGGCATTGAACTCGTCGGCATCACGGCCGGCGAAATGAAGGACCCCGCCAAGGAAGTTCCCAAAGCGATCCGCGCCGTCGTCTTCCGCATCGTGGTGTTCTACGTCGGTTCCGTGACGCTCCTGGCGATGCTGCTTCCCTCGGACCAGTACGTGGCCGGCACCTCGCCGTTCGTCACCGTGTTCGGCCAGATGGGCCTTGGCTGGATGGGCGATGTTATGAACATGATCGTCATCACCGCCGCTCTGTCCTCCTGCAACTCGGGCCTGTACTCGATCGGCCGGATCTTCCGGACCATGGCCAACAACGGGCACGCCCCGGAGTGGCTGATCAAGATGTCCAAGAGCCACGTGCCGTACGCCGCCATCCTGGCCATCGGCGCCGTCTACCTCGTTGGCATCCTGCTGAACATCTGGCTGGGCGGCTCACACGCCTTCGACCTCGCGCTCAACTCCGCATCGATCGGCGTGATCTTCACCTGGGGCGCCATCTTCGCCAGCCAGATCGCGCTGCGCCACAAGAAGGGCAAGGTCTCCTCCCTGCCCGCGCCCGGCGGAACCTGGAGCAGCTGGGCCGGACTCATTGCGCTGCTGGCCATCGCCGTGCTCATCGGCTTCGACACCATGACCAGCAAGACCGGCGAGGTATTCCACCTCGGTCTCTGGACACTGGCCACCATCCCGTTCTTCGCCCTGGTCCTGTGGCTGGGCTGGCAGAAGGTCAAGCACAACGAGCCCAAGAGCGAGCTCTTCTGCTAGGTCTTTTCGCCTCAGCAGCCGGACGCTCTGCGGACGGACGCTAAGAAGTCGGACGCTAAGAAGTCCGACGTCGGCGGGTCACCCTTTCGGGGGCGGCCCGCCGTCGTCGTTGGTGGAGCCTGTCGAAACCCCCATCGGTTGCTCCGTAACCGCCCTTTTGAGCGCTCAAAAGGGCGCCTACGGAGCAACCGATGGGGGTCGGTTGGCGTCCACGCTCTTGAGGTGCCGGGCGAAGTGATCTTCGATCCGCTGCCAGGCTTCGGGGGAGGACTCCGGGTCAGGGCCGATGCCCATGACCCGCATCAGCGGCCGGAAAACCGCCGGGCCCAGGTCGATTTCGTTGAGGAACGCGTGGCCTGCAGTGGGAAATTCCTTGACGCTGTTTTCGATGCCGAGGTTGTCCAGGGCGGTCTCAAGCTTGCCGGCCGCGCCCTTAAGGGTGAGGTCCCGGCCGCCGAAGTTGGCCACGATGGGGCAGGCGCCGCGGAGGCTTTCCTCGAGATTGCCGGGCAGGCGGCCGTAGTTGACCGAGGCCGCGTCGAAGCCGTCGCGGGCCACCAGCAGCGCGAATCCTCCGCCCATGCAGAACCCGATCACCCCGGTCTTGCCGGTGGACAGCGGCGAAGTGGCCAGCCAGGAGCGGGCGGTGGCGAGGTCGGTGAACGCGCGGCCGCTTCCCCTGAGCATGCTCCGCATGGTGCTGACCAGGCAGCGGCGCGGGCCGCCGTCGCTGAACAGGTCCACCGCCAGCGTCAGGTACCCGGCTCGGGCCATCCGGTCTGCATGCCCGCGAACGAGTTCGTTCAGGCCGAAGGCTTCGTGGATCATCAGGACCGCGGGAAACGGACCTGGTCCGGATGGCGTGGCGAGATATCCGCCGAGCGAAGGCGAACCGCCGGCAGCGGCACTCTGGGCACTCAGGTCCACATAAGTCATGGGCCAAGGGTAGCCGCCGCCGTCAAGCCCTCCATCGACTGCTCCGTACGGGCCCTTTGGGGCGTCAAAAGGGCGCCTGGGCCCACGCCGGCAGGGTTCCCTGGCCGAGCTTGCGAGGCGAGGGGGTCGGTGGGGAGCAACGGATGGCGGTCGGCGGACACGAGAACGGCGGCGGATCCCCCATGGGAATCCGCCGCCGCTCGAATATGGGAGGACTAGTTCTTGAAGGTGTCCTTGACGTTTTCGCCGACCTTCTTGGCGTCAGCCTTGACCTGGTCCGCCTGGCCTTCGGCTTTGAGTTTGTCGTTGTCCGTGGCGTTGCCGGTCGCTTCCTTGGCCTTGCCGCCCAGGTGCTCTGCTTCGTTACTGATCTTGTCTCCGAGGCCCATGAGTCTGGCCGCCTTTCGTTTTCAGGGGATCAAACAATGCCGTTTCAGAATAACACAAAGCATGCTTACCATTTCAAGGGGCCTCCGATATCAGCGGCCTGTCGAATGTCAGCGCCCCCGACTAGGCTCGATGCATGGAACACAGCACAAGCCTGACCCAGCACATTCATGCCACGCCGGAAAAGGTCTGGGCGGTCATCTCGGACATCCCGGGTTCCGCCTCCACCCTGTCCGGCATCGACGCCGTGCAGATGCTCAGCGACGGGCCCTATGGCGAGGGGACGCGCTGGAAGGAAACGCGAACCATGATGGGCCGCTCGGAAACGGTGGAGATGTGGGTGGCGCAGGCCGATCCTCCTCGCAGCAACACGGTCAAGGCCCTCCAGGGCGGTGCCGACTACACCTCGCGCTTCAGCCTGGCCGAGCGCGACGGCGGGACGGACCTGACGCTGACCTTCGGCGCCGACGTCGTCAAGCCCACCCTGCTCAGCAAGGTCAGCATGACTCTCTTCGGCAAGCTGGGCATGAGCATGACACGCAAGGCGCTCACGAAGGACCTGGCGGAAATCGCCGCCAAAGCGGAATCGCTCTAGTGGCGGCAAAGCCCCCCAAGGTAACGGCTCCCCGGCTCTCGCCCGTCAGCCTGGAGGATGTCACGGATGATCCGGCCCCGGACTTCCAGCGTGGTGAAAGGTACGACGGCGTCCGGTACAGCCGGGCGGTCGCCGACGGTCTGGAGCTGAGCGGCACGGATTTTGCCGAGTGTGAGTTCCAGGGCGTCTCCTTCAATGACACCCAGCTCCGCGGGGCCACGTTCCGGGACTGCATCCTGTCCGAGCTGTACGCGCCGGTGTTCCGGGCCGCCCGCTCCACGTGGCGGGACGTGCAGCTGAACAATCCCCGGCTGGGCTCCGCTGAGCTGTACGAGACCGGCTGGCAGTCGGTCCGGATCGACGGCGGCAAGCTGGACTTCCTGAATCTGCGCGGGTCCAAGCTGACGGACGTTGTCATCAGCGACTGCATCATCAACGAACTGGACCTCGGTTCCGCCTCCGGGACGCGCGTGGCGCTCAAGAACTGCACCATCGGCACCCTGGATCTCACAGGCTCGCGGCTGAAGGACTTTGATCTTCGCGGCACGGATTTCCGGACCATCAGCGGCCTCGGCAGCCTGGCCGGCGTCGTGATCGACGACTATCAGCTGAGCCTGCTGGCGCCACTCCTGGCTGGGCACCTCGGCGTCCTTGTCCTGTGAGTGTAGTCTTTATAGAACGAACGGTCGGTAAATAGGGCGGTCACTGGACGGCCCCGAAGATTCCGGCTCCCTGGCGTAAAGGATTTGTTCTTATGGTCGAGGCTTTTCTTGTTGGCGGCGTCCGCACTCCCGTGGGCAGGTATGGCGGTGCGTTATCGGCGGTCCGCCCGGATGATCTGGCTGCACTGGTGGTCCGCGAGGCCGTGACCCGTGCCGGGCTGGATCCGGACAGTGTCGAGGAAGTCATCCTGGGCAACGCAAACGGCGCTGGCGAGGAGAACCGCAACGTGGCCCGGATGGCAGTCCTGCTGGCCGGGCTTCCCCTCCACATTCCCGGCATCACGGTCAACCGGCTGTGCGCCTCGGGGCTGAGCGCCATCATCCAGGCCAGCCACATGATTAAGTCCGGCGCCGCGGACGTGGTGATCGCCGGCGGCGTAGAGTCCATGAGCCGGGCACCGTGGGCCCAGGAAAAACCCGCAACGGCGTTCGCCAAACCGGGACAAATCTTCGATACGTCCATCGGCTGGCGCTTCGTCAACCCCCTCTTCCAGAAGGGCGGGCTCGCCCGCGACGGCAAGATGACCTACTCCATGCCGGAAACCGCGGAAGAAGTGGCCCGCGTGGACGGCATCACCCGCGAGGACGCCGATGCCTTCGCGGTCCGCTCCCACGAGCGTTCCCTCGCCGCTATTGCCGCAGGGCGCTTCAGGGACGAGATCGTCGCGGTGACGGTCCAATCCCGCAAGGCCGAAACCGTGGTGGACACCGATGAAGGACCGCGTGCCGGCACCACCCTGGAAGTCCTCGCCGGGCTGCGCCCCGTGGTTCGGGGCGGTTCCGTGGTCACGGCCGGGAACTCGTCCACGCTGAACGACGGCGCTTCGGCCATCATCGTTGCGTCCGAGGCCGCCATCGCACGGCTGGGCCTGACGCCGCGGGCCCGGATCGTCGACGGCGCCTCCGCCGGCTGCGAACCCGAAATCATGGGCATCGGCCCGGTCCCGGCGACGCAGAAAGTGCTCGCACGGAGCGGGCTCAGCGTGGGTGACCTGGGCGCCGTCGAGCTTAACGAAGCGTTCGCCACGCAGTCGCTCGCGAGCATGCGCCGGCTCGGGCTGGACCCGGACACGGTGAATAACGACGGCGGCGCCATAAGTCTGGGGCATCCGCTCGGTTCCAGCGGATCACGGATTGCCATCACCCTGCTGGGCCGGATGGAACGCGAGGACGCCAAAATCGGCCTGGCTACGATGTGCGTCGGCGTGGGCCAGGGCACCGCGATGCTGCTGGAGCGTGTCTGATGCCCGCCCCGGAAAGCGCGAACGGACACTTAAGCACCGTTGAATTCCGCACGCTCCTGATCGAGGAGCGCGAGGACCGCGTGGTGGTCCTCCTCAACCGCCCGGAAGTCCGGAATGCCATCGACCAGCAGATGGTGGACGAACTGCACGTGGTCTGCGCTGCGCTTGAGCAGAATCCCAAAGTCCTGATCATCTCAGGGGTCGACGGCGTCTTTGCCTCGGGTGCGGACATCGCCCAGCTGCGCGAGCGGCGCCGCGATGATGCCCTGCAGGGCATTAACTCCACGATTTTCGTGCGGATCGCGAAGCTGCCCCTGCCGGTCATTGCCGCGCTGGACGGCTACTGCCTGGGCGGCGGCGCCGAGCTCGCCTACGCGGCCGACTTCCGGATCGGAACGCCCAGTGTGCGGATCGGCAACCCGGAAACAGGGCTGGGGATCCTCGCTGCGGCCGGGGCCAGCTGGCGCCTCAAGGAGCTAGTGGGGGAGCCGTTGGCCAAGCAGATCCTGCTCGCGGGCCTGGTCCTCCGCGCCGAGGAGGCCCTGGCGGCCAGCCTCATCACCGAAATCCACGAGGCGCCGGAGCTGATGGATGCCGCGCACAACCTGGCGGACCGGATCGGCCGCCAGGACCCGCTGGCCGTGCGGATTACAAAGTCGGTTTTCCACGCCCCGGCGGAAGCCCACCCGCTGATTGATCAGCTGGCGCAGGGGATCCTGTTTGAATCCCAGGCCAAGTTTGACCGCATGCAGGCTTTCCTCGACAAGAAATCAGAGAAGAAGAAACCATGACGAACCCGAACCTTCCCGCGACCGTCGGCGTCCTCGGCGGGGGCCGCATGGGCGCGGGGGTCGCCCACGCCTTCCTGATCAGCGGGGCCAACGTTTTGGTGGTGGAGCGCGATGAAGCGTCCGCCGAAGCCGCCCGGGAGAGGGTGGAAACTGCTGCTGCCAAGAGCATCGAACGCGGCGCCACTGACGCCAACCTGGATGAGATGGTGTCCCGGCTCGCCGTCACGGTCGATTATGACGACTTCAAGGACCGCCAGCTGGTGGTCGAAGCCGTTCCCGAAGACTGGGACCTGAAGGTCACCTCGCTCCGCGGCATCGAGGAGCGACTGGCCGATGACGCCTACCTGGCCTCCAACACGTCGTCCCTGTCCGTCAACGGCCTGGCCCGCGAACTCAAGCGGCCGCAGAACTTCCTCGGCCTGCACTTCTTCAACCCCGTCCCCGCCTCCACCCTCATCGAAGTGGTGCTCGGCGAGCAGACGTCCCCGGACCTCGCTGAGGCGGCGAAACGGTGGGTCGAGGCACTCGGCAAGACCGCCGTCGTCGTCAATGACGCACCGGGCTTTGCCTCGTCACGGCTGGGTGTGGCCATCGCGCTGGAGGCGATGCGCATGGTGGAGGAGGGGGTGGCGTCCCCGGCCGACATCGACGCCGCCATGGTCCTCGGCTACAAGCACCCCACCGGCCCGCTGAGAACCACGGACATTGTGGGCCTGGACGTGCGGCTGGGCATCGCCGAGTACCTGCATTCCACGCTGGGGGAGCGGTTCGCGCCGCCGCAGATCCTCAAGGATAAGGTGGCCCGCGGAGAGCTTGGACGGAAGACCGGCAAGGGATTCTTCGACTGGGCTGAGTAGGATTTCCGGGTGACCCTCTTTGAACCCCTCACCCTGACCGGCCGGCACGTGATTCTTGAGCCGCTGAAGCACGATCACCATGATGATCTGGTGGCGGCCGCACAGGATGGCGAGCTGTGGAAGCTCTGGTACACGTCTGTCCCGGCGCCGGACGGGATGGCTGCGGAGATCGACCGCAGGCTGGCGATGCAGGAGCAGGGGTCCATGCTGCCGTTCACCACGCGGCTGATCGATCCTGCCACCGGCGGCCCTGGCCGGATCATCGGCATGACCACTTACTGCAATATCGACGCCGGCACGCCCCGTGTGGCCGTGGCGTTTTGTACGCACTGGCTGAACCACCAGTCCAGGGAGGCGATCGCCAGGCTGGGTGTGAAGCAGGACGGCGTGCTGCGCAGCCACCGGCGGACCAGCGACGGCGTCCTCCGCGACACCGTGGTGTTTTCAATCCTGGAGCACGAGTGGGCCATGGTCCGGAACGGTCTGGAGCACCGACTCGCCAAGCACGCGTGACGGGTGCTTGGCGAGCGGGGCGTGGTTACTGCCCGGTCAGCTTGCCGACCAGTGACGCAAAGTAGCCGTGCCGATAGCCCTCTCCGTTGGGGTGGAAATTGGCGGGATCCTGAATGGTGGCGGCATTGAAGTTGATCCAGGGCTCGGCTGAGCCAATGCCGTGGCCTGCGAAGGCCGGTGCGACATCGACGAACTCAGCACCAGTTCCAAGTGCGGTCAAGCGGATAACATCGTTCAGCCCAGCAGTCAGTTGATTGACCACGCCTGCCCGGGGATCCGGAAAGGTCGGATCAAAGAGCATCGGATAGCCGGTAAACACGATTCGTGCGCCAGGTGCCTGCGCGTCGACCGCTAGGCTAAGGCCAGCCAAGCCTTGCACGAGTGCGCTTGTGCTGGGATTGTCGCGTGCGTCCTGAAGCATTGCAGCACGAACTGCAGCGGCCCCCAGACATGCATCCGGAGCTGCGAAGCAGGTGGCCAACAAACCCGTAGTGTCGAGGTCATTACCGCCGACGGTGATCGTGATGATCTCGGCGCCGGCGAGGCTGGCCGGGAGGTTGCCGGCAACTACTCCAATCGTGTACCCCGAGCAAGCTGCATTCGCCGTTAGCTCCAGTCCCCGGAGGTTGTCCGCAATGACCGGGTATCCCCTACGGCTCACAAAGCAGGTCTGGTCCGTGTAAGGAGCCGCGCCCTGCCCAGCGGCGTACGAATCACCCAACGCCACATAGTCGGTCTTCGCCTGCGGCGCAGCTTCGGCTGGGATGGCCCGCGAACCCCAGAGCCAGCTATGGTGGCGAGGCCTGCCGCAAAAGCCGAGCGCCGACGTCGTACTCCAGAACGTGCCATTGAATTTTCCCCTTTTGACTATCAATTGGACAAGTGAGACAGGCATGTAACAGCCACCGTACGCCCCACGCACAAGCCCGTCACGGGTCCGGAGTACTCGATTTTCTGCGCCGCTACACTGTCCGGTACCTGCCCATCGCGTGCGGGCGATGGCGGCTGTGTGGTTAGCTGTCCGGGTGGAGACGACAGGGGGAGCCGTGAGCTGGGACGGAGCCGTGAATGCCTGGCACGTTGCCGGCCGCGTTTACCGGATGGGGCGCCGCGAATGGCTCACCGAGGCAGGTTGGCGGCAGGCGTACGACGACGGCGTTCGCACGGTGATTGATCTCCGTAACTCCCGTGAAGCGCAGCGCCGGGACACCGACCCTGCGGTGGACGCAGCAGCCTGGTCCGGCGTCACGATCGTCGCCGCACCCACTGAAGAACCCGATGATCCGCGGTTCACTGCCGTCGGCGGACCGTACCTCAATGATCCCGCCCATTATCTGCACAACGTCCGGCTCTACCCGGAGAAGTTCGTGGCGGTGTTCCGCGCTGTCGCGGCAGCCGAGGCTGGTGCCGTCGTCATTCACTGCGCGGCGGGACGGGACCGGAGCGGCATGGTGGCGGCGATGCTGCAGGACCTCGCCGGCGACCCGGACCAGCTCATTGCGGACGGCTATGCCAAAGCCGCCCGAGGCATCAACGAACGCTTCCGGACGCACGGCCCGCCCCATGCTGGCGAACGCTACATCGACGACGCCGCACTGACACGCCTGCTGGAGCGGCGCGGCCGGGCCGTGGTGGAGTTTGTCCGGGAGCTGGACACCCGCACCTTCCTGCTGCGCAACGGCCTGTCCGAGGACGAACTGGGCGCCGTCCAGAGCCTGCTCGGTAGCAGGGTGGCGCCATGAATTCCATGAAGTACGTGGCGGCGTCGCTCGCGGTGTCGGGAGTTGTGATGATTGTGGCCGGGCCGTTCTGGGCCGTCCTCGCTTCAGATTTCGGGACTACGGCGGGGAACTTCGGGCTCGGCGACGGGACCGTCGTCGGCGAGTGGCTCCCGGGCCAGATCTTCCTCATGGTGGGCGGGGCAGTCTTGTGCCTGGCCGCGTACATGGCACGGCGGAGCGATACAGATGAATAGAACGAAAGCGATGGCACACAGTTTGAAACGCGTATTTGCAGTAGCAGCGGCTGCCGGAGTGGCACTTTCCGTGGGGCTCGGGGCCGTGCCGGCCTGGGCTGTTGAGCAGCCGGCCGTTGAGCCGCCGCCGGTTGCTTCGCCTGCCGTTGCGTCGGCGGACGCTGCGGAACGCCCGACGGCGGGAGGTTCCGGAGGCGGTGACGCGCAGCCCGGCGAGGCCGGCCCCGGCGACGCGCACCCCGGCGACGCCGGCCTTCGGGAAGCTGCCCTCCGCGATGTTGGCCTCACCGCAGACGAGTTCGCGGCTGCGGGCCAGCTGGGCAAGCAGGCTGCGGACGTTGCGGCGGCCCTGCAGGATATCTCCGGCTACCTCGGAACACGGATCCACAACGGCAGCATTCTGGTCGCCGGTAGCGGGGCCGAGCTGGAAGCGGAGGTGGCACGGCTCAGCGCGACTATCCCGGCCGTCGACCTTGAAACCGCACCCGCCGCGCCGCCGTCGGACGGGCCTGCTGACAGAACCGACGCGCCGGCCGCAACGGGCACCCAGTCGACCGGTTCTCCGGCGACCGGCACCGAACTGGCCCGGAGCACCCAGGAGCTGTACCAGGCGTACCTCCGCGATGTGGGCGCGGCTGGGTTGCAGGCCGTGGCGTACACCGGGAGCAGGTTCGTAGTTCGTACCGGCGGAATCAACGGGTCCGAGGCCACAGTGCCTGATTCGGCCGACGACGGAAATGCCGGCTCGAGCCTCACCAGCCCAAACTCGGACGGCAAGATCTCGCCCGCCGAGTTTGTGGCCCGCTACGCCAACGTGCAGCTCGACGCCGGGGCGCCGCTCGCGCCGCAGGCCGACCTTTCCGGCGGCCAGGGCTACTTCACCGACATCGGAGAAATCTGCTCCGCTGGCTTTTCAGTTTTTGACCCGGCAGGCCTGCCGGGCGTCCTCACTGCCGGACATTGCACGGATGACGGCGCCGCGGCAACGGCCACCGTGGAATTTCCGCAATGGAACCGTAGCGACCTGTTGGGGACCTTCGGGTTCAGCCAGTTTGGCGGACCCGGAAACTCCACAGTCCTGCGCCCCGGCAACGATGATGACCCCGGCAACGTCGGCACGGACATCGCCGTTATTGGTCAACTGCGCGCCGGCCTCGATCCACTGCCCGCCGCCAGCACATGGAACGATCCCTCGCAGGCCGGCAGGGACGTCAAGATCATAGGGACGGCCGCCCCGGTAATCGGCATGCCGGTCTGTCGCTCCGGCCGAACCTCAGCGTGGTCCTGCGGAACCATCGACGAGGTGGGGATCTACGTGGCAGGCGGACTCAACTATGCGACGGATCCGACAGACCTGCGGGCCTTCAACGGTTTCCTGTCCTTCGATGTCCAGTCCAGCGGCGGCGATTCTGGCGGGCCCTGGGTCAGCGGCAACTACGCCGTGGGCACCCACTCGGCCGGTGAAGAGGCACCCAAACCAAACGAAGCGCCGCCGGTAAACTTCGCCGTGGCCGCCACGCTGCAGGACTCATTGACTGTGCTCCCCGGCTACCAGCTGGAACTCTTCCTCAACAAGCCGGCTGTGACGTCGCCCGCGTCGGGGGCAACGTTCGACGCCGGCCAGACCGTTACCGGCACGGTGGCCGCAGCTCCGGCGTCCGCTGTCGCGGCGGGTTCGAAGGTCCGGATCACCGTGAGTGGCCAGGCGCCCATTGAGGTTCCCGTGGACGCTGGCGGTGCGTGGTCCTTTACTGCCCCCGCGGTGGCAGGCCCGCTGCGTTTCACGGCCGAAACGGTCAACGGATTCAGCACATCCGGTGCCGTGGCCTTCGACTTCACCCCGGTCAGCCAGCCCTCCCAGCCAGCCCCGCAATCTCAGCCCCCGGCTGCGGTGCCAGCCGCGAACGGTGCGCTGCCCCCAAAACGTGACAGCGCCGCCGTCGTACGTCCGCTGGGTGACAGCGCGGCGGCTGGCCTGGCCAACACCGGCGCATCCGGGCTGATTCTGTTCGCCGGCCTGGCGGCTGGTGCGCTCGCCGTCGGCGGTGTGCTCCTGGTGCTGGCGAAGCGGCGGAAGCGGCAGCGCCCCACCCCAACTAGGTAGCGCTATCTGTCGTTTTGGGCACGCAAAACGACAGATAGCGCGACCTACATGGGGTGGGACGGCTACTTCTTCTTCATCAGCAGGTTGGTGATGCGCAGCGTGCAGAGGCGCTGGCCGGCGTCGTTGGTGATGAGAACCTCGTGCGTGGTCAGGGTGCCGCCGAGGTAGATGGGCGTGGCGGTGATGGTGATCTTGCCCTCGCGCGCGGAGCGGTGGTGCGTCGCGGAGACGTCCACCCCCACGGCAGTTTTCCCCAACGTGCTGGCGTGGATGACCGCCGCCCAGGAGCCCACAGCCTCGCCCACCGCCAGGGACGCGCCGCCGTGCAGCAACCCGAACGACTGCCTGTTGCCCTCCACAGGCATGGTCGCCACCACGCGCTCGACCGATTGCTCCAGGATTTTCACGCCCATCTTCTCGTCGAGCTCGCCGAGGACGATCTTCCACGGCGTGGCGACTGGCGTGGCGACCGGCGTGGCGCCCGGGGTGGTGTCCGGCGCAGCGGCGTCGGGGGATAGGGCGCTCATGGGTCTCCTTTGGCGAGGCTGAACTTCCAGTGTGCGGCACGGCACAGTCATGTACTGTAGACATATTACCGAACGGACGGTCAGTAAAGCCCTGGCCGCGTTTTGTCCCCGCCTTGGAAGGACCCGTCAACGATGACCACCACTGCAGAAACCACAGTCGACACCGTCCAGACCGTTCCCAGTTTTGTGCGGGATTCCTGGTGGACTCCCGACGCCGGTTCGGCAGCTTCCGCTGTCCCCGTGCGGGACGCGAGCACCGGAGAAGTCCTGGCCAAGGTGAGCACCGACGGCCTGGACCTTGCCGCCGTCGTGGATTACGGCCGCACCACGGGACAGGCGGAACTGGGCAAGCTGACCTTCCACCAGCGCGCGCTCAAGCTCAAGGAGCTGGCGCAGTACCTGAACGCCCGGCGCGAGCACTTTTATGCTTTTTCGGCCCAGACCGGTGCCACCAAGATCGACTCGATGATCGACATCGATGGCGGCATCGGGGTCCTCTTCACGTTCGGCTCCAAGGGCCGGCGCGAGCTGCCCAATTCGCAGGTAGTGGTGGACGGTCCCATGGAGGTGCTGTCCAAGGACGGCTCGTTCGTGGCCGAGCACATCTACACGCGCATCCCCGGCGTCGCCGTGCAGATCAACGCGTTCAACTTCCCGGTCTGGGGCATGCTGGAGAAACTCGCGCCCGCATTCATCGCCGGGGTCCCCACCATCGTCAAGCCGGCCACCCCCACCGGGTATGTGGCCGCGGCCGTGGTGAAGGCGATCATCGAATCCAACATCCTGCCGAAGGGCTCGCTGCAGCTGATTTCCGGCTCTGTCCGCGGCCTTCTGGACGTGCTGGACTACCGCGACCTGGTGGCCTTCACCGGCTCCGCGTCCACCGCGCTGTCCCTGAAATCGCATCCCAACGTGGTGCAGGGCGGCGTCCGGTTCACGTCCGAAACGGACTCCCTCAACGCCGCCATCCTTGGTCCGGACGCGGTGGAGGGCACGCCGGAATTCGACGCGTTCATCAAGTCAGTGGTCACCGAAATGACGGTCAAGGCGGGCCAGAAGTGCACGTCCATCCGCCGCGCCATCGTCCCGCAGGAGCTGGTGCCGGCGGTGATCGCCGCTGTCGGCAGGCGTGTGGATGAGCGTGTGGTGCTGGGGGATCCCCGCGCCGATGGCGTCACGATGGGCGCTTTGGCGTCGCTCGAGCAGCTCACCGATGTCCGCGCCGCGGTGCAGTCAATGCTCGACGCCGGCGGTGAGCTTGCGTACGGGACGCTGGATTCGCCGTCGGTCACCTCTGCCGGCGGCGCCACGGGCGTAGTGGATGCTGGCGCCTTTATGTCGCCTGTGGTGCTGAGCTGGGCTGACGCCGAGACTGACGCGATCCACTCCCTGGAGGCGTTCGGCCCGGTCGCCTCCGTGATCGGATACAAGGACCTGCCCGACGCCGTCCGCCTCGCCGCCCGGGGCGGCGGCTCCCTCGTGGCATCGGTGTGCACCAACGATCCTGCCGTAGCCCGCGAACTCGTCACCGGGATCGCCGCCCACCACGGCCGTGTGCTGATGCTCAACCGCGAGGACGCCCGCAGCTCCACCGGCCACGGTTCGCCCGTCCCGCACCTGGTCCACGGCGGGCCAGGCCGCGCCGGCGGCGGTGAGGAGCTGGGCGGCATCCGCTCGGTAATGCACCACATGCAGCGCACCGCCATCCAGGGCTCGCCCAACATGCTCACCGCCGTCACCGGCCTCTGGCACACCGGGGCGGACCGGAACTTTACCGTGGAGACCGAGGGAACGCACCCGTTTCGGAAGTCGCTGGCTTCGTTGCGGATCGGCGACGCCGTCCGGTCCGACCTGCGTCAAGTGTCCCTGGCGGACATCACCGCGTTCGCCAACTCCACCGGCGACATCTTCTATGCCCACACCAACCAGGAAGCGGCCGAAGCCAACCCGTTCTTCCCGGGCATCGTGGCACACGGATACCTGCTGCTGAGCTGGGCCGCCGGGCTGTTCGTGGAACCGGCGCCGGGCCCGGTCCTGGCCAACTACGGCCTGGAGAACCTCCGCTTCATCACGCCTGTGGCTGCCGGGGATTCCATCCGGGTCACCCTGACGGCCAAGAAGATCACGCCGCGCGAAACCGACGAGTACGGCGAGGTGGCCTGGGACGCGCTCCTGACCAACCAGAACGACGAGATCGTGGCCACCTACGACGTCCTCACCCTCGTCGAAAAGTAGCCCCACCCCGGACGCTCTCTCACTAGTCCGAAAATGGAGGGGACGTGACCGCGGTCGGTGCGCACTGGTGCACCCCGTCGTGGTCTGGCGGGTGTTGGTGTTGGTATGA
>NZ_JBTNDX010000002.1:0-282843 GCF_054510755.1 Pseudarthrobacter sp. MDT3-1 | reverse complement strand
CACGGATCTCTTCACGCGTAAAACCCTTGTTATCAACGGGCATCGCCGGCTCCTTCAATCAAAAAGTTAATGAATGACTCACAACCAGCTTGACGGAGAGGGAGGGTTGGGGGGAAACGGCTCAAAGGTGAGAGAGGGTTGGGGAAGTTGGGGTCAGCCGGCTGGCCAGCTGCTGTTCGACGGCGGCGTGGTACGTTTCCAGCGTGATGGCGGCAGTGCGGTTCCACCCCAGGTTCTCCGCCCGGATGGCCGCAGCCCGCCCCATATCTGCACGGGTGTCCGGATCGTCGTACATCGCTTCGAGCGCGTCCGCCCAGTCCTTGGCATGGTGCCCGTCCACCAGCAGCCCGGTCCGGCCATGGCAGATGGCGCGGGACAGCCCGCCCACCCGGGTGCCCACCACGGGCGTCCCGCAGGCCTGCGCTTCGATGGCCACCAGCCCGAACGATTCACTGTAGGAAGGCATCACCACAACATCCGCCGCCCGGAACCAGGACGCCAGGTCAGACGCGCTGACCGGGGGAAGGTGCGTGACGACGTCGTCCATGCCAGACTCAGCGATCAGGTGCCGGAGGTTGAAGTCCTTGTTGCCGCTGAGGGCACCAAGGATGGTGAGCCGGAGATCGATCTCCGGCCGCCGGGCCCGCAGCAATGCGGCGGCCTTGAGCAGTATCTGCGGGCCCTTCAGCCGCTGGATCCGGCCAGCGAAGACCAGGTGGAATGTCTCCGGCGAAACACCCCGTTCGGCCCGGGACCGCGCCCGGAAGGCGGGAGTGAAGGTGCTGAGGTCCACGCCCGGCGGTGCGACGTCGATCCGGTCGTAATCGGCACCGTAGTGGGACACCAGCTCTCCGGCTTCGGCGGTGGTGTTGGCGATCAGGCGGGCGGCGCCGTCGACGATCCGGTGCTCGCCCTCTTCGCGCCACCGTGGCTCGGGCTGTTCGCCGGACTCCAGCAGGAGGTTTTTTACTTTGGCCATGGTGTGCATGGTGTGGACCAGCGGCACACCCCAGAGCTCCGAGAGCTCCAGGCCGGCGATTCCGGACACCCAATAGTGCGAATGGATAACGTCGTAGCGGCCGTGCGGCTGGCGCTGGCGGATCTGCTCGATCTCGGCCACCATGTGGTGCAGCAGCCCCGGCAGTTCTTCCTTGGGGATCTTCCGCGGCGGCCCGGCCAGCACGTTGTGGACGCACACGCCGGGGTCCGGATGTTCGACGGCGGCCTGGTTGGCTGACGTGGAGCGCGTGAAGATCTCCACCTCTACGCCGGTCTCGGCGAGCGCGGACGCCAGTTCCCGGATGTAGACGTTCATGCCGCCGGCGTCGCCGGAGCCTGGCTGCTCCATCGGGGAGGTGTGGAGGGAGAGTAACGCGACCCTGCGGATCAATGTCATGACTTCTCCTTCCCACCGCTGGCGCGGCGTGGGCCCCGCTGTTGCCCACTCGGTAAAACACTACTCCAGCCGCTCCCGGGCGGCCTCCCGGCACGTGGCCGGCTGCTAACGTGGCGCGTGTGAATGCAGCCACAACACCGCACAGTTCCGCGGAATACTCGATCCGCCCCGCCACGGACGCCGACTGGCCCGGCATGTGGGCCGTGCTGGAGCCCGTCATCCGGTCCGGCGAGACGTTCACCTGGGACCGGGACACAACTGAGGCCGACGCCCGGGCCCGCTGGTTCAAGGATGCCCCCGTCCAGGCGTTTGTGGCCGTGACGCCCGACGGCGGCGTGATCGGCACCGGCGAACTGCACCCCAACCAGGGCGGCGCGGGCAGCCACGTGGCCAACGCCGGCTACATGGTCCACAGCGGCCACGGCGGCAAAGGCGTGGCACGGGCCCTGTGCGCATACTCCCTGGACGCGGCACGGGACGCGGGCTTCCGGGCCATGCAGTTCAACGCCGTGGTGGAAAGCAATGTCCGCGCGGTGGCCGCCTGGCAGGGGATGGGCTTCGAAATCCTCGCCACCATCCCCGAGGCGTTCAACCACCCCACGCTCGGATACGTGGGCCTGCACGTGATGTACCGGAAGCTCTAGCCGCGCCAAAGCCCGCGCAGCGCAGGGAACGCGTGCTCGTAGCCGGCCATGAGCTGTGCCCCCAGGGCGGGGGAATCCACCAGGGGATGCCGGCCGAAAGCGTCGACGGCGGCCGCCCGGTCTCCGTGCGTCGCTGCCCGGACGGTGAGCCGCTCCACCTCCTTGACGCGCTGGAGGAGGGTGAGTTGCTCCGGTCCCGGGGCTGACTGCGTAAGCGGCACCGCGCCGTCGGGCGTTACCGTGCAGGGGACCTCGACGACGGCGTCCGCCGGCAGTCCCGGAATGGCCGGTTCCGGGGTGGTGCCGCCGGGGGCGGTCGCCCCGCCAGGACCGGACGGAAGCGTGTTGGGCGTGTTGAGGATGAGCTGGGCGTCCCCGGCTCCCGCCAACGCGCGCATCACCGCCAGGGCGACGCGTTCGTAGCCGCCGCCGGCGAGGTCGTCCTCGTCGCGCTGCTCGCCGTGGGTCCGCGCCTCCGCGAGGTAGCCTTCCTCCCGCGAGCGGCGGGCGGCGTCCCACAGCGTGTACGCCTCCGCCCCGGCTGAGGCGAGCCGCGGATAGAGTTCGGCCTGCTGGTGGTGGATGGACTCGCCGCGGGTCTGGGCCATGGCGCGCATGGCCGCCGCGGCGCTGTCCCGCTGGTAGTAGTAATAGAGGTATTCGTTGGGCAGGGCGCCCAGGTCCTGGAGGAACGGCTGCGGGAAGAGCCGGCCTTCCTCGAAGGTGCTGAGGGCAGCGGCATCTGACAGCAGTGCGGGCAGCAGATCCTGGCCGCCGGACTCCAGCCGGTGGAGCCAGCCCAGGTGGTTCAACCCGTAGTAGTCCACGCCGTCGAGCGTTCCGTCGGGCAGCGTCAGGCCGGCGGCGCGGGCCGCCCGGTGCACCAGCCCACCCGCGGAATCGCAGATCCCGATGACCTGCCGGCCAAGGACCGGCAGCAGGGCTTCGGTGACCATGCCGGCCGGGTTGGTGAAGTTGATCAGCCAGGCGTCCGGGCAGAACTCCCGCATCTGCCGCGCCAGGTGCAGCATTTCCGGGATGGTGCGCAGGGCGTAGGAAATGCCGCCCGCGCCGGTGGTTTCCTGGCCGAGCAGGCCAAGGTCCTGGGCCACGCGTTCGTCCCTGATCCGGCCGGCCGTGCCGCCGGGGCGGATGGCGGCGAACACCAGGTCTGTACCCGCCAGGGCCTCCGGCAGGGACGTCGTGGTGTGGACGGCGGGGGCCTTGGCACCTGCGTTCGGGCCGGAGGTGGGGCCTCCGGCAGCGCCGCAGTCGGACTCGGGCATGGCGCGCAGCACCGCGGTGATGGCGCGGAGGCGGTCGGGATCGACGTCGAACAGCACCAGTTCGCTGACCAGCCCCGCAAACGCGCCGGACGCCAGCGCCCGGTACACAAACGGCACGCGGAATCCGCCGCCGCCGGCAATCATAAGCCGCATAGTCAGCAGTCTAGGCGGGCGCCGGGCGCGCCCCTACCGTGGGGCCGCGGCAGGGCGTAGTGTGCCGGACATGGACGCCATCCCGGACCGCCGCTTCGACCCGCTCTCTGCCCTCCGGAAACCGTCCGACGGCGGGTTCGACCTCCTCCTGGCCGGCACTGTCTTCCAGGACATCATCTTCACGGGACTGCCCCACGCGCCCGAGCCGGGCACGGAAATCTGGAGCGAGGGCATGGGCAGCTGCCCCGGCGGCGTCGCGAACCAGGCAATTGCCGCGGCGAGGCTGGGACTGCGCACGGGACTGGCAGCCGCCTTCGGCGACGACGGCTACGGAGACTACAACTGGAAAATCCTGGCCGGGCAGGAACACGTGGACCTGAGCCTGTCGCGCCGCATCCCGGGGTGGCATTCCCCGGTGACCGTCTCGCTCAGCGTCCACAACGACCGTTCCCTGGTGACGCATGGCCACCCGGCGCCCGTGACGTCGTCGGAACTGATCGGTCCGCCCCCGCCGGCGCTCGCGGGCATTGCCGAGCTCGACGTCGAGATTGAACCCTGGGCTGTCGCCGCCCACCAGGCCGGCGTCAAACTGTTCGGGGATGTGGGCTGGGACCCCAGCGGCGAGTGGTCACCGGTCCGGCTGGAAAACCTGCAGTACTTCCACGCTTTCCTGCCCAACCAGCGGGAGGCCATGGCCTTCACGGGGAAGGACAACCCGTGGTCCGCACTCTATGCCTTGGCGGACCGTGTGCCCGTTGCAGTGGTGACGCTCGGGGCGCAGGGTGCCATGGCGGTTGACTCGGAAACCGGTGAGGAGGAGTGGGTGCCGTCGTTGCCGGTGACTGCCTTTGATCCCACCGGAGCCGGCGACTGCTTTGATGCAGCCTTCATCGTGGGCAGCCTGGCCGGATGGCCGCTGGGCAACCGGCTCCGTTTCGCCAACCTCTGCGCCTCCCTGGCCGTGCAGGAGGTGGGCGGTTCGCTGGCAGCGCCCGGCTGGGGAGACATCGCGGACTGGTGGAAGCGGGCCAACTCCCGGCCCGAACGCCAGAGCAGCCAGTGGCTCCGCCGCTTCGGTTTCCTGGCGGACATTATCAGCGACGTCCCGCTGGCAGCGCAGCGCCGCGCCACCGCCACCATCGCGCACCTGTCCGACGCCTGACGCCGTGGCGCCCTGAACCGTGCGCCGGGAACGCGGCGCGATTATCCCGGCCCGGGCCCCCGCACTAGAATCACTAGGGTGACTTATCCCGTAACGACCGGTGACTTCCGCGCGGCCTCAGGACCTGATCCTCAGTACGAGCGGTCCGCCGTCATTGACCTGGACGCCATCCGCCACAACGTGCGGCGGCTGGCAGACGCGGCCTCACCCGCGAGGGTCATGGCCGTGGTGAAGGCCGACGCCTACGGACACGGCGCGGTTCCGGTGGCCCGGGCCGCCCTCGAAGCCGGCGCGTCCTGGCTGGGGGTCGCGCACATCTCCGAGGCGCTGGCGCTGCGGGCCGCGGGCATCGACGCCCCCCTGCTGGCCTGGCTGCACACGGCGGAAAGCAACTTCGCCGCAGCGGTGGCTGCCGGCGTCGACATCGGCTGCTCGGGCTGGGAACTGGACCGGATTGTGGCCGCCGCGCGTGACCAGGAACGTCCCGCGCGGATCCACCTGAAAGTGGACACGGGCCTGGGCCGGAACGGCGTAGCGCTCGATGCCTGGGACCAGCTGCTGGGCGAAGCCATGGAGTACCAGGACCAGGGCCTCCTGCGCGTGGTGGGCATCTTCTCCCACCTGTCCGTGGCAGATGAACCCGAACGGCCGGAAACCGATGAACAATTGGCGGCCTTCCGCGAGGTGCTGGCTGTGGCCGAGGACGCCGGCGTGGACGCTGAAGTCCGTCACCTGGCCAACACCCCCGCCACGCTGTCCCGCCCCGATACTCACTTTGACCTGGTCCGCGTGGGCCTGGGCATCTACGGCCTCTCGCCCTTCGAAGGCCAGACGTCCGCCGAACTGGGCCTCCGGCCCGCGATGACGCTGCGCACCCTGGTGTCGCAATGCAAGCAGGTCCCCGACGGGCAGGGCGTCTCCTACGGCCTGCGCTACCGCACCAGCGGCCCCAGCACCCTGGCGCTGATCCCGCTGGGCTACGCCGACGGTGTGCCCCGCATTGCCACCGGCGGTCCCGTCCGGGTGGCTGGCCGGACCTACCCCGTGGTGGGGCGCATCGCCATGGATCAGATGGTCATCGACCTCGGCAACATCGGCCCCGCCGGCGCAGACCTCTTCGGCGCCGAGGCGGTGCTGTTCGGCAACGGGGACGACGGCGGGCCCACGGCGGACGACTGGGCGGTCGCCGCCGGCACCAACAACTACGAGATCGTGACCCGGATCAGCCCGCGGGTGCCGCGCCGGGTCATCAACGAAAGTCCCGCCGTCGAGCCTTCCGGCAGCCGCCCAGCCGGCGACGTTCCTGGCGCCGGGCGTTCTGCCATCGGCAATCCCGACGCCGGGCAGGCAACACCGTGAGCGTGCTCCCGGCAGAGATGCCCACCTGGGAACAGACGCGGAGAGTCACGACGGCGCATGAGACGCACGCGCTCGGTGCCGCTTTAGGGGCGGAGCTGCAGGCCGGGGATCTGTTGGTGCTGACCGGCGAGCTGGGGGCCGGCAAAACCACCTTCACGCAGGGGCTCGGCGAAGGCCTGGGCGTGCGCGCGGGAATCATCTCGCCCACGTTTGTCCTGGTCCGCATCCATCCCAACCTGCCCGACGGCCCGCGGCCCGGTGGCCCGGACCTGGTGCACGTGGACGCGTACCGGCTGGGATCGGCGTCGGAAATTGACGATATTGACCTGGAAAACACGCTGGACTCGTCCGTGACCGTGGTGGAATGGGGGCGCGGCCGGGTGGAGCACCTGAGCGAGAGCCGGCTGGAAGTGGACCTGCACCGGGCGATCGGGCTGGACGCCATAGGCGCCGCGGAACCAATGCCCGGCCACACCGAAATCCTCGACTTTGACACCGAGGACTTCGACGAACCCCGCACTATCGTGCTGCGCGGGTTTGGTCCCCGCTGGAGCACCAAGCCTGCTCTGGGCGGCGCCATCGAAGGGACACCCTGATGCTCATTCTCGCCATCGACACGTCCGCCGTGGCCAGTGCCGCACTCGTCTCGGACGACGCCCTCGAAGGCGTGGTGGCCAGCTTCTCCACCGAGGACACGCGCAGCCACGCCGAAGTGCTTGCACCCGGCATCGAGGACCTGCTGGCCTCTGCGGGCGTCACCGGCGGGGACATTGACGCGATCGTGACAGGCGTGGGCCCCGGCCCGTTTACCGGCCTGCGCTCGGGGATCGCAACCGCCCGGACGCTCGCCTTCGTCTGGGACAAACCGCTGTACGGGCTGATGAGCCTGGACGCCGTGGCACTGGAAGTGGCTGAGTCCACCGATGCCGCGGCCGAATTCCTGGTGGTCACGGATGCCCGGCGCAAAGAGGTCTACTGGGCGCGGTACAGCCTCGCCGACGGCCAGTTGCCGCAGCTCGAGGACGGCCCGCACGTCAGCTTCGCGGCCGACCTGCCGGACCTCCCGGCCTACGGCGCCGGCGCCGGACTCTACAGTGACGTGCTGCGCGCAGACCCGGGATTCAGCAACGAACAACCGGACGCCCTCTACCTCGGACAGTTCGCCTTGGCCCGGCTGGCAGCCGGCGGGCAGCTGCTCGACTCCACACCCCTGTACCTCCGGGAATCGGACGCCCAGGTCCCCGGCCCACGGAAGCGGGCCCTGTGAGCATGCCGACCAGCGCTGACGGAGTGGTTTTCCGGGACATGACCCTGAAGGACGTGCCCGCCGTGGACGCCCTCGAACAGCGGCTGTTCCCTGCGGACGCGTGGCCGCTGCACATGTTCCTGTCCGAACTGTCCCAGCCGGAAACGCGCCGTTACCTGGTGGCGGAAAGCGGCGGCGAGATAGTGGGCTACGCCGGCCTGATGTGCATCGAGCCCATCGCGGATGTCCAGACCATCGCCGTCGTGCCTGAATGCGAAGGCCGGGGCATAGGCTCTACGCTCCTGAACAGGCTGATCACGGAAGCCGGTCTCCGCGGGGCGGCGGACGTCCTCCTGGAGGTCCGCGCGGACAACCCCCGGGCGCAGCAGCTGTACGTGCGGTTCGGCTTCGAACAGATCCACGTCCGCCGCGGGTACTACCGCGACGGCGTTGACGCCCTCATCATGCGGCTGCAGCTGGTCCCCGAAGCCACTGCCGACCCAGCGTCAGCTGACCCCGCACCAGCCCAGGATCACACAACAGAAGCAGGCCAGCCATGAACCGCTCGCAGCCCCTGGTGCTGGGCATCGAATCCTCCTGCGACGAAACCGGCGTCGGCATCGTCCGAGGCACCACGCTGCTCACCAACACGGTGTCCTCCTCGATGGACGAGCACGTACGCTTCGGCGGCGTGATCCCCGAGATCGCCTCGCGCGCGCACCTTGACGCCTTTGTGCCTACCCTGCGCCAGGCCCTGGCCGACGCCGACGTGTCGCTGGAGGACGTGGACGCCCTTGCCGTCACCTCCGGGCCGGGGCTCGCAGGAGCACTGATGGTGGGGGTCTGCGCCGCGAAGGCCCTCGCCGTGGCCACCGGAAAACCGCTGTATGCCATCAACCACCTGGTGGCGCACGTCGGCGTCGGGCTGCTGGATGGGAAGTCCGACGGCGGAGCTGCCGCCGGCCGTGGGGCCAGCGGCACCGCCGGCCGTCCCGCCAGCCTTGCGGTTGGGCTCGGCCACGAAGGCCGTCTCCCGGAAAACCTGGGCGCCCTGCTGGTCTCCGGTGGGCATACCGAAATCCTGAAGATCCACAGCATCACCAGCGACGTCCAGCTCCTCGGCTCCACCATCGACGACGCCGCCGGCGAGGCATACGACAAGGTGGCCCGCATCCTGGGCCTCGGCTACCCGGGCGGCCCGGTCATCGACAGGCTGGCCCGCACCGGCAACGCCAAAGCCATCCGCTTCCCGCGCGGCCTCAGCCAGCCCAAGTACATGGGCACCGCCGAGGAGCCTGGAAAACACCGCTACGACTGGTCCTTCAGCGGCTTGAAGACGGCGGTGGCGCGGTGTGTCGAGCAATTCGAGGCCCGCGGCGAAGACGTGCCGGTGGCCGACATCGCCGCAGCTTTCCAGGAAGCAGTGGTGGATGTGATCACGTCCAAGGCCGTCCTGGCCTGCCGGGAGCATGGCATCAAGGACGTGCTGCTGGGCGGGGGCGTGGCGGCCAACTCCAGGCTGCGCGAACTCACCGGCCAGCGTTGTGCGTCCGCCGGAATCAGACTCCACGTGCCACCGCTTGACCTGTGCACGGACAACGGCGCCATGGTGGCGGCCCTCGGTGCGCAGCTGGTGATGGCCGGGATCGGGCCCAGCGGCATCCGCTTCGCCCCGGATTCCTCGATGCCCGTCACCGCGGTCTCACTCCTGGCCTGACCCGACTGCCGCGAAGCTTCCGCCGGTTGAGCCTGTCGAAACCCCGCAGGGACTGCGTTACCCCGTCGGGCCGTTCCGCATCTGCTTGACCAGGTCCAGCACCACGGCCTGCAGGTCGCCGCCGTGCTCTGCAGCGACGCGTCGCTGCCGCTGGTACCCGGCGCCGCGGCGGATGATCTTCTCGACGTCGGCCAGTTCGTCGGGGCAGCCGAGCTTCGCTGCCACCGGCTCAAGCCGGTTCAGGGTCTCCAGGAGGTGGTCGGTGACCAGCTGTTCGTTGCCGGCGGCGTCGAGGATGATGATGGCCTCCATGCCGTAGCGGGCGGCACGCCACTTGTTCTCCTGGATGTGCCACGGCGGCATGGTGGGGATGGTGCCGCCGTTGTCCAGGGTCGTGGAAAATTCATCCACCAGGCACTGGGTGAGCGCCGCAATCGCGCCCACCTCCTCCAGGGTGGCCAGGCCGTCGCAGATGCGCATTTCGATGGTGCCGAGGTTCGGAACGGGCCGGATGTCCCAGCGGATCTCGGACAGGGCGTCGATCACGCCGGTGGTGAACATGTCCTGGACGTAGGACTCGTATTCGTCCCAGGACGGGAACTGGAAGGGCAGGCCCGCCGTCGGCAGCTGCTGGAACATCAGGGCCCGGTGCGACGCGTAGCCGGTGTCCTCGCCGCCCCAGAACGGGCTCGACGCCGAGAGCGCCTGGAAATGCGGGAAGTAATTGACCAGGCCGTCCAGCACGGGGAGTGCCTTTTCGCGCCGGTCGAGGCCTACGTGGACGTGCACGCCGTAGATGACCATCTGCCGGCCCCACCACTGGGTGCGGTCGATCAGCTTGGCATACCGGGCCTTGTCCGTCACGGGCTGCAACTGCGGCGGGCTGAACGGGTGGCTGCCGGCGCAGAAAACCTCCACGCCCATGGGGTCGGTGATTTCGCGCACCGCGGCCAGGGACCGGCTGAGGTCTTCTTTGGCTTCGGCGGCGGTCTCGCAGATGCCGGTGACCAGTTCCACGGTGTTGAGCAGGAGTTCCTGCTTGATGTGCGGGTGTTCGTCGTCTTCGTTGAGTTCGGGGTGCTTGGCGACGACGCCGCTGAGTACTTCGTTGGCCACTGATGCCAGTTCGCCGGTCTGGCCGTCCACCAGGGCAAGCTCCCATTCCACACCAAGAGTTGATTGCTTCGATGAAGCGAAATCAATCTTCATGCGTTCCCCTAACTGTTCAGATATCCCTGGGCACGCGCCGCCTTCAAGTCTAATGCAGGGGTAGCATCGTCTTGATGGCCTTGTTCCTTTGGACCCGTGACAGTATTCACAAAACCACTCTCCTTATTGCGTCCGCTGCCGTGGCCGCCCTGACTGCCTGCACGGCGGTTCCCGCCACCGCCCCGGCGGCCTCTGGCCCTGCACCGGCCTCAACCCCGGAATCAGAGCGGCCGACGACGGCACCTCCGTCCGCTTCTCCCTCACCTGACCCCGGGCTGCTGCCGCTGGGCTGGGGCCCGGAGCAGCGGGACCAGGATGTCGCCGCGACCGCCGTGGCGGCGATGTCGGTCGAGGAGAAGGCCGGCCAGGTGCTGATGCCGGTATACGCCGGTACCGACGCCGAAGCCCAGGCCGGCACCATTGAACGCCTCCATCTGGCCGGGTCCATCATTATGGGCGACAACATTCCGCTCGACGCGCGCGGTCAGGCGGATCCGGCTGCCATGAGTGTTGTCAACGCCCGGCTGGCCCAGGCCGCCAAGGCCGACGGCAGGCCCTGGCCCGGGCTCATCGGCGTGGACCAGGAGGGCGGGATTGTGGCGCGGCTGGGTGCGCCCCTGACCGAATGGCCAACGGCCCTGAGCTACGGGGCTGCCGGCAATGCGCCACTCGCCAAGGACGCCGGCCGCGCTCTGGCCGCGGAGATCGCGTCGCTGGGCTTCACGGTGGACTTCGCCCCCGATGCGGACGTGACCATCGGCCCAGCAGATCCCACCATCGGTGCCCGGTCAATGTCCGGCAACCCGGACGCGGCGGGAGCACTGGCGGTGGCGTTTTCCCAGGGCATGCAGGAGGCCGGCGTCCTGCCCGCCGTCAAGCATTTCCCCGGCCACGGCTCCGTCACCGTTGACTCGCACCAAGACCTCCCGGTGCAGCCCGCGAGCATCGCGGAACTCGAAGCCCGGGACTGGAAGCCGTTCCGGGCGGCCATCGCCGCCGGTATGCCCATGGTCATGACCGGGCACATCGCCGTACCGGCCCTGGAACCCGGCGTCCCGGCGTCGTTGTCCGGCCCCACCTATGCTGCGCTGCGCGGCATGGGCTTCAAGGGTGTGGCGGTGACCGATGCCCTCAACATGGGCGCAGTCCAGCAGCAATACCCGGGAGGCTCCGCAGCAACGGCGGCGCTCGCCGCGGGCGCGGACCTGCTCCTGATGCCCACGGACGTGGGGCAGGCCCACGCAGCCGTCGTTAGCGCTGTCGCGGCCGGAACACTGCCGGCGGCCCGCCTGGACGGAGCAGCTGTCCGCGTGGCCACCATGATGACCTGGCGCGGCCGCGTCACGTCGCCGCCTGCGCGGTCGGCCCCCGCCAGCGCAGCCCCCGGCAGCGGCGCCGACACCTCGGCCCGGGTCTCCGCGGCCGCCGTCACGGTGCTGTCCGGACACTGCGGCGTGCCAATCGTCGAGGGAAGCATCCGGATTGCCGGAGGATCAGCGCAGGACCGGGCGCGGTTTGAGGCTGCCGCAGCGAAGGCCGGGCTCGGCACCGGGGCGGGCCCCCTGGTCAGCCTCATCGGTTACGCCGGTCGGCCGGTTGGGGGCGATATCGCTGTGGCACTGGATGCGCCGTGGCCGCTGCAGGATTCCACTGCCCCGGTGAAGATTGCGCTGTACGGCCGCACGCCTGGCGCCTTTGACGCCCTTGTTGCCGTGTTGGCAGGCAAGGCGACTGCCCCGGGAAAGCTGCCCGCCGCCGTCGGAAGCTATCCGGCCGGGACAGGCTGCCCGTAACGAAAAGTACCCACCCCAACTAGGTAGCGCTATCTGTCGTTTTGAGACCTCAAAACGACAGATAGCGCTACCTAGTTGGGCGAGACGGGTTTAATGGACAGGTGCCCATTCTGAATAAAGACATGACCCTGTGTATTTCGCTGTCGGCCCGGCCCAGCAACAACGGGACGCGGTTCCACAACCACCTCTACGACCAGCTGCACCTGAACTGGATCTACAAGGCCTTCGCCCCCACCGACCTGGCCCAGGCGATCGCCGGCGTCAGGGGCCTGGGAATCCGCGGCTGCGCGGTGTCCATGCCGTACAAGGAGGACGTGATGGCCCTCGTGGATGAGCTGGATCCTTCCGCTAAAGCCATCGATTCGGTCAACACAATCGTGAACACTGATGGGCATCTGAAGGCCTACAACACCGACTACACCGCCATCGAGCAGCTCCTCGCAAGCAACGCCGTGCCCACGGACTACTCGGTGCTGGTCCAGGGCGCCGGCGGCATGGCCAAGGCCACCGTCGCTGCCCTGCGGGACGCCGGCTTCACGGACGTCACCGTCATCGCCCGGAACAAAGACACCGGCAGGGCGCTCGCAGAGCAGTACGGGTTCCAGTGGCGGGCAACGCTCGACGGCGGCACGGCAGACCTGATCATCAACGTCACCCCCATCGGTATGGCAGGGGGCCCGGAACTGGACTCGCTGTCCTACCCGGAAGATGCGATCGCCGCAGCCAAAGTGGTGTTCGACGTCGTGGCGCTGCCCGCGGAGACGCCGCTGATCAAGGCGGCCCGCGGCGCCGGGAAACAGGTCATCACCGGCGCCGAAGTGGCCACCATCCAGGCGCTCGAGCAGTTTGTGCTCTACACCGGTGTCCGGCCCACCGATGAGCAGGTCCGGGCGGCAGAGGATTTCATGCGCGCCCAGTAGGACGCGCCCACTAGGACAACGTTTGGACAGGTTCCACCGAGATGGCCACCCGGTCCTCCCCAATGCGGGTCAGGACCAGGGTGGCTGTTTTTTGTCCGGCCTTTTTCCCGGCCACCTTGCTTCCGGCGAACAGCTGCTTGCGCAGTTCCTCCGGGGTTACCGAGGTGCCGCGCTTTTTGATGTCCAGCACCGTGATGCCGTTCTCCTTCACCCAGGCCTTGAGCGCCTTGACGTTGTACGGCATCACTTCCAGGACCTTGTAGGCGCGGGCGAACGGCGTGTCCACCAGCTCCGGAGCGCAGATGTAGGCGATGTGCTCGTCCAGCAGGTGCCCGCCCAGTTGAAGCGCGACGTCGGCCACCAGGCCGGCGCGGATCACCGCGCCATCGGGCTCATACAGGTAGCCCGCTGCCGGACCCACCGGCGCGGCGGGACCGCCGTCGAAGTCTTCGGCGCTGGTCAGCTCGGCGGCACCCTGCGGGCCGAGCAGCAGCGCCGCACGGCGGATTCCGGGCCGGCGCACGGAGTTGAACCACAGGGCCACTTCGGTGACGTCGCCGCCCACCGATACCCACTGCGCTTCGCAGCCGGCGGGAACTGACTCGTGCGGCATGCCGGGGCCCATTTTTACGCCAACGGCGCGCCCGGTTGCGGCGAGCGATTCCACAAAGGACAGCGGCGGTGAAAACGCCTCAGGATCCCAGATCCTCTTGGTACCCGAGGTGGAGGTGACCCGGCGTGCGGGATCCAGCCAGACGCCGTCGACCCCGTCCAGCGGGACGGTGGTGGCGTCGGAGTGCACCACGGTGGCGTTGGGGAAGGGGATCAGGTTGACCGTGGCGCAGGCGGCCGTGGTTTCGTCCATTTCCACGGCCGTGACCGTGATGTCCATCGAAGCCAGGGCCAGAGAGTCTGCGGCAAGGCCGCAGCCGAGATCGGCCACGTGGCGGACACCGGCCTGCGCAAACCGCTCGGCATGCCTGGCGGCCACCGTGAGACGCGTGGCCTGTTCCAGCCCGGCCTGCGTGAAGAGCATGCTCCGGGCGAACTCGCCGAACTTCAGCTCCGCCTTGGTGCGCAGCCGGGACTGGGTGAGGACGGCGGAGACCAGTGCAGGGGAGTGCCCGGCCTTGCGGAGGGCCGCGTTGAGTTCCAAGGACTTGTCCTCGCGGTACGGGCCCAGGGACGCCAGGAGCTCCCAGCCTTCGCTCGTGAGCAGTGGGGCGATCTGGTCCTGCGGTGCTTGAGCCATGGGTTCAAGCCTAGTGGAGGTAGCCCGGCGGCCAGTTCCCGCTAGGGTTAAAGGCATGGAAGACAGCGCAGGCACCCAGCCGTCCGGACTACCCCAAGAAAGAGAGCCGGACCTGGTGAAGTTTGCCCGCCCCGCGCTGATTGCAGGATCCGCAGTGGCCGTGGTCTGCGTCGCGCTGCTGGTAATCATCCTCTTCCTGGACACGTTCAACGCCACCGTCTACTCCGTGGGCGGCAAGAACATCCAGGATGCCACGGACGAGGCACAGGAGATCCGCGGCCTCTACGCCGGGGCGCGCATAGGCGGCATCATCCTGCTGGTGGTCTCGCTGCTGGCTGCCGTGGGCGGCGCCGTGGTGATGTACCTGCGGCGGGGCGCCGTTGAGGAAGGGGACGACGGCGACGAGGACGTCGATCTCGAAGACCTCACCGGCCGGTAACAGCTGTTCGCCAGCGACATAATTCTGGCACTCGCCTTGACCGAGTGCTAACCAATACATAGAGTCATCATTAGCACTCTCCCTAGGAGGGTGCTAACACATGAAGAGCTGCCAGCCAGGCTGCTGCCGGCACCGCGACGACGGTTTGCCAGCCACGGCGAAGCAGCTCAACTGTCCATGAATTTGCTGACGTAGAAGGAGAGGTCCGAGTGTCGGTCTCTATTAAGCCTCTTGAGGATCGTATTGTTGTCCGCCCGCTCGAAGCCGAGCAGACCACGGCTTCCGGCCTGGTTATCCCGGACTCCGCACAGGAGAAGCCGCAGGAAGGCGAAGTTGTTGCAGTAGGCCCCGGCCGCTTTGACGACAACGGCAACCGCGTTCCGATCGATGTTGCCGTTGGCGACGTTGTTATCTACTCCAAGTACGGCGGAACTGAAGTCAAGACCGGTGGCACCGAGTACCTCGTGCTCTCCGCCCGCGACGTTCTGGCGATCGTCGTAAAGTAACTCTTTGGATCCCCGTACTGCTGTTCCGTCCCTGACCGAACAACAGTGCGGGGTTCTGTCTTTGAAAGGACAAAACCATGGCAAAGCAGCTTGCGTTTAACGACGCTGCACGCCGGTCGCTTGAAGCCGGCATCGATAAGCTCGCCAACACTGTCAAGGTGACGCTCGGCCCCCGCGGCCGCAACGTTGTCCTCGACAAAAAGTGGGGGGCACCCACCATCACCAATGACGGCGTCACCATCGCCCGCGAAATTGAGCTTGATGACCCGTATGAAAACCTTGGCGCGCAGCTGGCCAAGGAAGTAGCCACGAAGACCAACGATGTTGCCGGCGACGGCACCACCACGGCCACCGTGCTCGCCCAGGCCCTGGTCAAGGAAGGCCTGCGCAACGTTGCGGCGGGCGCCGCTCCGGGCCAGATTAAGCGTGGCATCGAGGTTTCCGTAGAAGCCATTGCAGCCCGCCTGCTCGAGAACGCACGCCCGGTTGAAGGCACGCAGGTTGCCAGCGTGGCAGCAATCTCGGCCCAGAGCGACGAAATCGGCGAGCTCCTCGCCGAGGCATTCGGCAAGGTCGGCAAGGATGGTGTGATCACCATCGAGGAGTCCTCCACCACGCAGACCGAGCTGGTCCTCACCGAGGGCATGCAGTTCGACAAGGGCTACCTGTCCCCGTACTTCGTGACCGACTCCGAACGCCAGGAAGCCGTCCTCGAAGACGCCCTTATCCTGATCAACCAGGGCAAGATCTCCTCAGTGCAGGACTTCCTGCCGCTGCTGGAGAAGGCGCTGCAGAGCTCCAAGCCGCTCTTCATCATTGCGGAAGACGTTGAGGGCGAGGCCCTGTCCACGCTGATCGTCAACCGCATCCGCGGCACGCTGAACGTTGTTGCCGTCAAGGCTCCGGGCTTCGGCGACCGCCGCAAGGCCATGCTGCAGGACATCGCCACCCTCACCGGTGCGCAGGTCATCTCCGCGGAACTGGGCCTCAGCCTGGATTCGGTTGGCCTTGAGGTGCTGGGTACTGCCCGCCGCATCACGGTCACCAAGGACAACACCACCATCGTTGACGGCGCCGGTTCCGCAGAAGACGTCGCAGCCCGGGTTTCCCAGCTGCGCGCCGAGCTGACCCGCACCGACTCCGACTGGGACCGCGAAAAGCTCCAGGAGCGCCTGGCCAAGCTGGCCGGCGGCATCGGTGTCATCAAGGTCGGCGCAGCCACCGAAGTTGAGCTGAAGGAAAAGAAGCACCGCATCGAAGATGCAGTGTCCTCCACCCGCGCCGCCCTCGAAGAGGGCATCGTGGCCGGTGGCGGTTCCGCGCTGATCCACGCACTGAAGGCCCTCGACGAGGACCCTGCAGTCAAGGCACTCGAAGGCGACGCCGCCGCTGCTGTGGGCATCGTCCGCCGCGCGCTGGTCCAGCCGCTTCGCTGGATCGCCCAGAACGCCGGTTTCGACGGCTACGTTGTCACCGCCAAGGTTGCCGAGCTCGAAACCAACAACGGCTTCAACGCCAAGACGGGCGAGTACGAGGACTTGATCGCCGCCGGTGTCATCGACCCGGTCAAGGTCACCCGTGCAGCCCTGCGCAACGCGGCATCCATCGCTGCGCTGGTTCTCACCACCGAGACCCTCGTAGTGGAGAAGCCCGCTAACGAAGACGAGCACGCAGGCCACAGCCACTAATCCCCACAGTCTCCCTCACCTCGCTTCGCTCGGTCAGGGAACCCTGACGGCGTGGGCCCACTCACCGTCTCCGCACAAGAACCGGTCCAGCTTCGGCTGGGCCGGTTTTTTGTGCCACAAACCACTCGCGGCCCGCTTTTCCCGCCTACGCGCCCGGCGTCGGCGGGCGTGGCAGACTGATGCCATGCTGCTAGACGAGCTCGTGAAAACCACGGATGCCGTCGCGTCGACCCGCTCCCGACTCGCGAAGATCGACGCACTGGCCGACCTGCTGCGCCGGCTCGAGCCCGTGGACATCGCGGCCGCCGTCGGCTTGCTCATCGCCAAGCCGCGGCAGGGCCGTGTTGGGATCGGCTGGCGCGGTATGACAGCAGCCATGGGGGAGCCGGCCGCCGAACCGAGCCTGACCGTCGCCGACCTCGACGCTGCGCTGGACCGGCTGCTTGTCACCGCAGGCGCTGGATCAGCCGCGGAGCGCGCCGCGACCCTCCGGATGCTCACAGCGGCAGCCACCGAGCGCGAGCAGGCCTTCATCGCCGGCGTGCTGCTCGGCGAACTGCGAACCGGCGCGCTCGAGGGGGTGCTGACGGATGCCGTTGCCCGCGCCGCCGACCGGCCCGTCGACGCCGTACGCCGCGCGGCGATGCTCTCCGGCGATCTCGGCGGGACCGCCCTGCTTGCGATCACGGGAACGGCGGCCGAGCTCGACGCCGTCGGCCTCGTCGTCGGCCGTCCCGTGCAGCCCATGCTCGCCGCAACCGCGGCCAGTGCCAGCGTGGCGCTGGAGGTGACGGGGGAAGCATCCGTGGAATACAAGCTCGACGGAGCGCGCATCCAGGTGCATCGCGTCGGCGACGAAGTTCGCATCTACACCCGCACCCTGGCCGACGTGACCCACCGGCTGCCCGAGGTGGTGGAGGTGGTGCGAGGGCTGCCGGTGCGCGATGTGATCCTCGACGGCGAGACCCTCGCCCTCGACGAGGCCGGCGGCCCGCGACCGTTCCAGGAGACCATGTCGCGGTTCGGGGCGGATGCGGCGCGCGCCACGGTGCTGCATCCCTGGTTCTTCGACGTGTTGCACATCGACGGGCGCGACCTGCTCGACGAACCGCTGGCGACGCGCCTCGGCGTGCTGGAGCGCATCGCCCCTGAGCACCGGATCCCGGGGGAGATCACGGCGGACGCGGCCGTTGCCGAGAGAGTGTCGCGTGATGCGCTCGCCGCGGGCCACGAGGGCGTGGTGGTGAAGGCGGTCGGATCGGCCTACGCGGCCGGGCGGCGTGGCTCCAACTGGATCAAGGTGAAGCCGGTGCTCACGTACGACCTGGTGGTGCTCGCCTGCGAGTGGGGGTCAGGCCGGCGGACAGGGCTGCTGTCGAACCTGCACCTCGGAGCCCTCGACCCGGCCGGCGAGTTCGGCGAACCCGGCGGCTACGTGATGGTGGGCAAGACATTCAAGGGCCTAACCGACGCGATGCTGCGCTGGCAGACCGAGATCTTCCAGGAGCTCGAGGTGCGGCGCACGGCGGGCACAGTCTGGATCGAGCCAGTCACCGTGGTCGAGGTCGCGATCGATGGCGTGCAGCGTTCCTCGCGCTATCCGGGCGGAATCGCGCTGCGATTCGCACGCGTCAAGCGCTACCGCGACGATAAGACGGCGGCGGAGGCCGACACCATTCAGACGCTGCGCGCGCTGCTGCGTTCGTAGTTGTGCCGCTTCTCCACCGGGCGTACCGTGGCGCTTAAGTACCGCCGCACCCAGCGTGCGCGGGCCAACAGGTTGGGCGGTTGGTGTCCGAAAGGGGCCAGATGTCAGCTGAAACAGGCATTGACCAGGGCAGGTCAGCCTTCCAGAAACATCGCTGGACCGAGGCATATCAGACTTTCCGTGAAGCCGATAAGCGTGGCGGGTTGCCGGCTGCCGACCTCGAACGGCTGGCTACGGCCGAGATCCTGACCGGGGAAAGCACCACAGGACTGGAGACCCTCACCCGTTCTCACGAGGAGTACCTTGGGATGGGCGACGCCGAGAGTGCCGCACGGTGCGCGGGCTGGATGGGCATGCAACTGATGTTCCTTGGGGAGCAGGCTCGGGCCGGAGGGTGGTTTGCCCGCGGCCAGCGGCTCGTGGATGAACTGGCCGAGCCCAGCGCAGTCCAGGGCCTGCTGCTTGTGCCGATGGGCCTGGGCAAACTTTACGGCGGTGATCCGGCGGGCGCCTTGCAGGTTTTCTCCCGCGTTGCCGAATTCGGCCAGCGGTTCCACGACAAGGACCTGTCCGCGCTGGGCCTCCTCGGCACAGGCCAGGCCACGCTGATGCTTGGTCACCCTGAGAAGGGACTCAAGATGTTCGACGAGGTCATGGTGGCCGTCACGGCAGGTGAACTCTCCCCGATCCCGTCGGGGATTATCTACTGCGCAGTCATCGGCAACTGCCACCTGGTCTTCGATCTGGAGAGGGCCTTGGAATGGACGGCTGCCCTGGATCGCTGGTGCCGTGCACGCCCTGACATGGTGTCCTTCAGCGGCCAGTGCCAGTCGCACCGCGCCGAACTCTTCATGCTCCATGGGGCCTGGGCCGAGGCACTGATGGCGGCTGCGGCTGCCCAGGGACTTGCCGTAAGGGGTGATCCCCAGGCGCTTTACGGAGGCTACTACCAGCAGGGGGAGGTGGAACGGCTGGGTGGAAAACTGGACGACGCCGAAGCTTCCTACCGGCAGGCGGCCCGATCCGGCTATGAGCCACAGCCTGGCCTCGCTCTGGTCTGGCTGGCCCGCGGTGATGCGCAGCAGGCACAAGCGATGATCCGGAGGGCAGCTGGCGCGGCAGACCTCGCTACCCGCCGGAACATGTTGCCGGCACTGGTGGAGATCGAGCTGGCCGCCTCCGACGTGGCAGCGGCGCGGCGAGGTTTTCAGGAGCTGGAAGCCCTGGCCCACGAATACCCTATGCCCATGATCCGGGCCGTTGCCGGCCAAGCGGACGGCGCGGTCCGACTGGCCGACGGCGATCCCTCCGCTGCCCTGAAACCGCTCCGGGAGGCGTGGAGACTGTGGCAGGAGCTCGGTGTCCCGTACGAAGCGGCGCGCTGCGAGGCGTTGGCCGGCAGCGCCTGCCGCGCACTTGGCGATGAAGCCTCGGCGCTGATGTACCTGGAGGCGGCCCAGGCTTCGCTCCTGGACCTGGGCGCGGCGCCGGCGGCAACGTGGGCGGCATCCCTGCTGCACGAAGGCATGTTGGGTAGCGGGGCCACGCCAGGCACGGCTGGTCTCCTCACCCGCCGCGAGCTTGAAGTCCTTCAGCTGGTGGCAACCGGAAAGGGCAACCGGGCCATCGCCGGCGAGCTGTACCTGAGCGAAAAGACCGTGGCGCGGCATATCAGCAACATCTTCCTGAAACTGGGCCTGACGTCCCGGGCAGCCGCCACCAGCTATGCCTATGAACACGGACTGACTACATAGAAATACCCAGCCCCATCGTGCATGAAAGTTGCATATTTTGGCGGACGCGGCCGGCAAGGGCACGGCCATAGCCTCAAAGCATGAACCTTCCAGTACTTGCCGGCACACTTTCCACCGTGCTGTTCGCCGTGGGAATGCTGCCGATGCTGGTCAAAGCGGCACGGACCAAGGACCTGGCTTCCTACAGCCTCAGCAACCTGATGCTAACCAACGTGGCCAACGCGGTCCACACCGTGTACGTTTTCAACCTCCCTGCCGGACCCATCTGGGCCCTGCACCTGGCCTACCTCCTGGCATCCGCGCTGATGCTGGCATGGTGGCTCCGGTACCGGGACGACGGACAGGACAGCCGGGCGGACCAGCCCCCGGAAGGTTCAGCCATCACCATCACCTCGGATACCAAAGGAGAGCAGCCATGAACAACAACGGCGTGACCGGCACGCTGGACACCCTGATCATCGGTGGCGGGCAAGCAGGCCTAGCCCTTGGCCACTACCTGAAACAGCAAAACCGCACGTTCCTCATCCTGGACGCACATCCAAGAACCGGCGACGCCTGGCGCCAGCGGTGGGATTCGCTGCGGGTTTTTACGCCCGCAAAATACGACGGACTGCCGGGAATGCCGTTCCCGGCGGACCCGCTGTCCTTCCCCAGCAAGGATGACGTTGCCGGATACCTTGAGGGCTACGCCGAAAAGTTCGGCCTGCCCGTCCTCAACAGTGTGCCGATCGAACACCTGTGGCGGGACGGGAACCGGTTTGTCGCCGCTTCCAACGGCCGGCGCTGGGAGGCGCACAACGTGGTGGTGGCCACCGGCTGCAGCCAAGCGCCGAAGCTACCGGACTTCGCTGCGGAACTGAACGCCGCCGTCGTCCAGTTTCATTCCAGTGAATACCGCAACCTGGGGCAGCTGCAGGAGGGCCCCGTCCTGGTAGTAGGGCTGGGGAACTCGGGAGCGGAGATTGGCCTTGAAGTGTCCCGGACGCATCCCACCATCGTGGCCGGCAAGCCCGGCGGTGAGATTCCCGTCAAGCACGGCCCGACGGCGGCACGGTACTTCCTGCCCGTGGTGCGGTTCGTCGGACTCCACGTCCTCACCCTCAACAACCCGATCGGCCGCAAAGCTGCACCGGCCTTCACGGCCCACGCGGCGCCCCTGATCAGGACAAAGTCCAAAGACCTGGCCGCCGCTGGCGTCAGGCGCGTGCCGCGGATTGCCGGGGTGGAGAATGGGCTGCCGGTGCTCGCGGACGGGACCCGGCTGGAGGTTTCAAACGTAATCTGGTGCACCGGGTTCCGGGATGACTTCGGCTGGATGGATCCGGTAATGCTCGACGGCGGCGCGCTGCCCAGGCAGCGGCGCGGCGTGGCACTGGATACCCCTGGGCTGTTCTTCCTGGGCCAGGAATTTATGTACGCGGCGGCGTCGGCAACGCTGCCCGGGGCATGCCGTGATGCGCGCTATCTGGCGGGCCGGATCCCGGTTCCGGTCACCCGCGAGTCCGCGTCAGCTGCCATCTGAGGCGCCGGGCGGCGGCTTCGGGCAAGCGCCGGGAAACCAGCCGGTAGAAGAACAGCACCAGAACTGCCGCCGCCACGATGCCCATCAGGTTGAGCGCCAGCTGCAGGGCCGACCCCGTTGCTTTCTCAAACTCGCCCAGCACGAGTGCTACGGCCACAAACCCGGCAGCAGGAACTGTGGTCACGGAGATGAAGACACCGATGAGTGCCGCTGACCGCCGGCTGATGACGGACAGCATGCCCGCCGTGCCGGCCAGAACGGCCACGATCAGGGAATAGGGTCCCGGGTGGTAAATGAACTCCACCGCAGACCCTGTGTCCAGGGTGTTGTCCGCGAAGAGGCCCAGTGCCGCGGAGACCCACGTGGTCAAGGCCGCCAGCAGCATGGCCAGCGGGAATCCCACACCAAGCGCCAGGGCAGCACGCCGGCCGAGTGCCCACTGGCGCCGGGCCAAGGCCACTGCCAGCGCCGCCAGGGGGCCGAACTCCGGCCCCACGGCCATCGCCCCCACGATGGCAATGGTGGAATTCGTCACGATGCCGATGGCGGCGAGCTGCGTGGCCAGTATCAGGAAGGCAAGGTAGCTCCACGTGAGCCGGGAGTCCTCGCCCGTCTGGCGGGTGACCTCGTCCCAGATCAAGGCGTCTGCGCCGTCTCCGGGGGCAGACGCCTCCGCTTTGTCCGCGCGCCGGGACAGGACGAGTTCCGGCATGGAGATGGCAATGGATCCCACCTCCTGCGCCTTCAGGACGTGGAGTTTTTCAAGCAGTTCCTCCACCGCTTCCCTGGCAACCTGGACGTCGATGACATCGCCCTGCGGCGACACGGATGCTCCCGGAAAGAGCGCTACCTCGGCGGTTCCCGTGTGCTCCTTGCAAGCGTCCAGCGTCACTGCCGACAGTTCACTGGGCACACAGATCCGCAGCTGCACAATCACTTGGTCTCCCTTCGCTGGCCTGTGGCCAGCATAGTTTGTGGCGCTCTCCGAGGGGCTCGAAGGCGGCCGTTGATTGGCCATCGGCCGCGCGGCTCCGTAGGCTTGATGCTTTGCTTACCCGCTTGGAGAGGTCCTCTGTGTCCAGTGCACCAGCCGAGGCTGCTCCGCGCACTGCGCTGGACGCAAAAACCGGCGAGCGGAAGCCTGCCCGGAAACCGACCTTCCGTCCCGAAGTCCAAGGCCTCCGCGCGCTCGCCGTCCTGATGGTGGTGACCTACCATGTGTGGCTTGGCCGGGTGTCCGGCGGGGTGGATATCTTCCTCCTGATCTCGGCCTTCCTGCTGACGCTGTCCTTCGTCCGGAAGGTGGAGGCCGGCACCTCCCTCAATCTCCTCCGGCACTGGCTGCACCTCTTCAAGCGGCTGCTGCCGGCCGCCGTCGTGGTGATCCTCGGGGTCCTGGCAGGCACCTGGCTGGTCCTCCCGCAAGGCCGCTGGCCCGTCATCCTGGACCAGGCCTGGGCGGCATTGCTGTACCGGCAGAACTGGCTGCTGGCGGATACCGCCGTGGATTACTACGCCCAGCAGCATGCCGCGGCCAGCCCCCTGCAGCACTTCTGGTCCCTGTCCATCCAAGGACAGGTCTTTATCCTGTGGCCTCTCGTCTTCGCCGCTTCCGCTGTTGTGTGGCGGCTCCTCCGGCACCGGTACAACGCCAGCTACCGCGCCGTGGTGGCAGCCGCGTTCGCCGGCGTCCTCGTTGCCTCGCTCGCGTTCTCGATTGACCAGACGGCCACAAACCAGGCCTACGCCTACTTCGACACCCGGACGCGGCTCTGGGAATTTGCGCTGGGCTCGCTGCTGGCCCTTGCCCTGCCGTACCTGAAACCCGGAAAACTCCTGCGTGTCGTGCTCGGCTGGGCCGGCCTGGTGGCCATGGTCTCCTGTGGTTTGCTGCTGACCGTGGACCGGGCGTTCCCCGGATTCGTGGCACTGTGGCCCACGCTGGCCGCAGCCGCGATCATTGTGGCCGGGCAGAGCGGGAGCCGGTTTGGTGTGGACCGCCTCCTGGGCTGGAAGCCGCTGGTTTCCCTGGGTGACAACTCCTACGCCCTCTATTTGTGGCACTGGCCCGTCCTAGTGCTTGCGCTGGCCGCTACCGGCGTTGAGGCCCCCAACCTCATCCAGGGCGCCGCGATCATCGCCGCCTCGGTGGTCCTGGCCGTCCTCACCACCCGCTTTGTGGAAAAACCCCTCCGGGAGTGGCGCTGGCCGCAGGTGCGCACCTGGCGCACCGCCGTCGTCGTGGTTTCCTGCTGTGTCCTGCTGGCCGGACCCGTGGCGGTCTGGCAGACGAGCCTCACCGCGGAGGAAGCCGCCACCGCCGCCCAGCCCCGCGAGCTGACGCCGGGAGCGGCCCTGCTGACCCCCGGTAACGCCGGAGCACCGGCACCGCAGGGCAGGATCATTCCTGGGCCCACCGCCCTGGACAACGACTGGGCCGGAATCCACCAGGCCTGTACGGGAGCGAATGCCACGGGGGACCCTGTTCTTGAAGGCTGCCGGCAGGCGCTCCCCGAAGGCGAACCCACCAAACGGATCGTTGTCCTGGGTGACTCCCATGCCCAGCAGTATCTGGCCGCACTGGCTCCCATCGCGGAAGCCCGCGGCTGGGAGCTGGTCACCCTGCTGATGCCGGCATGCCGTTTCGGGGCCGAATCCGAGACCCGGAACGCCGAGTGCAACGCCTACAACCGGGCCAGCGCAGCGTACGTGCTGGAGCACCGGCCGGATGCCGTCTTTACCGTGGCCACCCTGACCCATGAGGAAGCCCCGTTCGAGACCGAGGTGCCGGCGTACCTCGAAGGCATCCAGCCTATCGCGGATGCCGGCATCGAGATCGTCGGCATCCGGGACAACCCGCGCTTCACCATCAACATGCCCGAGTGCGTCCAGCGCCACAGTGCGGACGCCCCGGCGTGCAACCCGCCGCTGAACGAATCCCTGGTGGAGCCGTCACCGCTGGAGAGCTACCGCGGGAAGGTGGACGGGCTGCACCTGATGGACCTGAGCGATTTCATCTGCGCCGGCGGCATCTGCCCGGCCGTGGTAGGCAACGTCTACGTGTACAAGGACGACAACCACCTGAGCCGGACGTATGTGGAAAGCATGATTCCCATGTTTGAGGAGCGGCTGCTGGCGGCGACGGGCTGGAACTGACACGCGGCCTTCGGTTATTGGGTGCCGTTGCTCACAATGTGCTCCCGGAATAGGGGGATCCGCGTCGAGGTTCTAATATTTACTCAAAGCTTTCTGCATGGTTCCCGTGCATGAGGCACTCGAATGTACTAAGGCCCTGCACGGACCAGTCCCGTAATGACGGGCTGGTCATTAGCTGCAACCCCTACCCGTGAACCCGTAACCAAGGTAAGAGGCGCACTCATGACCCAGCCCGAGCACAATCCTTTCGGCTTCATCGGCCTGACCTACGACGACGTCCTGCTCCTCCCGGGCCACACGGACGTCATCCCGTCCGAGGCTGACACGTCTTCGCGGATTTCCAAGCGGATCACCGTTCACACACCGCTGCTGTCCGCCGCCATGGACACGGTTACCGAATCCCGGATGGCCATTGCCATGGCTCGCCAGGGCGGCCTGGGCGTCATCCACCGCAACCTGTCCATCCAGGACCAGGCCGACCAGGTGGACCGCGTGAAGCGCAGCGAATCCGGGATGATCACCAACCCGCTGACCATCGGCCCCGAGGCCACGCTGGCCGAACTGGACGAGATCTGCTCGCAGTACCGGGTCTCCGGCCTCCCCGTGGTGGACGAGGGCATGCGGCTCCTCGGTATTGTCACCAACCGCGACACCCGCTTTGTGCCCGAAGCCGACTTCCCGCTGCGGCTGGTCAGCGACGTGATGACCAAGATGCCGCTGATCACCGGGCACGTAGGCATCAGCCGTGAGGAAGCCTCCCACAAGCTGGCCACGAACAAGATCGAAAAGCTTCCGCTCGTTGACGAGCAGGGCCGGCTCAAGGGCCTCATCACCACCAAGGACTTCACCAAGGCCGAGCAGTACCCGCTGGCCACCAAGGACGATGAGGGCCGGCTCCGCGTCGGTGCCGCCATCGGCTTCTTCGGTGACGGCTGGGAACGCGCCATGGCACTGGTCGACGCCGGAGTCGATGCACTGTTCGTTGACACGGCCAACGGCCACTCCCAGGGTGTGCTGGACATGATCCGCCGCCTGAAGTCCGATCCCGTAGCAGCGCACGTGGACATCATCGGCGGCCAGGCTGCCACCCGCGAAGGTGCCCAGGCCCTGATCGACGCCGGTGCCGACGGCATCAAGGTGGGCGTGGGCCCCGGCTCCATCTGCACCACCCGCGTGGTGGCCGGCGTGGGCGTCCCGCAGATCACCGCCATTTACGAGTCCGCCAAGGCAGCCATCCCGGCCGGCGTTCCGTTGATCGCCGACGGCGGCCTGCAGTACTCGGGCGACATCGGCAAGGCGCTGGTTGCCGGCGCCGACACCGTCATGCTGGGTTCCCTCCTGGCCGGTTGCGACGAGTCCCCGGGCGAGCTCATCTTCGTGAACGGCAAGCAGTTCAAGAGCTACCGCGGCATGGGCTCGCTGGGCGCCATGCAGTCCCGCGGCAAGAACACCTCCTACTCAAAGGACCGTTACTTCCAGGCAGATGTCTCCGGTGATGACAAGCTCATCCCCGAGGGCATCGAAGGCCGCGTCGCCTACCGCGGCCCGCTCGCCTCGGTGGCGTACCAGCTGGTGGGCGGCCTCCGCCAGACCATGTTCTACACCGGCGCCCCCACCATTCCGGAGCTCAAGGTCCGCGGCAAGTTCGTCCGCATCACGCCGGCCGGCCTCAAGGAATCGCACCCGCACGACATCCAGATGACCGTGGAGGCCCCGAACTACGGTTCGCGCTAGTCCCCGGCGGTTGGAGCCATGTCCCGACCACGCCATCCCGCCGAACTGAACCCAAAAAAGGACCCTCAGCGGCGGTTGGCGCTGCGGCCTTACGCCCGGGCCGTGGCGCAGGTGCTGCGGGTCAGCTTCCAGGCTTCGCCAGCCGCCGTCGTAATGAAAGTAGTCGGTTCGCTCATTTCGGCGACGCTGCCTTTGGTGACCACGTACTTCGCAGCGCTGACCACCACGGCCCTGGCGGCCGCCTACGCCGGTGATTCCGCAGCAGGCCAACAGGCCATTGTGTACGTCATCATCACGGCTGCCTTGGGGCTCTTGTGGGGCGGCTTCAGCAGCGTGGACCGCTACATCCAGCAGCTTATGAGCTTCAAGGTGGGCGCCATCGTGGGCGACCAGATGTACGAGCGCTTCCTGGCGCTGGAGTTCTGGCGCTATGACGATAAGCAAACCGTGGACCTCTACGACCGGGCCAAACGGTTTTCCGATTCCTATGCCCGCGTGCTGGACAGGATCGCGGCTATCTTCACCCAGTTGGTCTCCGTGATCCTGGCCGTGGGCGCCCTGCTGCTGGTCAGCTGGTGGATCGCCGTGATTGTCCTGGTGGCGATTGTGCCCAGCGTCTACCTGCAGTTCAAGCTCTCGCGCGAACAGATCGCCCACTGGAACACCCAGGTGGACTCCCGCCGGCAACGCCGGATGATCGAAACCAACCTGCTCCGCCCCCAGCACATCGCCGAAATGCGGCTCTACGGGATCGTGGGCTACCTGATGGACCTTCGTTCCCAGCTGCGCGATGCTGACGAGCGGCGCCGCCTGGACTTCCAGAAGCGCTACATCCCCAAGCAGCTCGCCGCCGATGCCCTGCAGTACGGCGCCGAGGTGATCTCCCTGATCTGGGTGGTGGGCCAGATCATCGCCCGTGCCCAGCCCGTTGGCCAGTTCCTCTATGTCCAGCAGATCGTCAGCCGCGCACTGTCCACAGCCAACAGCCTGGTGTCCTCCCTCAGTTCGATCGACGAGGATCTCGCCAACCTCAAGGACTACGAGCTGTTCATGGCAATGCCGGTTCATTCGGACCATTCACCGCCGCTGCTCCAGGCGCCCAAAACTGTGGAACTGCGGGACATCCGCTTCACCTACACGGGCGGCGACACCGAGGTGATCCGCGGCATCAGCATGACCATCCGCGAAGGCCAGCACATCGCCGTCGTGGGTGAGAACGGGGCGGGGAAGTCCACACTGATCCGGATCCTCGCCGGACTCTACCGCCCGGATTCCGGGCAGGTAATGCTCGACGGCGTCGACCTCGCCGCCGTCGACGTTAAGTCCTGGCACCGCCACCTGGCCGTCCTGAGCCAGGAATTCCTCAAGTACGAATTCGCCACGGCTGCCGACAACATCCGCTTTGGCGACGTGGACCCGCCCCGTGACGACGAACGGATCCGCCAGGCAGCCAGCGACGCCGAAGCGTTGGAGTTCATCAACAAGCTGCCCAACGGCCTGGACAACTATGTCAGCAACTGGATGGAGGATCCGCGCGGCCGGAAGGGGAGCGGGCTCTCCGGCGGCCAGTGGCAGCGGCTCGCGATGGCCCGGAATTTCTACCGCAACGCCACCTTCATGGTCATGGACGAGCCGACGTCCGCTATCGACGCACTGGCCGAGCACCGGATCTTCACCCGGCTTTTCGCGGACCGCAGCAGCACCATCATTGCCATCAGCCACCGGCTTGCCACCATTGAGAAGGCCGACATTGTCTACATGCTCGAGGACGGGCGGATTGTGGAACAGGGCACCCACAAGGAACTGGTGGCGCTGCGGGGCCGCTACTTCAGGATGTTCGAATCCCAGCTGACGGTGGAGGAGGCCGAGGGCGTCTGACGACGGCAGGGCTTAGGGTCACGCACTCCACGCAGGAACCGCCGGCCGCGCTGCAAGGCGTGGCCGGCGGTCCCGGATTCGTGTGGCCCCGAGGCTAAGAGGTGGTCACCGCTGTGTCGTCGAGGTAGAAGTACGTCCCCAGCGACGAGTCCTCAACACCCAGGAAGCGCAGGGTCACGCTCTTGCCCTTGTAGGCGGAGAGGTCCAGCTGCTTCTGCAGATAGCCGGCGGACTCGTTGAGATTGGAGTAAGTGGCCAGCGTGGTGGTCACACCGTTGCTGACCGCCTGAACCCTCAGGGTGTCATAGGCCGCGCTGGATGTGGTCTCGTCCGACTGCACCTTCAGGTAGAAGGACAGTGACGCGGTGGCCACCGTGGACGGGACTGCAAACGCCTGGTCGAGGATGTAGGACGTTGCCTGGCCCCAGCCGTTGAGGCCGGCGAAGCCGGAACCGGTCCTGGCATTCGTTCCGGTCTCGAACGTGTCGGCGTGGTCAGAGGTCCAGGAGGCTGCGCCCGATTCGAAGCCCGGGTTCAGCAGCAGGTTGCCGGACGGCGGGGGAGTGACCCCGCCCAGCAGGCCCATGGTCTTGGTGGCGTCCGAAAGCCCTGTGCCGCAGCCCGTGGTGCAGCCGCCCGGCATTGCCCGGGTTCCCTGCTTGAGCGTGGACTCCACCTGGGCCGGGGTAAGCGTGGACGATTTGGACTTCATGAGTGCGGCCAGCCCGGCCACGTGCGGAGCTGCCATGGACGTTCCCTGGTAGCTGGCGTAGCCGGCGGAGCCCGGTGTGGAGGTACCGGTGTTGATAGTGGAGAGGATTCCGCCGCCCGCTACACGGACGTCTCCGCCGGGTGCGGTCAGGTCAACCGTGGAGCCGTAGTTGGAGTAGTAGGAGAGGCTGCCGCTCGGGTTGCTGGCGGCCACGCTCACAACGCTGTTGCAGTTGGCCGGGCGGAATCCGGAAGCATCCTGGTTGCTGTTGCCGGCCGCCACCACCACGGTGGCTCCCCGCGAAACTGCGGAGTTGATGGCTGCCTGGTACGTGCTGCCGCAGGCACCGGACCCGCCCAGGCTCATGTTGATGACCGTGGCGGGATTGGCGTTGGCCGGGATGCCCGGGACGGTGCCGCCGGCTGACCAGATAATCGCATCGGCAATGTCGGACAGTGACCCGCCGCACTTGGCCAGGACGCGTACCGGCACCACTTTGGCGTTGGGTGCGACGCCCGCCACGCCGGCGGCATTGCCGGTCACGGCTGCAACGGTGCCGGCGACGTGCGTGCCGTGCCAAGAGCTGTTGCCGGCTGTCGACTGGCCGCACTCGCCGGCGGCGTACCAGTCGCCCTGGTCCTGCGCATTCGCGTCCCGTCCGTTGCCGTCACGCGCTGCCGTGGCGTCGGAGACGAAGTCGTAGCCCGGCAGCACATTCACGTCGAGGTCCGGATGGGCCGTGATTCCGGTGTCGATCACGGCCACCGTCACGCCGGTGCCGGTAGCAACGTCCCAAGCCCCGGGGACCCGCATGCCGTTGGTGCCAGTGAAATCCCATTGCTCGCCATAGCGTGGGTCGTTGGGCGTGAGAGCCACCGTCATGCGGGCGTCAGGTTCGACGTAGTCGACCGATCCGGACGCCGCAATCTCGGCCATGAAGTCTTCGGCAGCCTGCCCGGACAGGGCCCTGTCCGCCTCGATCAGCGTTCCGCCGGTGGCCAGGGTGCGGAGTTCCTGCACCTTCACGCCCTGTGACTTGGCTGCTTTGCCCCAGGCATTGGCGCGGCCGTTCGGGGTGGCGTTCGCCGTGGTCTCCTTGAATTCGACGATGAACTTCGTGTAGGCCTCTCCGGCGGCCACGTCGTGCACCGCAGTGCCTTGGACGGCGGCCGGCCCGGCTGCAGTGCGGTCACCGTCTTCGGGGGTGGCGAAGACCGGCGAACCGGCGAAGGCCAGGGTGCCGACTGCTGCGGCGAGCGACAGGGCCAGGATGCGGTGGCGCCTGATTGATGAACGTCCCATAGGAGCTTCTTTCTCGGAACGGGCACAGGTGTGGCCCGTATGAAGGGGAGTGATGGGTGGTCACGTGGTGGATCAGGTGGTAACCGAGAGTAAACATAAAGGTATTTTCAAAACTTGTAAATGGTTGACAAAACATGTCAATAAAGTGTGGACTATCAGTTTCAGGATGAACCTAAGAGGAGGCGCCCCACCGCATCCCACGTGGTCAAGTAAAGTGGTCACGTGACTTACGAGATCGAGATTGGCCGTGGCAAGCGTGGGCGTCGTGCCTACTCCCTGGATGACATTGCGATTGTCCCTAACCGTCGTACCCGCGACCCCAAGGACGTGTCGGTCTCCTGGCAGATCGATGCCTACAAGTTCGACATGCCCGTGATTGCAGCCCCGATGGACTCGGCCATGTCCCCGGAGACGGCCATCTCCTTGGGCCGGCTCGGCGGGCTCGGCGTGCTGGACCTTGAGGGCCTCTGGACCCGCTACGAGGACCCGCAGCCCATCCTTGACGAGATCGGCGCCCTCGAAGACGAGGTCAACAGCCCCGCCGTGACCGGCCGTATGCAGGAGCTCTACCGCGCTCCCATCCAGCCGGAACTGATCACGTCCCGCCTGGCGGAGATCCGCGCCGCCGGCGTGACGGTGGCCGGCTCGCTGACCCCGCAACGCACGCAGGAACACTACAAGACCGTGGTGGCTGCCGGCGTCGACATCTTTGTGATCCGCGGGACCACCGTGTCAGCCGAGCACGTCTCGAAAGACCATGAACCCCTGAACCTCAAGCAGTTCATCTACGAATTGGACGTCCCCGTGATTGTGGGCGGCGCGGCCGGCTACACGCCCGCCCTGCACCTGATGCGCACCGGAGCCGCCGGCGTCCTGGTCGGCTTCGGCGGCGGAGCCACCGCCACCACGCGGCGCGCCCTGGGGATCCACTCGCCCATGGCCTCCGCCATCTCCGACGTCGCGGCCGCCCGCCGTGACTACATGGATGAATCCGGCGGACGGTACGTCCACGTAATTGCCGACGGCGGCATGGGCACCTCGGGTGACATCGTCAAGGCAATTGCCATGGGCGCCGACGCCGTGATGCTGGGCAGCGCCCTCGCCCGGGCCGAAGAGGCACCCGGCAAGGGCTGGCACTGGGGCCAGGAGGCCCACCACCTCGAACTGCCCCGCGGAGACCGCGCCAACGTCGGCACCGTCGGACCTCTCGAAGAGGTGCTCTTCGGGCCCGGCCACCACACCAACGGCACATCCAACCTGATCGGCGCACTCCGCCGTTCGATGGCGACCACCGGCTATTCGGACCTGAAGGAATTCCAGCGCGTCGACGTCGTAGTTTCTCCGTACACGGGTAACTGACGGCCTCTAACTGACGGGCGGCCGACGCCGCTGACGTCGTCCGGAGCGCCTCCCTCGTGGAACCTGCCCTGCCCAACTGTGCGGCAAGGAAGTACTGTGGTTTTACCACCGGCAGCAGCGGCAAGGGAGGCGTTCCGTGAACACTGTTCCAAACGAAGGCGGGGTCCTGGGGCCTGCGGCCAGGGAAGCATCGATCGCCAGGCTCAGGGCCACCTCGGAACCCGGCAACGAACTGGACATCCTAATCGTCGGCGGCGGCATCGTGGGCGCCGGTGCGGCGCTGGATGCCGTGACCCGCGGCCTCACCGTGGGGATCGTGGAGGCCAGCGACTGGGCCGCCGGCACGTCGTCACGGTCATCCAAGCTGATCCACGGCGGCCTGCGCTACTTGGAGATGCTGGATTTTGGGCTGGTTAAGGAAGCGCTGCACGAACGTGGCCTGATTCTTTCGGTCCTGGCCCCGCACCTGGCCCGGCCGGTGCCGTTCCTGTATCCGCTGACCAAACCGTTCTTCGAACGGCCCTATGTGGGGGCCGGGATCGCCCTGTATGACGCCATGTCCATTACGGGCGGGCACAGCCGCGGCGTGCCGTTCCACAAACACCTCAGCAGGCGGGGCACGCTGAGGGCCGCCCCCAGCCTGAAAAAAGACGCCTTTGTGGGCTCCATCCGCTACTACGACGGCCAGGTGGATGACGCCAAGTACGTGGCAAACCTCGTCCGGACGGCGGTGCACTACGGCGCCCATGCGGTGAACCAGATGGCGGTGGTGGACTTCCTGCGTGAAGGTGAGCGCGTGGTGGGGGCCAAAGTGGTCAACCACGAAGACGGTTCGAAATTCAACATCAAAGCCAAGCAGGTCATCAACGCCACCGGGGTGTGGACCGATGAAACCCAGGCCATGGTCACCGACCGCGGGCAGCTGAAGGTCCGGGCGTCCAAGGGCATCCACCTCGTAGTGCCCCGCGACCGGTTCCAGTCCACGGTGGGGCTGATTCTCCGCACCGAAAAGTCCGTGCTGTTCGTTATTCCGTGGGGCCGGCACTGGATCATCGGCACCACGGACACCGACTGGAACCTCGACAAGGCCCACCCGGCGGCCTCCAGCAAGGACATCGACTACATCCTCGAGCACGTCAACCGGGTCCTGAAACGCCCGCTGACCAGGGAGGATGTTGAAGGCGTCTACGCCGGACTGCGCCCGCTCCTGGCGGGGGAGAACGATTCCACGGCGAAACTGTCCCGTGAACACATCGTGGCCCACCCCGTACCGGGCCTGGTGGTGGTGGCCGGCGGCAAATGGACCACCTACCGGGTTATGGCCAAGGACGCCGTGGACGAGGCCACCCGCACCATGGATGAGCGGGTCCCGGCGAGCTGTACCGAAACCATCCCGCTGCTCGGTGCCAGCGGCTTCAAGGCTGCATGGAACCGCAGGAGCAGGACCGCTGAAGAGTCCGGCGTGCACGTGGCCCGGGTAGAGCACCTGCTCAACCGTTACGGGTCCATGACTCCGGAGGTGCTGGACATCATCGCCCGGAATCCTGAATTGGCGGAGCCGTTGCCCGGTGCTGACGACTACCTGCAGGCCGAAGCCGTCTACGCCGCAACCCACGAGGGCGCCCGGCACGTCCATGACGTCCTGACCCGGCGGACCCGCATCTCCATCGAGGCCTGGGACCGTGGCGTGTCGGCGGTGCCGGTTGTCGCTAAACTGATGGGCGAAGTCCTTGGCTGGAGCGATGTGCAGCGCGAAAGCGAAATAAAGCACTACATAGCACGCGTTGAAGCTGAACGGCTGAGCCAGCAGCAGCCGGATGACGAATCCGCCGACGCCGCACGGCTGGGCGTGGAGGACATCGTCCCTTTGCGCTGAGGCGGCACCGCACACCAGCAATTCTCCTGACTGAAGGGACACGCCTTGGCGGAACCACTTGACCGGTACGATGCCGATCTCACCACCTCCGATTTGGTGATTCTGGAGTTGGAGGCAACGGACAAGTCGGACGCCGCGGCGCAACTGGCAGAACGCCTCTTCGCCGCCGGGCGGGTCACGGACTTGCCGCGGTTCCTGGAGCACGTCAACGCCCGCGAACACCAGCTCGCCACCGGCCTGCCGGGCGGGATCGGGCTCCCGCACGCCCGCAGCGAGTTCGTCTCGCGGACGTCCATCGCCGTGGGCATCACCAAGTACGGCCACTCCCTGGACTTCGGTGCCGCCGACGGTCCGGCCACGGTTATTCTGCTGATCGCCACCCCTGCAAGCTCGTTTTCCGATCATCTGGAAGTCCTGGCCACCCTGGCTCGCTCCCTGTCCAAGGAGTCCTTCCGGGAGTCGCTGCGGCGGGCCTACGATGCCGAAGTCATCGCCGAGCTCATCAACTCCAGCCTGGTGTTCTTCGACCATTGAGTGGGGCAGGCCCTTTCGTGTCGACTCCGTCGCCACGTAGGGACCCTGCTGCCCCACTCCAAGGCCGGGACGTACCTGGTCGTTTAGTTGTTCTACAGAGGAACGAAGTACGGTTAACACGTGTGGAAAACAGCCCTTAAGCCCCGATGGATCGCAGGCCTGGTCTTCGCGATCGCGGTCTCAGGGGTGTTTGTCCTGCTCAGCCAGTGGCAGTTCGGTCGGTCCACGCAGCCCGAAGTTGTGGTCAGTCCCGCCACCGAGGACGTCAGGATGCTGACGGAGACGCTTGAGCCCGGAGTCTTCTTCCCCGGTTCAGTGTCAGACCAGATGGTCTCCGCCGAGGGAACCTACGACCCCGCAAAACAGGTCCTGGTGCCAGGCCGCCTGAAGAATGGTGCGAACGGCTACTGGGTGGTTTCCGCCTTCGCCGTGACCGGAGCGCCCGCGCTCACCGGCGTCGCTGCTTCACCCCAGACCTGGATTCCAGTAGCCCGCGGCTGGGTGGCGGATCCCGACGACGCCGGCGCACCGCCGTCGGGCGTTGTGAACCTGACCGGACGGCTGCTGCCGTCAGAATCACCGCTGCCGGCCACCGCACCGGAAGCCGGCCGCGCCTCCGCCGTGTCTGTTGCCGAACTCATCAACTACTGGGACGTCAGCATGTACCCGGGATTCGTGGCCGCAGCTTCCGAACTGGCGTCCGGGTCCGACCTGTCCGCCGCGGCGGTTGATGGTGCCCTGAAGCCCTTGGAAATCGGCCCCCAGCCGCCCGCGCAGCAGGTCAACTGGCTCAATCTCTTCTACTCGCTCGAATGGGTGGTGTTCGCCGGCTTCGCCCTGTTTATCTGGTGGCGCCTGGTCAAGGACGACTATCGGCGGGACCTCGAAGAGGAACACGACGACGATCCTCACCTGGGTACAGCGCCCACCCCAGCAACTTCTGAACAGCTCCAACAAAAGGTAAAGCCATGATCGAACCGAAACCGGCCGTCCAGCAGGATTCTCCGCAGGGCAAGGGCAAGAAGCGCCGCTTCGGCGGTACCGAGCGGCAGATCCGTTCCGCCCTGAAGTTCTACAAGGTGCTGGCGTACCTCACCGGCGCCATGCTGCTGCTGCTCTGCGCCGAACTCATCGCACGTTACGCCTTTGGCCAGTACCTGTTTGCCGGTGGCACCAACGCCGTCACGGGCCAACCGTTCGGCTTGGGTTTCGCCGACGCCGAGCCCAAGGGCGTGGTGGGCGGTGCGAACATCTCCGTCGCCGTGCTGATCGTCCACGGCTGGATGTACGTGGTGTACCTGATCTCCAACTTCCGCCTCTGGACTCTGATGCGGTGGCCGTTCACGAAGCTCGTCCTTCTGGCCCTGGGCGGCGTGGTGCCGTTCCTGTCCTTCGTGGTGGAGAAGAAGTTGCACGCCGAGGTGGAAGCCGAACTGGCCGCGAACCCGCAGGCCGCACAGCGGTACTGAACGCTGCAGCGGTGGGGGAGTCCCGCCGTCGGACGTTCACTGCGTCACACCCACGGTCCTGAATGTGCGGCGGGGCAACCGCGCAAAGTAGGCTAGTACGGTGACTACTCCCACTGCATCCCAGACTTCCCAGAAGCCGGTGCTGGTTGTTGACTACGGTGCCCAGTACGCGCAGCTGATTGCCCGCCGCGTCCGGGAAGCGAATGTGTATTCGGAAGTGGTTCCGCATACCTTCACCACCGAGCAGCTCCTGGCCAAGGACCCCGCCGCCATCATCCTTTCCGGTGGCCCCTCCAGCGTTTACGCGGACGGGGCACCCTCCGTCGGCGCCGACCTCTTTGAGGCCGGAATCCCGGTCTTCGGCATCTGCTATGGCTTCCAGGCCATGGCCAACGCCCTGGGCGGGAAGGTCGACAAGACGGGCCTGCGCGAGTACGGCTCCACCCAGACCACCATCCTCGGCGAGGGCCGCTCCGTCCTCGAGGGGATGCCGCAGCACCAGAACACCTGGATGAGCCACGGCGACTCCGTGCACGAGGCGCCCGAAGGCTTCGAAGTGCTGGCGACGACGGCCGGCGCTGAAGTGGCTGCCTTCGCCAACGAAGAGAAGGCCCTCTACGGCGTGCAGTGGCACCCCGAGGTCAAGCACTCGGCCTATGGCCAGCAGGTGCTGGAAAACTTCCTGTTCAAGGGCGCAAAGCTGGAGCCCAACTGGACCACGGGGAACATCCTCGAGGAGCAGGTGGACCGGATCCGTAAGCAGATCGGCGACGCCCGGGTTATCTGCGGGCTCTCCGGCGGCGTTGACTCCGCCGTTGCAGCGGCACTCGTCCAGCGGGCCGTCGGTGACCAGCTGACCTGTGTGTTCGTGGACCACGGCCTGCTGCGCGAAGGCGAAGCCGAGCAGGTGGAACGCGACTTCGTTGCCGCCACGGGCGTCAAGCTGTATGTAGCCAACGAGCAGGAGCGCTTCCTGTCCGCCCTGGCCGGCGTCAGCGATCCGGAAACCAAGCGCAAGATCATCGGCCGCGAGTTCATCCGCGCGTTCGAAGAGGCCGAGCTGGCCATCATCGCCGAGGCCGCGGCCCATGGCGAGAAGATCAAGTTCCTGGTCCAGGGCACGCTGTACCCGGACGTCGTCGAATCCGGCGGCGGGGAAGGTGCTGCGAACATCAAGAGCCACCACAATGTCGGTGGCCTTCCCGAGGACCTGCAGTTCGAACTGGTGGAACCGCTCCGGGCACTGTTCAAGGACGAGGTCCGCGCCGTCGGCGCCCAGCTGGGCCTGCCGCAGGAAATCGTCGGCCGCCAGCCGTTCCCCGGCCCCGGCCTGGGAATCCGCATCGTCGGCGACATCACGCAGGAGCGACTGGATCTGCTCCGCAAGGCGGACGCCATCGCGCGTGCCGAGCTGACCGCCGCCGGGCTGGACAACGAGGTGTGGCAGATGCCTGTGGTCCTGCTGGCCGACGTCCGCAGTGTGGGCGTCATGGGTGACGGCCGCACCTACGGCCACCCGATTGTGCTCCGCCCCGTTTCGTCCGAGGACGCCATGACGGCGGACTGGTCCCGCCTGCCGTACGATCTCCTGGCCCGGATTTCGAACCGGATCACCAACGAGGTGGAAGGCGTCAACCGCGTGGTGCTGGACGTGACCAGCAAGCCGCCGGGAACCATCGAGTGGGAATAACAGTGTGAGTGGCCGGTCTCCGTCAGCGGAGGCCGGCCATTGCTGTCATCCGTTGAAATCCGCCGCAATTTGGCCTGATCCAGTGTTGCGGTCTCTCATCCCGGCTCCTTTGCGGCTACGCTCGAAAGTATGCCGGTATGGTCCAGGGCGTCACGTGCAAACGCAGAAAAGAAGGCAGTAGTGTCAGTTGGTCAAGGCCACGCGGAGGGTTCTGAGGAGCTCGGAAAATGGCTGTCCGGGCTTAAACCCGTCACCGGGGCAGACTCCATGCTGCGTTTCACCAAGACCCCCGAAGGTTCCATTGACCTGACCCATGCGCACCCGTCAGGTCTGGCCCAGCTCATGGCCGGCCGCCGCACACGGTTGTCCACACTCATCCGCGACCACCAGCAGTACGTCGTCGCGGCCCGGGCATCGCGGAACATCCGCTCGAAAATCTTCGAACTCGGTAATGACCGTGGCATAGATGCCGGTTACCTTTCCGCAGGCACCGTTGTGTGGACCTCCGCTGTTGGTGGCAAACCCCAGCGGGTTTCCGCGCCGGTGATGCTCACCGCAATCTCGCTCACGGTCCGCCCGGGTGAGGACGACTACGAACTGCAGCTCACCGAGCAGGCCAACATCAACCCGGCCCTTGTCCGGCACCTGAAGACCATCCATGGCATTGTTTTTGACGTCAACGCCGTGACTCGCCTCGCGTACAGCACCGCACGCTTCGATCCCCAGCCTGTCCTGGATAAGCTTGCAACCCTCATCCGGCCCATCCATGGCGCCGAGGCCCAGCACAATCTGCTGGTGTCCACTTTTGCGGACCTCTCCGGCAACCTGGACGACCCCTGGATCAATGAGGGCAACCCGCTGGTCACCGCCCTGGCCAAGGCGGCCAGCGGTGAAGTCATTGATGTACCCGCGCCGGACCCCTCCCGCTTCCCGAGCGTGGACGCGCGCCACCCGGACGACGAACTCCTCCTTCTCGATGCCGATCCGGACCAGCAGTACGTCATTGATGCCGCCCGCGCAGGAGACTCGCTGGTGGTCAGCAGCCCGCCGGGCACGGGACAGACCCAGACGGCCATCAACACCATCGGTGCACTGGTGGACGCTGGGCGGTCAGTCCTGGTGGTGGGTGACCGCCGGGCCAGCCTGAATGAAGTATCGGCACAACTGGAATCGCTGGGACTTGAATCCATCCTGTTCCAGCTCTCCGGCACAGCCACACCACAGCAGCTCAAGGCCCAGCTGGTGCGGGCCATCGTACGGAACGAAAAGTCACTCGAACCGCAGCTGGGGAACCTCCACCGGACCCTCACCGAGCACCGGCACGCCCTGATGGACCACGTGGCGTCCCTGCATAACGTGCGCCAGCGCTGGGGCTGCTCGCCGTATCAGGCCATGCAGTCACTGGCCGAGCTGACCTCCATCCACCCCGCCCCCGCCACCACGGTGCGGCTCAAGCGCAGTGTGCTGGACAGCATCCGCGACCGCAACGAGCTCGCCGGCAGGCTTCGCCGCGCTGCCGAGCTTGGCAGCTTCAGCCGCGCCTCCACTACCAGCCCGTGGCACGGCGCCCGGCTGCTCACCCGCAAGGAGACCGAGGAGGCCCAGGAACTCGCCCGGTCAGTGGCCAGGAACCTGCCTGTCCTGCGCGACCGGATGAACAGCGTGGCCGAACATGCCGAAATCCGGCTTGGCACGTCCTTCTCGGAGTGGGGGGAGCAGCTCGAACTCCTCGTGGCTGTCCGCGAAAGCCTCGACAAGTTCACACCGGACATCTTCGACAGGCCGGTCAACGATCTCATCTCCGCCACGGCGTCCTCCGCCTGGCGCCGGGAGCGGAATGTCGACATGGCCTCCATGCAGCGTTCCCGCCTTCGCCGCGTCGCGAAGGAGTACGTCCGTCCGGGCGTCCACATCACCGATCTCCACAGCTCGCTGGTGCTGGTGCAGGACCAGCGTGCCCTCTGGTCCGGCTACGCCACCTCGCAGCGCCATCCGGCCGTCCCCTCGGGCCTTGCCGAAATGAACGTGATGTACCGGTCGCTGGACCGGGAGCTGACCCAGCTGGGTGAAGCCCTCCGGCACACCCAGGCCGGCGGGTCGCTGGCAACGGCCCGCTATGAGGAACTCATGGAGCGGCTGGAGCGGCTCGTGGCCGACACCCACACGCTGAAAACGCTGCCCGAGCGCACGCTGCTTGTGGAAAACATGCGCGAGCACGGCCTGGGGGAGCTCCTCGCCGATCTTGCGGAGCGGGAGGTTCCCGCAGAGTCCGTCGCAGCCGAGCTTGAGCTGGCCTGGTGGCAGTCCGCGCTGGAAGCGATGATCAGCGGCGACGATTACCTGGCCATGTCTGACGGGGACGCACTCCGGCAGCTTGAGGCCGAATACCGGCTCGCGGACAACGCCCATATTGCCAGCGGCGCGGCGCGCCTGCGCTGGGACCTGTCCGACCGGTGGCGGGCCGCGCTTGCGGAACACCCGCGCCAGGCCCAACTCCTCAGGAGCCTGCTTAAGGACGGCCGGGTTACCCTCGCCGCGCTGACGGCCCAGGCCGCCGAGCTGGTCCCCATGCTGGTGCCGGTCTGGTCGGTCAGCCCGTACCTCATGACCGGGCTCCTGCCGGCCGAACAGCGCTTCGACGCCGTGGTCATCCTGGACGCCGAAGCGACGTCGCTGCAGGCCGTCCTGCCCGCCATCGCCCGCGCCAGGCAGGTCATTGCTTTCGGTGATGACAAGATTGCCAGCCCCCGGACGTTCACTGTGGGTGTTGAGCGGCTGGCCGCCGGTGAAGCGGCCCACCAGCGCGTCGAAAGCGCGTTCTCGGCGCTGTCTGCCATCCTGCCTGTCTGGCGGTTGAATTTTGTCTACCGCGCGGTTGACGAGGACCTGGTCCTGCAGCTGAGCAAGAACTCTTACGACGGCGCCCTCCGCAGGCTCCCCGAGGGACAGTCCGCCACGGGCTTGGATAGGGCGCTCCTGGTGGAGTACCTTCCCGACGGCACCGGACTGCCCAGTGCCGACCACGAAGGCGTCGAATCCGTGGTGGCCGAGGTCAACCGGGTGGTGCAGCTGGTCTTTGAGCACGCCCGGACACGGCCGCGCACATCGCTGGCAGTGGTCACCGCCAGCCTTCGCCATGCTGCCCGGATCGGTGAGTCCATTCGTCTTCAGCTCCCGAACCACCCGGGCCTGGCCAGCTTCTTCAGCGCAGGATCCGAGTCGTTCCGGGTGGTTGACCTTGAGCGGGCGCAGGGCCTGGTCCGTGACCACGTGATCTTCTCACCCGGTTTTGGCCGCACTCCGCACGGCCGGGCGCTGCACAACTTCGGACCCCTGTCCGCTGAGGGCGGGCGGGAAAAATTCGCTTTGGCGATGACGCGTGCACGGCGTTCACTCCACGTCCTGACGTGTTTCCAGCCCGAAGACCTCGATCACACGCGGCTGTCCTACGGCGCGGTGGACTTCTACGAGCTCCTCAACCGTGAGATTGCGGGAAAGACTGATCTCGGAACTCCGGCCTCGCGTGCCGCCGCCAGTGAGCAGGCGCTTGGGGCCGATCCCCTCGTCGCCGATCTTGGTGACCGGCTGCGTGCCCGCGGCGCCCGCGTCTGGCACCAGTACGACGGCGTGATTGACGTGGTGACCGCAGCAGACCCGCTCAGCACCATGGGTCAGGACGACGCCGAGATTCCGCGGCCGGTGGCCATAGAATCGGACGGCACGGAGCAATACCGCACCATGAGTGTCCGTGAGCGAAGCCGGCTCCGTCCGCAGCTGCTGGAACGGATGGGCTGGCGGTACATGCCGCTGTGGACCATCGAAGTCTTCACGGACCCGTCCGCCTGCGCGGACCGGATCGCGGGTTACCTGGGCCTTGAGAATGTTCTGCCGCCCGGACGGGGCACGGCCTCGGGCGGGTTCTTTGACGAGGACATGGACCCGCTCGCGCTTGCGAGCGAAGGAAACGAAGGGAACGACGACCAGGCCGGACGCCTGGCCAGTGAGGAGGCGGTTGTTGTGACCCCACGGAACGCCGATCAGGCAGATACACACGGTAACGACCAGGCGGACGACGCACGAAACGGGAACGCGGCTGTGCCGGAGCGCCAGCTGCCTGGGGCCGCGGGCATCCTGCCCAACAAGGCTGCGGAGGATGATCCGAAGCGCTGGGGCGATGGCCCCGACAACGATCACGACGCATGGCTGAAGGAAAACAAGCCGCCGCACTGGGGCTGACCTCCAGTCTGCAGCGGCGTCACCCGGCCCCGCCCTCGGGTCCCACCAGGACGAAAAACAGCTTACCCTGTGTGGAGGCCCCCGCCAGCCGGGCAGCCTGCTCCGGGGCTGCTGCCACGACGATCAGCCCGTCGGTTTCGCCGGTGCCCAACCACTGACCCGTCTTGCCGCCTTGTCCTGACGTCCACAGGACGGGAACGGAGGAAGCCAGCACCTCTGAGGGGGATTGCTGGTCGTAGCCGTTCGCCCCGGTCAGCACCACGTTGACCAGTTGCCCGGGCGATACGAGCTGGATGGAGGAAGCATCGGCCATCCTCAAGGGCACGGCAGCGGAGCCCGGTGGCGTTCCGGTCAGGAGACCGGGACCCAGCAGCAGGGAGTCCGTCACCAGTTGGCCCTTCCGCAACGGGGCTGCCAGTTGCTTTCCCGCGGCGTCACCGGTGTCGGACATAGACCCGGCAGTGAGCATCCCCGGCGGGATCTTCGTTGCCGTCAGGTCCGTGGCTGTCAAGGCCGTGCCTGCGGGGAGATCCCGCGCCGCCGCCAACACCGAGACCGTATCGGCGGGCGGGGGAGTGAGCTGATGGACCGTTATCCCGGCAGCAAGGCAGAGCAGGAGCGCTATTGCGAGGCGCCGGTTCCGGCCCAGCAAGGACAACAGCCTGTGGCCACCCGCGCCCCGCGAGCGTGCTGACGGGAGCGGGCGGCGGACCGGGAGTCCCGGCGGGGCGGATCCGCGGCTGGAACGAAAGAGGGTAGCGGGCATGCGAACCACGCTACGTACCGGCAACCACGTCCGACAGGAGCGAAGGTGCCTATGTGGACAACTGTGCCGCCGGCGTCGTACGTCTTTTTAACCGGAGGTCAGCTGGCCGCAGCGGCGGTGGCAGGTGCCGGCGCCGGTGCGGCCGCGGGGGCGGAGGGGGCAGCCGAAACGGTGCTTCCCTTTGCATCCCGGGAGTCGGTCCGGTAGAAACCGGAGCCCTTGAAGACCACGCCCACGCTGTTGAACTTCTTGCGCAAGGCGCCCTGGCACTCCGGGCATGAAGTCAGGGTGCTGTCGGTAAACGACTGGAAAACGTCGAAGGCGTGGCCGCAATCCTTGCAGGCGTAAGCATAAGTGGGCACTGGTGATCCTCCTCGGGGGCAAACGAGAGGTCCTGTACTGCGTTGAGCGGAAACTGTCCATTAGCAGTCGCAGGGCCTGAGTGCCAATTCTATCACCCCGGAAAGTAGCCCTGCCTCAGGCCGGGTCCGGCAGCCGGATCAAACCTGAGGGCGTGAGCGCGGCCGGAACCCTCCGGTCGAAGTCTTCGGCGGGAATGCTTCCGGCCGGAAGCAGCTCGGATTCGAAGACGACGGCCGCAAACGGGATCTCGAGGCCGTCCCCGGCCAGGGCGGCCAGCAGCACGTCATAGTAGCCGCCGCCCTGGCCGATGCGGTTGCCGTCCCTGTCCACGGCCGTGGCGGGGATGAAGAGGGCAGCAACGGACGCCATGATGCCGAGGTCAAGGCGAGGTCCAGCAGGTTCCAGCACCGGTGCATAGCGGCTGCGGACAAACTCGACGCCGGGGGTCCAGTACGTCCAGCTCAGCCTGCGGCCGGGTTCACAGACAGGGAGCAGGATGGTGTGGCCGCGGCGGTGGAGTTCGCTGATCAGGGGCAGCGTGGGCGGCTCTGGGGCCACGCCCAGGTAGGCACAAAAAGTCGACGGCGTCCCACCGGTCAGTTGTTCGGCCCATGCGGCGCCGTGGACGGCCAGGGCGGCACCGGCCGCGTCGCGCTGGGTGGCGTCCGTCGCGGCGCGGCGCGCACGATGGCGTGCGCGGATGTCCGCCTTGGCTTCGCTACTTCCTTGGGACATGCCGCTCCTTCTCTGCCGTTAGGGTGGCCGTTGCAGCGTCTGCGCCGCGCCGGCTCAGGAGCCACCAATAATTACTGAATGGTCAGCCCCTCCGTTAGATTAGTCCAGTGACTACCACTCAGCAGACAGTACGCAAGGCCGTTATTCCCGCTGCCGGACTCGGCACCAGGTTCCTGCCGGCCACAAAAGCCATGCCCAAGGAAATGCTCCCGGTGGTGGACAAGCCGGCCATCCAGTACGTGGTTGAAGAGGCTGTCAATGTTGGCCTTAACGACATCCTGATGATCACGGGACGCAACAAGCGTGCCCTGGAGGACCACTTCGACAGGGTTCCTTCGTTGGAGGACACCCTGGAAGCCAAGGGCGACCTGGCGAAGCTTGAGTCCATCCAGGCAGCCAGCAACCTCGGTGACATCCACTACGTCCGCCAGGGTGACCCCAACGGCCTGGGCCACGCAGTACTGCGTGCAAAGCAGCACGTCGGCAACGAACCGTTTGCAGTCCTCCTGGGCGACGACCTGATCGATGCGCGGGACGAACTCCTCAGCACCATGATCGAAGTCCAGTCCAAGACCGGCGGATCGGTGGTGGCCCTCATCGAGGTGGAGCCCTCCCAGATCAGTGCCTACGGATGTGCCGACGTGCAGGAGATCGACGGTGAAGGCTACGTCAGGATCAACAAGCTCGTCGAAAAGCCCAGCGTGGACGAGGCGCCCTCAAACCTGGCCGTCATTGGCCGCTACGTCCTCCACCCCGCAGTTTTTGACGTACTCGAGCACACTGGCCCCGGCCGGGGCGGGGAAATCCAACTGACCGACGCCCTGCAGGAACTGGCAGCCGGCGAAGGTGACGGCTACGGAGTTTACGGCGTGGTCTTCCGCGGCCGCCGCTACGACACCGGTGACAAGCTCAGCTACCTCAAGGCCTGCGTCCAGCTCGCCATTGACAGCGACGACCTTGGCCCCGGTCTGCGGGAGTGGCTGCCGGGCTTCACGGCCGGCCTCGCTAAATAACTGCCGTGCGCCCCGGACCCATCTGGCCCGTGACACTCGAATGCGGCGACCTGATCCTGCGCCCCATCCGGTACCGGGACAAGAAGGAATGGACCCAGGTCCGTGGGCGCAACAGCGAGTGGCTGGCGCCCTGGGAAGCATCCAATCCGGCACCTGGCGGTGCCCTGCCTGACTACCGGCAGATGGTGCGGTCCTTGAAAATCCAGGCCGCCCAGGGGACGGCCTTGCCGTTCCTGATCACTGAGCGCACACCCAGGTTGGCCGCCCCGGTCATCGTTGGCCAGCTGACTGTTTCCTCGATTGTGTGGGGTTCGGCCATGATGGCGACTCTGGGGTACTGGGTTGACCAGGCGCGCGCCGGTCACGGCATCGCACCCACGGCGGTGGCCATGGCCACTGACCATTGTTTCCAAGCAATGGGCCTGCACCGGATGGAGATCAACATCCGGCCCGAGAATGGCCCCAGCCTGCGCGTGGTTGAGAAGCTGGGCTTCCGCGACGAAGGCTACCGTCCACGCTTCCTTCACATCAACGGCGAGTGGGCGGACCACCGGTCCTTCGCGCTGACCGCTGACGAGGTCCCGGAGGGGCTGCTCGCCCCGTGGCTCGCGTCCCGGTCCTGACCCGCCGGACCTGAACCCGGCATGGGTACTTCCAAGGTCATAAATCCAATGAATTGCCACGTTGCCGGCGACACACCGTGGCTAATGCGGGGGCGGCTGCCCTAATGCTCATACGGTTTTGATTGTGGACTTCCCCCTAAGCAGCTCAGTGATCCTTGTGGTTGCCGTTGTGCTCTGGATCGTATGGGTTGCGCCCTACGTTCTGCGGAACCGCCGGCACCAGGCCCAGGCCGCTGGCGACTTCCTGGCGGAAGTACCAGCCATTGAATCATCGGACCCGAGAGCCGGGACGGTACTGAACATCACCGCCCAGCAGGAGAAAGCCATGGAGATCAGGAAGAGCCCCGAGACCGCAACGGAAACGTCCGGCAGTTTTACGACGGGCGGCGCGTTCCGGATCCGCTATGGCAGGACGGGGATCGCCCTCATTGGTGTCCTGGCGTTGCTGACCGCGTTTGTTTCGGGTGTTCTTCTGCCGTTCGGAATCGGAAGCGCCCTGCTGCCGGTCGCCGGCCTTGCCACCACCATTGCAGCCGTCTTCGTGCTGCGTTTCCTGGCTGTGCGTGACCGCAAAGCCAAAGTGAACGCAGCGTTCCGCTCAGCGATGAGTGCCCCCGTGCGGCGTCAGGGATCTATCGCCACGGACACCGCGGCGCGTCCGGCAGCCCGGCCGGAAAGCCGGCTCTTTGACGCAGAGGCCCACCAGCCCAAGCCGAAGCCAAAGCCGCTGACAGCGATGGAACTCCGGGAAGCCGCACTGGCCGTCGCCGTTGCCGCCGGAGATGCCAGCGCCGCCGCCGCTTCGCTGGCGCCGGCCGACACAACCTGGGAACCGGTGGACGTGCCAAAGCCGGTGTACGTTGAGGCCGCCAAGGCCGAACGTCCGGCGCCCCAGCCGCTTGACCTTCCCGAGGCGCCCAAAGCCGTCGGTAAGCCGTCCCTGAAGCAGGGCGTTACCGCAGCCACGCCCGCCGCGCCTGCCGCCAAGCCCCTCACCAAGGCGCAGAGCGCCCTGAGCAACCTCGACGACGTCCTGCAGCGCCGCCGCGCCTGATACCTCGCGAGGTTCGCCCAAGCAGCACGAGCCCCGGTCGTCAGTGCGGGCGCGGAGTGTCAATTCGCAATGCGGGACGAAAATTTGTAGCCTAAGGTCACCGGTACCGCCGTTCCTTCCCGGGGACACGGACTGTTCCGGGGCTATAGCTCAGTTGGTAGAGCGCTTCGTTCGCATCGAAGAGGTCAGGAGTTCGAATCTCCTTAGCTCCACACATCATCTGTCTGGCCAGAACCGTGTTTCCCAGGCCCGCAGTTAGCTAGCACTGGATTGGACACCATCAATGAGTTTGATCCGGCTGAACGACGTCAACGTGAGCTTTGACAAAACCCAGGTTCTCCGCGAAGCATTTTTCAAGCTTGAAGCCGGGGACAGGGTTGGCCTGATCGGCAAGAACGGTTCGGGCAAGTCCACCATCCTGAAGCTGATCCAAGGCCAGGTGGCTCCCGATTCCGGGACCGTAGCCGTCGAGCTCGGAACCAAGGCCGCCTACTTCTCCCAGTTCTCGGAGCTGAACGGCGAATCCACCATAGCGGAGGTCCTGGACGGCCTGTTCGCCCACGTCAAGGAGATCGAAGCCGAACTTGCCGGCATCGACGCGGCCATCGCCGCCGACTCCTCCGACGCAGCGCGGCTGGATGAGCTGATCCACCGCCAGTCGGAACTCTTTGAGGCGATGGACCGTTTGGATGGCTGGGACTATCAGCGCAGCATCGATAAAGTGCTCACCACCCTCGGCTTCAGCGACCACCACCGCACCTGCGCCATCGATGAACTCTCCGGCGGCTGGCGGAACCGGGCAGCGCTGGCAAAGATCCTGCTGGAAGCCCCGGACGTCCTCCTGCTTGATGAACCCACCAACTACCTTGACGTGGCCGGCGTCGAATGGCTCGAAGGCTGGTTCCGGACCTTCAAAGGCGCTGCGATCATCGTCTCGCACGACCGGAAGTTCCTGGACTCCGTTGTCACCCGGATCATCGAAGTGGAGAACTTCCACCTCCACGAATACCCGGGAAACTTCGCCGAATACGTGGTGGCGAAGCAGTTCAAGCTCAAGAGCCTGGAGAGCCAGTTCGTTCACGAGTCCGAGCTGCTGGCCTTCGAGGCCGAAGGCATCTCCGACCGGCGGGAAGCGGCCAAGGCGGCCGGCAAGGGACTGGCAAACCAGCTGGCCAGGATCAAGAAGTCCCGGGCGCCACGGCCCGTGGACCAGATCATCACGGAGATTTACGGCGGCCTGTACGTCAAGGATGTCCTGTGCCGGGTGGAATCCCTGAGCAAGGCCTACGGCGGCCGTACGCTGTTCAGCGGCCTCAGTTTCGAGATCGGGCGCGGCAACCGCATCGCCGTCATCGGATCCAACGGCAGTGGCAAGACCACGCTGCTCCGGGCACTCACCGGCGAAGAGCCAGCCGATTCAGGCAGCGTGGCCTGGGCCAAGGGCGCCGGAATGGTCTCCTACAACCAGGTCCTGGAAGAACTGGACGACGACGACACGGTCACCCATGCGGTCAACGCGATGCCTGACAGCCTGGCCCTGACTGCGACGAAGAAGTCGGTGAACAGGTTCCTTGCCATGTTCCAGTTCTCCGAAGCTGATCTCAAGCAAAAGATCGGCAACCTCTCAGGCGGCCAGCGCGCCCGTGTGGCCATGGCCCAATGCCTGCTCTCGGGTGCTTCGGTGCTGCTGCTGGATGAGCCGACCAACCACCTGGACCTCTCCAGTACCCAAGTTATGGAACGCGCCCTGCTGCATTTCCCGGGAGCAGTGGTTGTGGTCAGCCACGACCGCTTCTTCACCGACAAGATTGCCAACCGCCGGCTGGTATTCAGCGCTGCAGACTCAGGCCACGGGAGTGTGGAACTCCACGTCGCCTGAGGTTCGGCGGAGCCCGGGGGCCCCGGAGCCGCCAGCCCTACAGCCAGCCTTTCCTCTTGAAAATGGCGTACATCAGGCCTGCGGTGCCGGCCATCAGCGCGATGGCCATCGGGTAGCCAATGGCCCAGTGGAGTTCGGGCATGTGGTCGAAGTTCATTCCGTAGACGCCGGCCACGAAGGACGGTGCAAAGAAGATCGCCGCCCAGGAGGAGATCTTCTTCACCTGTTCGTTCTGTTCGGCGCTGGCCTGGTTCTGCCGGTTGGCGGTCAGCGTTCCGTCCAGCGTGAGGGCGTTCTGCAACAGATCACGGAATGAATCGGCGCGCGAGATGACTCTCTCCACATGGTCCTCGACGTCCCGCAGGCTGTGCTGCAGTTCAGAGTCCACGCCGTACTTTTCAAAGCCACGCTTGAGCTGCTGCATCATGTCCGGCAGGGGATGGATGGCGCGCTGGAACTGGATCACTTCGCGGGCCAGTTCATAGATGCGGCGGGAGACGGTGGTGTCCCCGCTGAAGAGCTGGTCCTCGATCTCGTCAATGTCGTTTTCCAGCCCGGCCACCACCGGTGCGTAGTCGTCCACCACCAGGTCCAGCAGCGCGTAGAGAACGGCTTCCGGGCCGTGTCGGAGCAGGTCGGGTCGGCCCTCCAAGCGGCGCCTCACCCGGGCGACGCCGGCCATTTCGGCGTGGCGGATGGTGACCACGAAATTCCGGCCCGTGAAGATGTGCAGCTCGCCGAACTCCACGGTCTCGGTGGCGTCCAGGTACCGCGCCGGGCGGAGCACCGTAAAGAGGTTGTCCTCGTAGCGCTCAAGCTTGGGCCGCTGGTGCGCCGAGATGGCGTCCTCCACAGCCAGGGCGTGCAGCCCGAATTCGGTGGCAACGGACGTCATTTCCGCCGCCGTGGGCCGGTATAGCCCGATCCAGGCCATGCCCCCGTGCTCGGCGAGCGTTTCGAAGGTCTGTTCCAGGCTCTCCGGTTCCGCGCTGCGGACGCCGTCCACGTAGACGGCATTGTCGATGATGGTCACGTCAGGACATTGCCCCGATGATCGCGCCGGCCACCGTCATGGCGAGCAGGTCGTGTCCGGAATCGATCAGGGTGACCGTTGTCCGGCGGCCGGCGAACCCGTTATGGATGACGTGCCCGCCGGCGCGGAACACCAGCGCGAGCACCAGGGCGAACCCGCCGCCCGCCACAGCGTTGTCCAGGCCCAGCTTGCTGATCAGGACAGCCAGCAGGACGGCGGTCAGGGCGGCGGTGACCATCATGGGAACCCAGATCCCCGCGCCGCCGCTGATGTTCTTGAGGTCCTCTTCAGTCTTTCCGATGGCGGCCATCCACCGCTTGCCCAGCACGGCCGGCATGTACCAGAAAAAGCCGATGGCCATGCTCGAGATGAAGGCCAGCGCCACGGCGAGCCAGTTGATCTGTGAAATATGCGAAAGCCAATCCATGCTGGAATCCTAACTGCCTTCGGCGGGCCCGCCGCCGCGCTCGGTCAATTGCTTGGGCCGTGTTGGGGTGCCGGGCACGGCCTGTGCGAGGCGCCTGATCAGGGGTTCGGTCCGGTAAGGAATATGGGTGTGGAGAGCCAGGACAGTTTCGGTCCGGATGACGCCCTTGATGCGGAGGATCTGGCGGAGGGCGGACTGCAGGTTGTGCGTATCGGTGGCCACCACACGGCACCACACGTCACCCCGCCCCGAGATCTCATGGACCTCCAGGACCTGGGGGAGCAGCCGGAGGGCGCCCACGACTCCGTCCAGTTCCCGGTGCGTCACTTCGATCGTAACGAAGGCGACGACGTCGTACCCCACGGCCTCGAGGTCGATCTCGCGGCCGCCGTCGTGCAGCACTCCGGCCCGGAGCAGGCGCCGGACCCGCGACTGCGCTGTGTTGCGCGCAATCCCCAGCGCCTCGGCTAACTCGCCGATCTGGATGCGGGGATCGTGGATGAGTTCCAGGAGGATCTTCAGGTCAGTGGGATCAAGGGTAGGCAAACTGTCACTTTCAGTTATTGGCGCCGTAAAGAATTGCGTATTTTGCTCAATTGTTTCACGGACAAGCGCCCAAACCGTCACCTCTGAAGCATTCTATAGGTATCAATTTCCCCCGGGGGCGGCCTCCCACAAGGACCTCCCTCCCCGGTCGACGCCAAGGCAGCGCCAATGACAGTCTTTAATGAACTCCGCATGCGTCCGGCTACCGCCGGGCGTCAGGGCTGGGATGCATCCACCACCGCACGGCTGGCGATGGCCTGCGCCGTCATCTTCACCTTGCTGGTCGGTGCGAACCTGGCCACGCCCCTGTATCCGCTGCTCCAGGCAAACCTTGGCCTCTCGGCACTCGGCGTCACGGCGGCCTTTGCCAGCTATGTCCTGGCCCTGGTGGCAACGCTGATGCTGGCCGGGCACTGGTCGGACCACATCGGCCGGCGGGCGGCGCTCATCCTGGCTGTACTCGCCGGACTGGCGGGCAGTTGGGTCTTCTCGCAGGCCGAAAACCTGGTGGCGCTCTCTGCCGGACGGGCCCTTCAGGGTGTGGCCGTTGCCCTGGCCACGGGTGCCAGCGCAGCCGCACTGCGGGAACTGCTCCCGACCCGGCCGGAGTGGGCCACCCGTTTCACACTGCTGGCGACGGCGGGAGGCGTGGCGGCCGGTCCGGTCATCGGCGGCCTGCTGTCGCTGCTGCCCGGGCCCACCACGGCCCCGTACTATGTTCACTCGCTCGTCCTGGCGGCAATGCTGGTGCCGCTGTACCTGCTTCAGGCCCGGCCGGCCATCAAGCCTCCGGTCGGCCGTCGGCCGGTCCTGGTCCTGGCTCCCCGCCGGCCTTCGGTATTCACCGAGGCGAGGGGCGCTTTCTGGCTTGCGGCCGCCGTCGGCTTCCTCAGCTTCTCCGTCTTTGGATTTTGCCTCTCGCTGGCACCGGCGTATTTCGCCCCGATCATTCAGACCGATTCACGGCCGTTGATCGGCGCCTTGGCCGGGTTGACGCTGGCCGCCTCCGCCCTGAGCCAGGTGCTGTCCGTGCGGGGCCGCTTTGTAGTGCCCGTGGGGCTGGCGGTCCTGGGAGCCTCGGTGCTGCTCCTGGCTGCAGCGGCCGCCTGGAGCAGTCCGCTGCTGCTGGCCGTTGCCAGCGTCTGCGCGGGGCTGGGCCAGGGGGTCGCCTTCCGGACGGTCTTCAATGATGTGGCTGCCAAGGTGGAATCGTCACAGCACGCCCAGGTCATCAGCACGGTTTATGTCATCACGTACCTGGGCAGCGCCGTACCGGTCATCGGGCTGGGCTGGGCAATCGCGGTGTTCGGGCTGCCGACGGCGGTCGCGGGCTTCGTGGTGCTGTGCAGCGCCGCCGCACTGGCGCTGTCCGCCGTCACGCTTCGGACGGCGCTGCAGCGGACAGGCTAGTCCGGCAGCGGGCCGTGGTTCCCCTGGATGTGCTCAAAGACGAGGGTGGTCTCGGTGTGGCCCACCACGGGGTCGGTGGCGAGATTGTCCAGGACCCAGTCCCGTAGGTCCTCGGTGCTGGCAACGGCGATGTGCAGCAGGTAATCCACGGAGCCTGACGTGTGGAAGGTGGAGAGGACCGCGGGCAGGTGCGGAACGCGGGCTGTAAAGCGGTCGATCTGGTCCCTGTCGTGGGCCCGCAGCCGGACGGCCACAAGCGCCTGGACGGACCTGCCGATGGCCGAGAGTCTGAGCTTCGCCTCAAATCCCTGGACAATGCCACGTTCGGACAATGCGCGGGTCCGCATGAGCGCGGTGGACGGTGCAATGCCCACCAGTTCTGCCAACTGCTTGTTGGAGATCCGGGCATCGTCCACCAAGGCGGCCAGAAGCCGTTCATCGATGGCATCCAGCGGCTCAACGTGGCTGGCCGGCCGGATGCTTTTTGGGTTGCTGCTCATGGAATCTCCTTGAATGTCCGTCAGTTCATCCTAGACGCCGGATTCCTGTTGATCACCCCGGAACGCAACCATCCCTGCCGAACAACCGCCAGACACACGTGCCATTTAATGGCGGATAGTTCTACGGCCGCGCGGCGTCCGCCTGCCCTTGCGTGGCGGCCCGTGCGGTTTCGTCGTTCCCCCGGGGATGTACGACGGCGACTGTCACCGCTGTGATGCATGCCAGGGCCATGATTGCCACGGCAAGCGCCGTCCAGCCCAGGGACTGGAACACCAGTCCGCCCGCCCAGCCGATGACGCTCGAGCCCAGGTAATAGGCCAGGTTGTAGAGCGACGATGCCTGGGCGCGGCCGGTGGTGGCGATGTTTCCGGTCCAGCCTGCGCCGATGCTGTGCGCCGCGAAGAAGCCGCCCGTGAAGATCACCAGGCCAGCAAGGATCAGGGCGAGCAGCTGCGTAAGCGTCAGCGCCAGCCCGGCCACCATCAGGACGATGCCAGCCAGCAGTACATTCCTGCGGCCAAACCTGGCCGTCAACCCGCCGGCCCAGCGGGAAGAGAACGTTCCGGAAAGGTACGCAAGGAAGATCAGGCTGATCAGGGTGGCAGGCAGCGTGAAAGGCTCAGCGGTCAGCCGGAAGCCGAGGTAGTTGTAGACGGCCACAAACCCGCCCATCATCAGGAAGGCCTGCGTGTAGAGCGCCAGCAGCCGGGGATTGCGCACATGCCCGCCGAGCGTCGCCATGGCACCGCGCAGCCCGGCGGCCTTGGCGGCGGTGAATCCCTTCGCCTGCGGTACCAGACCCAGGAAGAGCACCGCGGCCACTGTTGCCAGCAGGGACACAGCCAGGGCGGCAGTGCGCCAGCCCCAGAGCTCACCTACCGGGCCTGCCACGAGCCGGCCGGCCAGCCCGCCCAGCGTTGTGCCGGCAACGTAGCTGCCTGCGGCCATGGCCGCATGGGCCCTGTTCACTTCCTCGTTCAGGTAGGCGATGGCGATGGCCGGGATCCCGCCCAGCGCCATGCCTTCCAGCAGCCGCAAGGCAAGCAGGGCGCCGAAAGTGGGGGCGAGCGGTACCAGCAAGCCCAGGATAGTGGCGGCGGAGATGCCCCATGCCATGGCCTTGACCCTGCCGATCCTGTCCGCGAGGAAGGACCACGGAATGACGGTGATAGCCAGGCCCACCGTGGCCAGCGAAATGGTCAGCGCGGCCTCTGCCGCGGTCACCTTCAGGTCTGCCGCCAGGAGCGGCAAGACCGCCTGGGTGGAGTAGAGCTGGGCGAACGTTGCCACGCCCGCGAAGGCCAGGCCGGCCAGAATCTTGTTGTAGGCAGCGGAGCCTTTGGGATGTCCCGCCCAGGGATCCTGCGCTGGACTGAAAGTTCCTGGGGCTGCGGTATTCAGTGGCATAGCTCAAGGGTAGGCTTCCGCAATGTATGCTTCCAATGCATCTTTTGGGCACATTTCATATCCAGAGTGGAACGTTTGAAAGGTGGAGCCGATGCACTCGGACCACAAACAGCTGGTGAAGCTCCTGCCGCTGCTCCCCATCCTGGCTGAACTGGGCCGGACCCAGCACGTCACTGAAACGGCCGAGCTCCTGGGAGTACCCCAGTCAACGGTGAGCCGGGCGCTGTCCCGGGCCAGCGCCGTCGTCGGAACAGAACTGCTGATCCGGGACGGACGGGGCATCCGCCTGACAGCGGCCGCCCGGACGCTGCTGCCGTACATCGAGTCGGCCCTGACCGAGTTCCAGGCCGGACTGGACCTGGTCCGGCACGAGTCGGACGTGGTGCGGGGGAAGGTGTCGCTGTCCTTTCAGCACACGTTCGGGGAGGCCACCTTGCCCCTGCTCATCAGTGCCTTCCGCAGCCGCCACCCGGAGGCCGGCTTCATCCTCAGCCAGGGGGCGCGGGACACCTGCCTGGCGGGGCTGGCCTCGGGTCAGGCGGACCTGGCACTGACCGCCCCTGTTCCGGCGGCAAGCAGCACCATCTCTTCGGCGTCGCTCTACCGTGAGCCCCTCCGGCTGGTGGTTCACCACGGCCACCCGCTGGCCGGACGGGACGCCGTCAGGATGCAGGACATCCGCAGGGACCCCTTCGTCGCGCTGGAGCCGGGGTACGGCATGCGGTCACTGACGGATGCCTTGTTCCGCGAGGCAGGCTTCCGGCCGCGGATCGCCTTCGAAAGCCAGGACACCCACACCGCCCGTGGTTTGGTCGCCGCGGGACTCGGCGTCAGCATCCTGCCGCCCGGGGGCAGTGCGCCGGGGCGCCACCTCAGTCCGGAAACGGGCAACCTGGGCTGGGTTGAACTTACCTTGGAATCCGGCCTTGCCTACCGCGAAATCGGGCTGGGCTGGCGCCGGCGGAAACCCGGCCCCGACGCCGAGCCCGATCCTGTCCGCTTCTTCCGGGAGATGGTCCTGCAGGAGGGCCCGCATTTGCTGGCGGGCCTCGTCGTCGCCCGTTCAGGCAGGGGATAGGCGGCGCGGTGCTGAGACACGACGGCCTCCCGCCGCCCGGCAGCGCTTCGCCGCCAGCGTTTCAGTAGGCTGGGGGACGTGACTGATAGCGAGCACCCCCAGACCACAACTTCCGGACACCACCCGCTGGGCGGCGCCACGTCCGCGGCCGCCCCGGGTCCCCTCGCGGGGGTCATCATCGGCCTGGACATCGGAGGTACAAAGACCCGCGGCGTCAGGTTTGAGGACGGCGTTGCCGTGGCCGACGAGTCCGCCGGCAGCTCCAACGTCCAGAACGTCAGCCGCGAACAGGCGGCGATGAACCTCGCGGATCTCTTCTCCCGGATCGGCGGCGGCCAGGTGGCCCAGGTGTATGCCGGGGCCGGTGGCATAGACACCGACGATGACGCCGCAGCCCTTGCCGCGCTGATCGAACCCCATGTTCCGGGAGCCAAAGTCACGGTAGTCCACGACTCACGGCTGCTGCTGGCCGCGGGCGGCGCCAGTACCGGCGTGGCCGTGATCGCGGGAACCGGCTCTGCAGCCTGGGGAAGGAATGCCGCCGGCGACGAAGCCCGGGCCGGCGGCTGGGGCTACCTGCTTGGGGATGAAGGCAGCGGCTACTGGCTCGGCCGTGAGGCGGTCCGGCACAGCCTGCGCCGGATGAACCAGGGACTCCCGGCGGACCAGCTGACCGAGGCGCTGCTTGCAGCCTGCGGAGTGGACCACCCCAACAAGCTGATTGCGCTCTTCCATTCCCCGGACACCGGCCGCCGGTTCTGGGCCCAGCAGGCACGCCTGGTGGTGGAGGCGGCTGCGGCGGGCCACCCGGTCAGCCAGGAGCTCCTGGACCAGGCCGGCCAAGACCTTGCCGGCCTGGCTGCGCAGGCCCTGCGGAAGCTTGGAATCGACGGCCCGGTAATTCTCGGCAGCGGACTCGGCATGAACGTGATTCCGCTGCAGGACTCTTTCCGGAGCCACCTGGCCGCCGCCGGCGTCTCCGATGTCCGTGTCCTGGACCAGGACCCTGTGTTTGGCGTCCTGAAGCTGGTCTCGGAAGCGTCAGGGGCCCACTGACCGCTTCCGGGGTGTCAGCCTGACGGCCGGCATGATGGGGGCGGGGATGCGTCCGGCTTCAGCGCCCGCATCCGGGCCGTGCCCTTCAACCAGCCCGTAGCGGGCTCCGCGGGCTGCAGCGTCAGGCAGTGCGGCCTGGGCTTCCCAGTCCGCACGGGCCTGCTCCACTTCGTCGTGCGTGCGGCCCACGAAGTTCCACCACATCAGCAGTTCCTCCTGGAACGGCTCCCCGCCGATCAGGAGGAACCGTGTGCCGGGCAGGGCCTGGAACTCCAGCGTCGTACGTCCCGCGCCCAGGTAGCCCAGCGGCCCGGGCGGGACCTCCTGCCCGTCCAGCGTCAGCCCGCCGTCGAGCACCAGGACAGCATGCTCAAAGTGAGCGTTCAGCGGCAGGACGGCCAGGCCGTCGCAGGAGATGTCCGCTCCGACGATGGGGGAGTACATCGTGGCCGGCGACACCGCCCCGGCGAATTCGCCCACCATCACAGTCGCAGTGAAACCCGGCCCCGTCACTGAAGGCAGTTCCCGGTGCTGCTCGAACGCGGGCTCGCGGCGGCGTTCCGAATCCGGCAACGCTACCCAGAGCTGCAGGCCGCGCTGCACGGGCAGCGGCGCGCCCGCGTCGGGATCCGGCAGGACGGCGAACTCGGAGTGGGACACCCCGTGCCCGGCGGTCATGATGTTCAGCTCACCTGGCCGGACCACAACATCGCTGCCCACGCTGTCCCGGTGCCGGATGTTCCCCGCAAGCGGCCAGGTGACCGTCTGCAGGCCCGTGTGCGGGTGGGGGAGTACGGACATGGCGATGCGGTCCGGACCGAAACTGTCCAGGAAGCACCAGGCTCCGATGGTGGGCAGGCCGCGCTGCGGGAGCGTGCGCCGGACGTTCATGGCCCGCACGCCGCCCAGCGGAACCCCCCGTTCGGGCCAGAGCTGCAGGCAAGGGCCGGACGTCCCTTCAGGGCCTGCGGGCGGACAAAGTTCCTGTTGCGGAGCCACTTCCAAGTTGGTCACAGTCCAACTCTAGGCGCGGGCAGAGCCGGGCGTAAGCGCAGCACCGGCACCTTGTGATCGAAGGACCCATCCGCGGGCGGCTGTCCAACGAATGGTTACAGTAGGGATTCTCTTGCCCGGATTGCCTTCGGATCCGGTTACGCTGTGAACGGATTGCGTTACCGTAAATATCAGTGAGCTTATGACCCAACACTGTCCGATGCCGTCCAACAGAACAGGTAAGTCCGGGAATGGACCAAGCCATGATTGAGTTCCAGAGCGTCACCAAGCAGTATCAGGGCGGGCAGCCCGCTGTGGACCAGCTCACCATGTCCATCGACAGGGGCTCCATCACCGTTTTTGTAGGGCCGTCCGGCTGCGGCAAGACCACCTCGCTGCGGATGATCAACCGCATGGTGGAACCGACGTCCGGCGTGATCACCGTGGACGGGCGGGACGTGACCTCGGTTCCTGCCGCGGAGCTGAGACGGTCCATGGGCTACGTCATGCAGTCCTCCGGGCTGATGCCGCACCGTTCCGTGCTGGACAACATCGCCACCGTGCCCCGGCTCAACGGCGTTTCCAAGGCTGAGGCCCGCAAGCGCGCCACGGAACTGCTCGACGTCGTCGGGCTGGCTTCCGCGCTCGGGAAACGGTACCCCTCCCAGCTCTCGGGCGGCCAGCAGCAGCGCGTCGGTGTGGCCCGGGCGCTCGCCGCCGATCCGCCCGTCCTGCTGATGGACGAACCGTTCAGCGCCGTTGACCCCGTGGTGCGTGACGAACTGCAGCAGGAACTCCTGAGGCTGCAGAAGGACCTCGCAAAAACCATCGTTTTCGTCACGCACGATATCGACGAGGCAACCGTTCTCGGCGACAAGGTGGCCGTTTTCGCCGTCGGCGGCCGGCTGGCCCAGTACGCCACCCCTGAGGAAATCCTCCGGGCACCGGCCAATGATTTTGTGGCGTCCTTCGTCGGCCGGGACCGTGGTTTCCGCCACCTCGGGTTCACCACGTCCGACGCCGTGACCATCCACCCGGTGCCCACGCTCGTGATGAGTGCCGGCCAGTTCGCCGGCGATCCCGCTGGGGTGACCGACTGGCAGCTCGTGGTGGATGCGGACCTGCGCCCGCTGGGCTGGGCGAGGCCGGGGACGGACTCAGAGCTCATCCCGGGCGGGTCACTCTTCCGCCCCGGCGAGACGCTGCGGCGGGCGCTGGACTCGGCCCTTTCGTCCCCGTCCGGCCAAGGTGTGGCGGTGGACGGCGACGGCAAGGTCCTGGGAACCATCAGGGCACAGGAAGTCCTCGGCGTCATTGAGGAAGCCCGCCAGGTCAGGCAGGCTGCGCTCTGATGGAGTGGTTCCTGGCAAACAGCGGCATGGTCATGGGACTGGCGGGCCAGCACCTGGTCCTGGCCCTGATCCCGATGGTCCTGGGGCTGGTTATTTCCATTCCGCTGGCGCAGGTGGCGCGGACCCACCCTGCGCTTCGGTCGGTGGTGGTGACCGCCAGTTCACTGCTGTATACCGTCCCGTCGCTGGCGCTGTTCATCATCCTGCCCTCGATTCTCGGAACCCGGATCCTGGACCCGCTCAACGTCATTGTTGCCCTGACCATCTATGCGGTGGCGCTGCTGGTCCGGGCAGCCCTGGATGCTTTTGACTCCGTGGAGGAGGATCTCCGGCAAGCTGCGATTGCCATGGGGTACAAGCCGTGGCTGCGCTTTGTCCAGATCGACCTGCCGCTCTCCCTTCCGGTGATGTTCGCCGGGCTGCGGGTGGTCTCCGTCAGCAACATCTCCCTGGTTAGCGTCGCGGCACTGCTGGGCGTGGGGAACTTGGGCATGCTGTTTACCGACGGACTGCAACGGAACTTCGTCACGGAAGTGGTGGTGGGAATCATCGCCATCCTGGTGCTCGCGCTGCTGATGGATGCTGTACTGGTCGTCCTGGAAAGGCTGCTGACGCCTTGGACCCGCGCCGCTAAAGCCTCGGGCCCCGCGGCGCCTTCCGCCGCCAGCTACCTGGCCGACGCCAACATCCACACGGGGGCCGCGCCGTGAGCAACGTTTTCGTGGACACCCTGGCGTGGATTGCCGATCCGCTGCACTGGACCGGCAGTTCCGGCATCCCGGTCCGGCTGCTGGAGCACCTCCAATACAGCGGGCTGGTCTTGGTGATTGCCGCGGCCATCGCGGTTCCGGCAGGGCTTTACATCGGGCACACGGGCCGCGGACGCGTAGTGGCCGTAGCGGTGGCAGGGGCGCTGCGGGCCCTGCCTACCCTGGGCCTGCTGGTCCTCTTCGCCCTCCTGGCGGGAAGCAGCCTGATGCCGCCGGTGTGGGCGCTGGTCATCCTGACCGTGCCGCCGCTCCTTGCCGGAACTTATGCCGGCATTTCGAGTGTGGACCGGGCCGTGGTGGACGCTGCCCGGGCCATGGGCATGACCGAGCTGCAGATCCTGTTCCGGGTTGAGCTGCCCAACGGGCTGCAGGTCATGTTCGGCGGTGTCCGAACCGCCGTGCTGCAGGTCATCGCCACGGTGTCGGTGGTTGCCTACCTGCCCTTGGGCGGGCTGGGCCGCTACCTTTTTGACGGCTTGGCGCTGCAGGACTTCCCGCGGATGCTTGCCGGGTCGCTGCTGATTGCAGGGCTGGCCATCGTTGTTGACCTCATCCTGGCCGCGGTGCAAAGAGTCCTTCTTTCGCCCGGCCTCAAAACCGATCTGCGCGGTGGCCAGAAGGCCGCCGCTGATCTCCCAGCTGCCGCGCCTGCGCCAGCTGCCGTTCAAGGAGGTACCCCATGAAAGAGAACACCAGGACAATCCTTACCCGCCGGGGACTGGCTGGCATGGCTGCCGGCGTCGGCCTGGCCGTCGCGCTGACGGCCTGCGGCGGGAGTGATCCGTTGAAGACCCCCAGCACCAGCGCCGGAAGCGCCGGCGGCGGCTCCTTGGTGGTCGGCTCGGCTGACTTCCCGGAGAGCCAGATCGTCGCTGAGATCTATGCCGGCGCGCTGACTGCTGCAGGGGTCACGGCAACCACAAAGCCCAACATCGGTGCCCGCGAAATCTACTTCAAAGCGGTCCAGGACGGCTCGGTTGACCTTGTCCCGGATTACTCCGGCAACCTGCTCTCGCATGTGGATCCTGAAGCTGCCGAGGTCTCGGCCGACGACGTCTACAAGGCCTTGCCGGGGAAGCTCCCCGAAGGACTAGCAGTCCTGGAAGCATCGAAAGCTGAGTCCAAGGACGCCATGGTGGTCACCAAAGCCACCGCAGAGAAGTACCAGCTGAAGTCCATTGAGGACCTCGCCAAGGTCTGCAAGGACCTGACCATGGCGGCGCCGGCCACGTTCGAAACCCGCGCCTATGGCTTCCCGGGACTCAAAAAGAACTATGGCTGCGAACTCAAGGCACTGAAGCCCTTCAGCGACGGCGGCGGCAACCTGACCCTGCAGGCACTGCTGACCGACGACGTCCAGGTGGCTGACATCTACACCACCACACCGTCCATCGCGGACAACGACCTGGTGGTTCTGGAGGATCCCAAGAACAACTTCAAGGCCCAGCAGGTCCTGCCGCTGTACAACAAGGCAAAAATGACCGACAAGGCCATGGCCGCATTGAATGCCGTATCGAAGATCCTCACTACTGAGGACCTGGTCAACCTCAACCGCGCAGTCAGCGGCAGCCAGAAGCAAAATGCCAAAGACGCCGCCGCCACCTGGCTCAAGGACAAGGGCATCGTCAAGTAGCACCTGACTCCACAACGTAATCACGACGGCGGCTGCCGGACCCACACTGGCCGGCAGCCGCCGTCGTCCGCTCTCTGCACGTCTGTGTCTGAGGTCTCAACCGAAGTACATCCGTCATATGGCATATTTGATGGATGGCAGAATTCAAGCAGTCCACCAAGCTTCACAACGTCCTTTACGACATCCGTGGACCGATTCTTCAGGCCGCCCAGCAGATGGAGGCGGAGGGTCACCGGATCCTCAAACTGAACATCGGAAACCCTGCGCCGTTTGGATTTGAAGCCCCGGACGCGATCCTGGTGGACATGATCCGCCATCTGCCCCATGCCCAGGGTTACAGCGACTCCCGGGGCATCTTCTCGGCCCGGACCGCGGTCTCCCAGTACTACCAGACCCGTGGAATCCAGAACATCCATGTGGACGACATCTACCTGGGCAACGGCGTCAGCGAACTGATTACCATGTCGCTCATGGCGCTGCTCAACGACGGCGACGAGGTACTGATCCCCACACCGGACTACCCGCTGTGGACCGCTTCCGTTGCCCTTGCGAGCGGGAAGCCCGTGCACTACCTCTGCGATGAGGAATCAGGCTGGCAGCCGGACCTTGAGGATCTTGAAGCCAAGATCACGCCGCGCACCAAGGGCATCGTGGTGATCAACCCCAACAACCCCACGGGCGCGGTCTATCCCGAAGAGACGCTGGAGAAGATCGTGGCCCTGGCTGAAAAGCATGGCCTGATCCTTTTCGCGGATGAAATCTACGAAAAGATCCTGTACGAGGACGCCGTCCACATCAACATGGCCGCGCTTACGGGTGACGACGTCCTTTGCCTCACCTTCAGTGGACTGTCCAAGGCCTACCGCGTCTGCGGTTACCGTGCCGGCTGGATGGCCATCTCGGGCCCGAAGAAGGATGCCTCGGACTACCTGGAAGGCATCAGCCTCCTGGCCAACATGCGCTTGTGTGCGAATGTGCCCGCCCAGCATGCCATCCAGACCGCCCTCGGCGGCTACCAGAGCATCAACGACCTCATCCTGCCCGGCGGCAGGCTGCTGGAACAGCGAAACAAGGCCTATGACATGCTCAACGCCATCCCTGGTGTGAGCACGCAGCAGGCCCGTGGCGCCATGTACCTCTTTCCGAAGCTCGATCCCGAGGTCTTCCACATCCGCGATGACGAGAAGTTTGTCCTGGACCTGCTGCGCGAGCAAAAAATCCTGGTCTCCCACGGCCGCGCCTTCAACTGGGTCCGCCCGGACCACTTCCGGATGGTCACGCTGCCGCTGGTGAAGGACCTTGAGGAGGCCATCAACCGTATGGGGGACTTCCTGAGCAGGTACAAAGGGAACTAGCCTGTGGTGACGCGTCTTTCGGCGCGTGGAACCTTGGGAAAGGACCCCAATGGCCGACGTCGTTGAGTTCGAGAAGCACCCCGTCGATACGCTGAGGGTGGGGAAAGGCTTCTCGCTGGCCGACGCCGACCCTGACGCGACGCCCGGTTACAAGGGCAACAAAGCCGATGGCCAGGCAATTCTGGCTGAACTGGACGGCGCGTTGGCCGAACTTCAGGAAAAGCTGTTCGCGGCGTCGCGCTTCGGCGGGAGAAAACGGCTTCTGTTGATCCTGCAGGCCATGGACACCGCGGGCAAGGGCGGAATCGTCAACCATGTCATGGCCACCATGGATCCGCAGGGCGTCCAGTTCAAGGCTTTCAAGGCACCCACCGAGGAGGAGAAGTCCTATGACTTCCTCTGGCGGATCGAGAAGGAGGTGCCCGGAGCGGGCATGGTGGGCATCTTCGACCGCTCCCACTATGAGGACGTCCTAATCCACCGGGTCCATAACTGGGCGACGCCTGCCGAACTTAAGCGCCGCTACCGGGCCATCAATGAGTTCGAGGCGCGCCAGACCGATGCCGGAACCAAAATCATCAAGGTGATGCTCAACATCAGCAAGGATGAACAGAAGGCCCGGCTCCTTGCCCGGCTGGACAACCCCGCCAAGCACTGGAAATACAGCAGCAGTGACCTCAAGGAGCGGGCGTTCTGGGGCGACTACATGGGCGCCTACCAGGCTGCCTTCGACGAGACCAACACGGAAGCGGCACCCTGGCATGTGGTTCCGGCCAACAAAAAATGGTACGCCAGGATCGCGGTGCAGCAGTTGGTGCTGGGCGCGCTGTCTGACATGAAGCTGGAATGGCCGGAAGCTGAGTTCGATGTCCCGATCGAACGGGAACTGGTTGAGCGGTCCTGACCTGTTGGGGCGCGCCGTTCCGAGGGGTGGGCCGCCTTCAGTGACTGGTCAGAGCGGCTGGTCGCGGGCGGCAGCGAGGCGCTTGCGGGCGCCCTCCAGCCACTCTTCGCAGCGCTTTGCCAGGGCTTCGCCGCGTTCCCAGAGTGCCAGGGATTCCTCGAGGCTGGCGCCGCCCGCCTCAAGCTTCCCCACCACCTGCACCAGCTGTTCGCGGGCTTCCTCATAGCTCAGTGCTTGGATTTCCGGGTCAGGCTTTGTTTCGGGCATGTGCTTCTCCTTGTTGAAGTTCCCCAGTGGAAGTGGCGCCGAACAGGCCATGGGCCACGCGTACGGACAACGCAGTTCCCGACGGCGCCTCCGACGGGTCTCGAACCACAGCGTGGCCGGCAGCTTCAGTGGCACGGGCCGGCCGGCCGTTGGCCAGTTCGACCACGGCATAGCCGCGGTCCAGCGTCTTTTGTGGTGACAGGGCACGGACCTGGGCCTGCAGGTGAACCAGCTGATCAGCTGCACGTACCACCGTTGAACTGACAGCGGCCGATGATCTCCGCAGGAGGCGTTCGATTTCCTCCGCTCGTCCGGTGACCATGGCTTCCGGGGTGGCCAGAACAGGCCGGGAATGGAGTGCGGACAACCGGTCCGACTCCCTGTCCACGAGCCTGCCGATGCTCCTGCGCAGGTGCTCCCGTGCCTGGCGCACGCCCGCCAGTTCCTCGGCAACGTCAGGAACGATCCGCTTAGCCGCATCAGTGGGCGTGGACGCGCGCAGGTCCGCCACGTCGTCTAGAAGGGGACGGTCCGCCTCATGTCCGATGGCGCTGACCACCGGGGTGGCCGTGGCCGCGACAGCACGGATCAGTTCCTCGCTGTTGAAAGGCAGCAGGTCCTCCAAGGCTCCGCCGCCCCGGGCGATGACAATGACGTCCACGTCGGGGCGGCTGTCCAGTTCCTGCAGGGCGCGGATAATTTGCGAGACCGCAGTGTTGCCCTGGACCGCCACTTCCCGGATCTCGAATTCAACTGCGGGCCAGCGGAGTGCGGCGTTTTGGACGACGTCTTTTTTGGCGTCGGAGTCCCGTCCGGTAATCAGTCCGATACGGTGCGGGAGCAGCGGCAGTGGTTTCTTCCGTGAATCGGCAAACAGCCCCTCGGCGGAGAGGGCCTGGCGCAACCGTTCGATCCGCGCCAGCAGGTCGCCAAGCCCTACAGGCCTGATGTCCCGAACCTGCATGTTGAGCCGCCCGGTCTTCAGCCAGAACTCCGGCTTGAGCAAGGCAACCACGCGGGAGCCACGCTCCAGGGGCATGTTCTGCCGGTCCAGAACCTTGGTCCAGACCGACGCCGGCAGGGAAACTTCCGCGTCCACGTCCCGGAGGGTGAGGTACGCGTTACCCCCGCGGCGGTTCAATTCGATGACCTGGCCTTCGACCCATGCGGACGGGGTGCGATCGATATGGGCCTTGAGTTTCTGGGACAGCAACTGCAGCGGCCATGGATTGTCCGGGCTGGTCTCACCGGCCGTGGCAGGCAACGTGGTGGCAGCAGTGCCCGGCAGCGCAGCCTGTTCAGACATGTCCGCTGCCCCGGGAAACTGTGGGTGGCGGCATGGTGGTCCTTTGTTCGGCAGGTAGCGGTTCGTGCTTGAAAGGCGGCCGTCAGTGAGCTGGCGGTTGCCATTCAACCTTATCCATAAGCTGTATCACCCGAGACTGACATTCTTTGTCCAGACACCAGCTCTATGATGGCTGTGCTGCCGCCAACCCGTGAGGACCCGTTTTGCGCACCTTCGTTTCAGCCATCGCCGTCGTCGTGGGCGTTTTGCTGTCCGCCCTGGCCGTACCCGCCATCTGGCTTGACCGCAGCGTGGTTCAGGAGGATGGCTTAGTGGCCCTGGCCGCTCCCCTGGGGCAGGACGCAGAATTCCAGCAGAGGCTCGCCGCGGCCGCTGTGGGCACCATCGATACAGGGGCCATCCCGGACGCCCTGGCAGATCTGGTCACGCCAGTGCTTGAGGCGGCTGCCAGTTCCCTCACAGCCTTGCCCGGCTACCCGGCGGCCTGGGAGGAAACACTGCGAAAGAGCCACCGGCTCAGCTTCGCCGCACCCGCATCGGCTCCCGCCGAACCTGACTCCCCGTCGTCGCTTACGTTGGACGTGGCACCCCTGGTGGCGCTGGCGACGAAGGAGCTCGCACGCACCACCGGGCTCCCGCTGACTGCGCCGGAGCAGACGCTGGTCAACGTTGGCGAGCCTGAGCAGCGCCAAATGGTCGAAAGAGCGTCCGCCTACGCGCCGCTCGGCTACTCCCTTGCCATTGGAGCGGGAATCGCCTTTGCGCTAGCGCTGGTGTCCGCGCGCCGTCGCTGGACCGTGATTCTCGCTGTGGGACTGGGGGCGCTGGCACTGGGGGGCCTGTGGGCTGCCGGCTCGCAGGTCGCCAGGGATGCCGTCGTGGGGGCGGCTAGCGGCAATGGGCTTTCGGACATGTTCAAGGATGCGTTTGTGGCGGCCGCGTCCAGCAGCTTCCAATCCTGGGTCGGTGGTGCCGCGATAACCGGCGCTGTGCTTGTCGCTGCGGCCGTTGTGATCCGGATCGCTTCGCCGGGGCGGCGGGCCCCCACCCGGTAGCATGGAGGGATGACTTCCTCAGCTGTGTCCCTCTCGATGCCAACTGTCCCGCGCAGGCGGCGCTCGCCTGAGGAGGTAGCCGCCGCGGCTCCGGTGACCGGTCCCAAAAAGGTACTCCTGGCGGCGCCCCGCGGCTATTGCGCCGGTGTGGACCGGGCCGTGATCGCCGTCGAGAAGGCCTTGGAGCACTACGGTCCGCCGGTGTACGTCCGGAAGCAGATCGTGCACAACGTCCACGTGGTGAGCTCGCTGGAGGCACAGGGTGCCATCTTCGTCGATGAGACGGACGAGGTTCCGGAAGGCGCCCTGGTGATCTTTTCCGCCCACGGGGTATCGCCGGCCGTCGTCCAGTCAGCGGAGGACCGAGGGCTGCGCACCATTGACGCCACCTGCCCGTTGGTGACGAAGGTTCATAAGGAAGCCGTGAGGTTCGCCAAGGACGACTTCGACATCCTGCTGATCGGCCACGACGGTCACGAAGAAGTCGAGGGCACCGCCGGCGAAGCCCCGGAACACATCCAGATCATTAACGGTCCCCATGAAGTGGACAAGGTAACCGTCAGGGATCCGGAAAAGGTCATCTGGCTGTCCCAGACCACCCTCAGCGTGGACGAGACCATGGAAACGGTCCGCCTGCTGAAGGATCGGTTCCCCACCCTGCAGGATCCGCCCAGCGACGACATCTGCTACGCCACCACCAACCGTCAGGTGGCCATCAAGAAGATCTCCCCCCAGGCTGACCTGGTCATTGTGGTGGGATCGGCCAACTCCTCGAACTCTGTCCGTCTGGTCGAAGTTGCCCTGGAGTACGGGGCTAAGGCCTCCTACCGGGTGGACTTTGCCAACGAAGTGGACGAGGCGTGGTTTGAAGGCGTGGCAACGGTCGGAGTCACGTCAGGGGCTTCCGTGCCGGAAATCCTGGTCACGGACGTCCTGCGACTGCTGGCCGACTACGGCTATGGCTCCGTGGAGGAAGTTGTCACAGCCGAAGAAGACCTCCTGTTTTCGTTGCCTAAGGAACTCCGCGCGACCCTGAAGGAAGCCGGAGACGTCAGCCGGGCGCTCGGCGGACGCCGGTCCCGCGACTGACCAGTCTCCGGCAACGTCAGGCGGCTACCTCGCGTCAGGCGGCGGCTTCGTCCTGCTGAAACTCCGGGGCCGCCAGCGAACGCGGCGTGACCTCGAGTGCCGGCGGAGTGAGCAGCCCGGATTCATCCATGGCATTGAGCTTCCGTGCGGTAGGCAGGATCCGCGCTTCCAGGGTGCCGATCAGGGCGTTGTACCGGTCCACCGAGGACTTCAGGGACGAACCGAGCTTGCCCACGTTATCGCCGAGCGTTCCCATGCGTTCGTACAGCTGGCGGGCGAGGTCGAACAGTTCCCGCGCGCTGTCCGTCAGCACGTCCTGGCGCCACGTGAAAGCCACCGATTTGAGCACCGCGAGCAGTGTACTGGGCGAGGCAAGAACCACATTCCTGGAAAGCGCGTAGTCCAACAGAGTCGCATCGGCTGTCAGGGCGGCGGCCAGGATGGATTCGGCCGGCAGGAAGCAGATCACCAGCTCGGGGGAGTTCCCGGGGATGTCCCAGTACTTCTTGTTGCTGAGCGAGTCCACGTGGGCCCGCAGCGCTTTGGCGTGGGCAGTCAGCAGGGATTGCTGGCTGCCGGGATTCCCGGTTGTACCCGTTTCCTGGCGCGCACCCAGCTCCTGGGCCTCCAGGTAGGAGGACAACGGCACCTTGGCGTCCACCACGAGCTGCTTCTGGCCCGGCAGCTGGACGACGAGGTCGGGACGGACCGCTGAATCGGCCCCGGCGCTGTGGACCTGCTCCAGGAAATCCACGTGCTTGAGCATGCCCGATGCCTCGACCACTCGGCGCAATTGAACTTCGCCCCACTGTCCACGAGCACTGTTGGAGCGCAACGCTGACTCGAGGGCGTGCGTGGACCGGATCAGCTGGGCATCGGAAAGCCTTGCCTCCTGAAGCTGTTGCGCCAGCTGGCCGTACTGTTCCAGGCGGTCGCGTTCCAGCAGTGCCACCTGCTGCTGCACCGCGGTCAGCTTTTCCGCCACGGGGGCGAGTGCCCGGAGGACGCTCCCGTCCTGATTGCGGGACTCGCCGAGTTCCCGGTTCTGCATCGAGAGCAGCCGGCGCTCCGCGTCCGCGGCGGCGAACTGGGCGCTGACCTCGGAAAGCCGCGACGAGACGGCGTCGAAGTCCTCCTCAAAGGCACGACTGTGCCGGCGGAGGGAAAAGTAGGTGGTGCCGGCGCCGGCGACGGCACCCACCAGCAGCATCAACAGGGCAAGAATCAGGGCTAGAGCATCCATATCCACACTGTGGCATGCCCCTGTGACAATTTACGGAACCGACATATTCGACCAGGCCTTCCAGCATGTGCCGACACTGCGGGGGACCGCCTGGGGCCCATGCGTCCGGCAACCGGTAGAATCAATGCTCGTGGCTCTTACTATTGGCATCGTCGGACTGCCCAACGTCGGCAAATCAACTCTTTTCAACGCACTGACCCGGAACCAGGTGCTGGCTGCGAACTATCCGTTCGCTACCATCGAACCCAATGTCGGCGTCGTGAACTTGCCGGATCCCCGGCTCCAGCAGCTAGCTGACATCTTTGGCTCGCAGCGCCTCCTGCCCGCTCCGGTGTCCTTCGTGGACATTGCCGGCATCGTGAAGGGTGCATCGGAGGGCGAAGGCCTGGGCAACAAGTTCCTTGCCAACATCCGTGAGGCCGAGGCCATTGCCCAGGTGGTCCGGGTGTTTGATGACCCCGACGTCATCCACGTCGACGGCAAAGTGGATCCCCGCTCGGACATGGAAACCATCAACACCGAGCTGATCCTGGCTGACCTTCAGACCATCGAAAATGCCATTCCTCGGATCGAAAAAGAAGTCAAGATCAAGAAGCGGGAGGCTGCCGAACTGGCAGCCATCAAGGCTGCGCAGGCGGTCCTGGAACGCGGGGACACGGTCTTCTCCTCGATCAGGAGCGACAAGCTGGAGATGGAGTACCTCAAGGAGCTCAGCCTCCTGACCGCGAAGCCGTTCATCTACGTCTTCAACTCCGACGAAGGCATCCTGGGCAGCCCGGGGAAGCAGGACGAACTGCGGGCCATGGTGGCCCCGGCGGACGCCATCTTCCTGGACGCGAAGCTCGAATCCGACCTTGTGGAGCTGGACGAGGAGGAAGCGCGCGAAATGCTGGAAATGAACGGCCAGGACGAGTCCGGCCTCGACCAGCTGGCACGCGTCGGCTTCCACACCCTGGGCCTCCAGACGTACCTCACGGCCGGTCCGAAGGAAACACGCGCCTGGACCATCCACCAGGGCGACACCGCGCCGCAGGCAGCAGGCGTCATCCACAGCGACTTCCAGCGTGGCTTCATCAAGGCTGAAGTGGTTTCCTTCCATGACCTCATCGAGGCCGGTTCCATGGCTGAAGCCAAGTCCCGTGGCAAGGTACGCATCGAAGGTAAAGAGTACGTGATGGCTGACGGCGATGTGGTGGAGTTCCGCTTCAACGTCTGATTCCGGACAGGCAAAGGAGACGGCATGCCCGTGAGGCGTCTGATTCAGGTCATCACCGGGGCCGTCGCTGCGGCGCTGGTTATCTCGGGGTGCTCGGCTTCGGGGGGAGCGCCTCCGGTGGTGGTGGGTGAAACGAACCGCGGCGGCAGCGCCACCGTGGCCGAGGTGAACGCCTTCACGTCCTTCAACCCGTTCAGCGCCGACGGAAACACGGACATCAACACCAAGATCGGCCATATCACCCATTCCGGGTTCTACTACGTGGATGACACCGAGAAGGTGGTCCGGAACGAGAAATTCGGCCGGTACGAGAAGATCTCCGACAAGCCGCTGAAGGTGAAGTACACCGTCAATGAGGGTGTGAAATGGTCCGACGGCGAAGCCATCGACGCCGGCGACCTCCTCCTGTCCTGGGCCGCCGGCTCGGGCTACTTCGACGACGCTGAACCCCATACGGGGACCGGCACCACGTACTTTTCGGCTGCAGCTGACAAGAGCGGCCTGGCAGCCACGTCACTCCCGGAGATCGGCAGTGACGGGCGTTCCATCACGCTGGAATACGCCTCGCCGTACGCTGATTGGGAAGTAGCGTTCGACGTCGGGCTCCCGGCCCATGTTGTCGCCGCTAAAAGCGGCCTCAATGACGAAGGCGATCTTGTTGATCTGATCAGGGAGTCGCCCCGGGGCGACACCGAACAGCCCTCGGCCAACGCCCCGCTGAAGCGGGTCAGCGACTTCTGGAATTCCGGCTTCGACGCCAAGACGCTTCCTGACGATCCTGCGATGTACCTTTCAAGCGGCCCCTACATTGTCCGGGACATCGTTCCGGACGCCTCGATCCGGTTGGTCCGGAACAGGGACTATGTCTGGGGACCGGAGCCCTACCTCGATGACATCACCGTAAGGTTCACCGGTGCCGCCTCTACCGCCATCGCCGCCCTCAGGAACGGCCAGGCGGACATCATCGCCCCGCAGCCCTCTGCCGGCACCGAAAGCCTCTTCGACGGACTGGTGGAGCAGGGCAATACCGTCCAGCGCTACAGCCAGTCCGGCTACGACCACCTCGATCTCAACTTTTCGGGGCTGTTCGCGGACAAGAATGTCCGGGAGGCCTTCCTGAAGACTGTTCCGCGCCAGGAGATCGTGGATGACGTGGTGGGCGGATTTGTCGCCGACGCGAAACCCCTGGACTCGCACGTCTTCCTGCCACCCCATCCGAAGTATCCGGACGCCGTGAAAAACAACGGTTCGGCCGAATACTCTGACGTGGACATCCAAGGCGCGAAGTCGCAATTGCGGGATGCTGCCCCGACGGTCCGCATTCTGTACAACAGGGACAACCCCAACCGCGTGCGGGCCTTCTCCCTGATCCGCGACTCCGCCCGCCTCGCCGGATTCACCGTTGAAGACGCGGGCCTCGGCAGCTCGGACTGGGCGAAAGCGCTCGGCGGCGGCAGCTACGACGCAGCCATCCTCGGTTCTATCGGACCCGGGGTCGGCGTCAGCCGCGTCCCGCAGATATTTAAGACCGGTGGCGGCAGCAACTTCAACGGATTTTCCGACGGCGACGCAGACAAAGCCATGGAGCAACTGTCCGGCACTACGGACCTTGCAAAGCAGGACGAACTGTTGGCTGACATCGACAAACGCGTGTGGTACAGCGCGTACGGCCTGCCGCTGTACCAGACCACTGGAACCGTGGCTTTCAGCAGCCGCGTGACGGGTATCAAGCCCAGCTCAGGCCCTTTGGGCGTTTGGTGGAATGTGTGGGAGTGGCGCCTGAAATAGGCCCTCCTGGGGCTTGTCGCCCTAGTGGGAGCCCGCCCCCGTCCTCGATTCGCAGCATCCCCTACCAACGAGTAGCATGTGATTTGCGCCACTTCCGGGTACCGGCTAGTTATTGGCGATTAACTGGTTACGGTTTAGCAACGGAGTACCAGTATTTGGACTTTGTGCGGTTAGGCTACTCATATATGTAGGCCACGTCACAGTGGGAACCTGTGACGGGCCTGCCGGGGAGCAAAAGATTTCCCCTGAACATCTCCCACAACTCATAGGAGGCGGAATGCGTTTCACGCGCACTTCCAAAGCACTCGGCATGGTGGCGATCGCTGCCCTTGCCCTGACAGGCTGCGGCGCTGGAGGCGGCAGCAATGATGGTGCCAGCCAGTCGGCCGGCGATCCCAACAAGGTGATCACCGCGTACAGCAACGAACCACAGAACCCCTTGCTACCGGCAAATACGAACGAAGTTTATGGCGGCCGCGTTGTCGAGCTGCTCTTCGAAGGCCTGCGGAGCTACGATGCCGACGGCAAGCCGGTCAACGCCCTGGCAGAGTCCATTGAGTCCTCTGACGCCCAGAACTGGACCATCAAGGTCAAGCAGGGCCAGAAGTTCACGAACGGTGAAGCGATCACCGCCAAGACGTTCGTTGATTCCTGGAACTTCGCAGCGAACTCCAAGAACCTGCAGAACAACGGATTCTTCTTCGAGTCCATCGCGGGCTATGCAGATGTCTCGGCCGTGACCACCGAAAAAGCAGCTGATGGCAAGACCACCACCACTCCGGCGCCCACCGCCGAGACAATGTCCGGCCTGACGGCCACGGATGATTCGACCCTCACGGTGAAGCTGGCTCAGCCGGAAGCTGACTGGTCGCTGCGCCTCGGTTACTCGGCGTTCTTCCCGCTGCCGTCCGCTGCTTTGGCGGATCCAAAGACCTTCGGCGAAAACCCCGTAGGCAACGGTCCGTACAAGTTCGAAAAGACCGGCTCCTGGGTCCATGACCAGTCGATCTCCCTCGTCAAGAACGCTGACTACAGCGGTCCGCGCGAATCGAAGAACGGTGGCGTGACCTTCAAGTTCTACACCGATCCGGGCCCCGCATACACGGATCTTCAGGCCAACAACCTGGACATCTCGGACGTACTGCCGTCCAACGCACTGAAGACCTACGTCTCAGACTTCCAGGACAGGAACGCCACGAAGCCGGTGGCCACCAACTCCACCCTGAACATCCCGGGTTACAACCCGAACTTCCAGGGTGAAGCCGGAAAGCTGCGCCGCCAGGCACTGTCGTACGCCATCAACCGCGAAGAGATCGCCAAGGTGGTCTTCAACGGAACCCGCACCCCGGCCAAGGCCTTCGCGCCGCCCGTTATCGACGGATTCAAGGAAGGCCTCAAGGGCAGCGAAATCCTGAAGTTTGACGCCGCGAAGGCCAAGGACCTGTGGGCCCAGGCTGACAAGATCCAGCCGTACGACAATTCCAAGCCGCTGCAGATTGCCTCCAACACTGATGGTGGCAACAAGGAATGGATTGACGCCGTTGCCAACGGCTTCAAGAACAACCTCGGCATCCAGGCCGAAATCCAGCCTTTTGCCAAGTTCGCTGAAGTGCTGAACCTGCGCAAGTCCCAGTCCCTCCCGGGCCTGAGCCGCGCCGGCTGGCAGGGTGACTACCCGTCGCTCTACAACTTCCTCGGACCGGTCTGGGCAACGGGCGCATCCTCCAACTACGAGAAGTACTCGAACCCTGAGTTCGACAAGCTGCTCCAGGAGGGCCTTGCCGCCAAGACCACTGATGAGGCGAACGGCAAGTTCAACCAGGCCCAGGAGATCCTCTTCGAGGACCTGCCCGGACTGCCGCTCTGGGACCAGGCAAAGCCGATTGTGTGGAGCGAAAACGTTGTGAAGGCCGAAACCGGCTGGAATGGCGGAATCCTCTACTACAACATCACGGCCAAGTAGTCTCCATGATCTAACTTGCCGCCAGGCGAATGGGGGTCCGGCACAAAGCCGGGCCCCCATTGTCCTGCACGGCAGGAAGGCAAAAAATGAAACCCCTTTCTTCGCTCCCCGAAGGCCGGTGATCCAGTGGTCCGCTTTATCCTTCGCCGGCTCCTTCAGGCAATCCCCGTCTTCCTTGGCACCACCCTCTTGGTTTATTACATGGTCTTCGCCCTTCCCGGCGATCCCATTGCCGCGCTCTTCGGAGATCGCCAGCCCCCGCAGGCAGTCATCGATACCCTGCGCAGCCAGTACCACCTCGATGAACCGTTTTGGGTCCAGTATGGACTTTTCCTCCAGAACATTTTCACCTTTAACCTCGGCAACGACTTCACCGGCCAGCCGATTGCAGCCTCGTTAGCGAGGGTCTTTCCAGTGACGGCGATGTTGGCCATAGAGGCGCTGGCTATCCAAACCGTATTCGGCGTGGGTTTCGGCGTCTTTGCGGGACTGCGTCGTGGTGGCTGGTTTGATTCCACCGTGCTGGTGGCTTCGCTCGTGGTCATCGCAGTTCCCACCTTCGTTCTCGGCTTTGCTTTCCAGTTGGTCTTCGGAGTCCAATTGGGCTGGGCCAAACCGACCGTCGGCGCCAACGCCGATTGGGGCAATTTATTGCTGCCGGCAACGGTTCTGGGCCTGGTGTCGTTTGCCTACGTGCTCCGGCTGACGCGGGCATCCGTCAGCGAGAGCATGAATGCCGACTACGTGCGGACAGCTACCGCCAAGGGTCTTTCCCGGCCCCGCGTTGTGGTGGCGCACATCCTGCGCAACTCCCTTATCCCCGTCGTAACGTTCCTAGGCGCAGACCTCGGCGGTCTGATGGGCGGTGCGATTGTCACGGAAGCCATCTTCAATGTTCCGGGGGTAGGCAACAAGCTCTACCAAGCCACTTTGCGGACTGAAGGGCCCACCATTGTTTCTATAGTCAGCGTGCTGGTGCTGGTGTTCGTGGTCGCCAACCTGCTCGTTGATCTCCTGTACGCCTGGCTGGACCCGAGGATTCGTTATGACCAGTAGAGATACCCATTTTGTTGCACCCATAGATGAGACGCCGCTGCAGGCAACAGATGCCCTGAAGACGGATCAGGCACCACTGAGCCTTTGGGCTGACGCCTGGCGCAAGCTTCGCCGTCGTCCGTTGTTCATCATTTCGTCGCTGTTGATTCTGACTTTGATCATCATCGCGTTGTTCCCGAGCCTCCTGTCGACGGTGCCGCCGAACGATGACTGCCAACTAGGCAATTCCGAGGCCGGTCCAGCGCCCGGGCACCCATTCGGGTTTACGTTCCAGGGGTGCGACATCTATTCGAGGGTGGTCCACGGAACGCAGGCTTCGCTCTCGGTGGGCGTCCTGTCTGTGCTCTGCGTCGTGATCATCGGCGTGACGATTGGTGCGATCGCGGGTTACTACGGCGGCTGGGTAGATTCCGTCTTGGCCCGGCTCAGTGATATCTTCTTCGCCTTGCCTTTGGTCCTTGGCGCTCTGGTCATTACCCAGTTGCCCGCCTTCCGGGAGAACAAGAGCGTATGGACCGTGGTGGTGATTATTGCCTTGCTCGCGTGGCCGCAAATGGCACGCATGGCTCGCGGCGCGGTCATCGAGGTCCGAAATGCTGATTTTGTCACAGCCGCCCGCGCTCTGGGCGTGTCGAAGGTTGGGGCACTCTTGCGCCATGTCCTGCCGAACGCACTGGCGCCGATCATCGTTTTGGCAACTTTGGATCTGGGCATATTCATTGTTCTGGAGGCCACACTGTCGTTCCTAGGCATTGGGTTGCCGCAAAGCATTATGTCCTGGGGCAATGACATTGCGGGTGCGCAGTCGTCCATTCGGACGAAGCCGGAAATCATGCTTTACCCGGCAGCTGCCCTGTCCATTACAGTGCTCAGCTTCATCATGCTGGGTGACGCTGTGCGTGACGCTCTTGACCCGAAGAGCCGGCAGCGATGAGAGGCGAAAAGATGACGATTCCCGACGTTCGCGTCGACGAGGCAGGGTATTCAGGAACCAGTCCCCTTCTGGAAATCCGCGACCTTGCCATCACGTTCAAGACCAGCACTGGCGAGGTTCAGGCAGTCCGCAACGCCCACCTGACCATCATGCCCGGGGAGACAGTGGCCATCGTGGGGGAGTCCGGCTCCGGCAAATCCACAACAGCATTGGCCGCCATCGGCCTGCTGCCCACCAATGGTGCGGTGTCCGGCGGACAGATCCTGCTCGACGGTGAAGACATCGCCCATGCCACCGAGAAACGGATGATCGAGCTCCGCGGCAATACCATCGGCATGGTTCCGCAGGACCCGATGTCCAACCTGAATCCGGTCTGGAAGATCGGCTATCAGGTCAAGGAGACCCTCCGCGCGAACGGCCGCCCCAGTGGTCCGGACGACATCGCAAAGGTACTGGCTCAGGCGGGACTTCCGGATGCCCACCGGCGCGCCAAACAGTACCCGCATGAGTTCTCCGGCGGTATGCGCCAGCGCGCCCTCATTGCCATCGGACTCTCCTGCCAGCCGCGGCTCCTGATCGCGGATGAGCCGACGTCGGCACTGGATGTCACGGTCCAGCGACAGATCCTAGATCACCTGGACACCATGACCACGGAATTGGGCACCGCTGTGCTGCTGATCACCCATGACTTGGGGCTGGCGGCCGAGCGTGCGGACAAGGTGGTGGTCATGTACCGGGGGCAGGTTGTAGAGGCTGGACCGTCGCTGGAGTTGCTCCAGAATCCGCAGCATCCTTACACGAAACGGCTGGTTGAGTCTGCGCCTTCACTGGCGAGCCGCCGGATCCAGGTCGCCAAGGAACAGGGCGTGGAAGCGTCTGATCTTCTCGCCCCTGATGCGGAGGCGGCTGCCGCGGACCATGTCCTGGAGATCAGGGACTTGCGCAAGGTCTACAAGCTGCGGCAAGGGCTGGGGAAGTCGACGGATTTCGCAGCCGTGGACGGGGTCAGCTTCGACGTCGCGAGGGGAACCACTACTGCAATTGTGGGGGAGTCCGGCTCGGGCAAGTCCACCGTGGCAAAAATGGTGCTGCAGCTCGAAAAGCCGACCGATGGAAAGATTCTTTTCGACGGCGTCGACACCTCGCTGCTGAAAGCGTCGGAACTGTTCAAATTCCGGCGGCGGGTGCAGCCCATCTTCCAGGATCCTTACGGCTCGTTGGACCCGATGTACAACATCTTCCGTACCATCGAGGAGCCGTTGCGCGTCCATAGGATCGGCGACAAAGCGAGCCGGGAGAAGAAGGTCCGCCAACTGCTCGACCATGTGGCGCTGCCGCAATCAAGCATGCAGCGGTTCCCGAACGAGCTCTCCGGCGGCCAGCGCCAGCGCGTTGCCATTGCCCGTGCGCTGGCACTGGATCCGGAAGTGATCATCTGCGACGAAGCCGTGTCCGCGTTGGACGTACTGGTCCAGGCGCAGGTGCTGAACCTGCTCGCGGACCTGCAGGCCAACCTCGGGCTGACCTACCTCTTTATCACCCATGACCTGGCTGTGGTGCGGCAGATTGCCGACCACGTCTGTGTGATGGAAAAGGGCAAGCTGGTGGAGACCGGTTCCACGGACGACGTCTTCGAGTCCCCGCAGCAGGAGTACACGAAGGCGCTGCTCAACGCCATTCCCGGTGCGAAGCTGATGCTTCCGCCCGAAGTGGCCTGATCCGGCCGCAGCATCCCGGGTTAAGGATGGAGCCGGTGCCTTCAGGGCGCCGGCTCCATTCCTTTTTTCAGTCCGCTGGGGTGGCTTCGGAAGCTGCCACCGAGGCTGTTCCGTCCAGCGATGGGCCTTCGAGCCCCAGCTGCCTAAGCCTGGATCCAAGCAGCCCGCCCAGCGACCTGCGGCCTGCGGCATCCATGTGGACGGCATCTGCCAGGTTCTTCGCGAGGTTGTACTTCGACAGCCAGTCGCCCACGCCCACAAAGGGTATGCCGTTCCTGGCGGACACCGTGCCCAGCAGCGCGTCCACCTGGGTCCTCCGCCCGCCGCCATAGTTGGCGCCGCGGGCCAGGGTGCCTATCATGGCCATCCTGGCGCCTGGATAGCGTTCCCGGAGTGCCCCGATCAGGCGGTCGGCGTTGGCCACGATCTGGGCATCGGTGGCGCCGTGCGCGGCGTCGTTGCCGCCGCCCTGGATGACGATCAGCGCGGGCGTCCCGTACGGCAGTTTCCAGTCGCCGCGCTGCAAGGCGTCGATGTAGTTGCCCGTCTTGCCGTTGGACGCCACGAATCCCGTGCCGCCGAGCCCGCAGAAGTGGACCTTGTAACCAACGGCGGCAAGGCCAAGACGTGGCCACCCGTCAGTAGGTTCGGATTGGGAATCGCCTATGAGGAGGGCAGTGTGCCGCATGTCCGGCACCACCACCTCGTCACGCCCGCTGGCCGGGTTGCGGTACATAGAACCGGCAGGCAGGCTGATCGGATCGCCGCCGCGGGCCTGGTATGCGCCGGCCGCGGCCGCCTGCGCCGGGGATGGCACGCCGGAGTCCGGTGTTGCTGCTGGGGTCTGTCCGCAGCCGCCCAGGAGCGCGGCTACCGCGATTCCAGAGGCGACAAAGCGGGTCAGAGCCGAGGCTTTTCGCATCAGGGATTCTCCGGGCTTGCTGTGGCTATCACAGCAATGATGGTGCACCAAGTCACAAAAATCCAGTGAGCTTGGTCACTCTTTGGGCCGTGGCGCGCCGGAATTTCCCACCGGCCGGACTGGGCCGATCCGAGATTTTTAGGCCAACAATAGGCTCAGCGTTTAGAATGAGGGAAGGAGCCCTGTGTTATTGGGCTAATCCATCGTGCGTTCCGGTTGGAAATGTCGCGAAACAACAGCTGACTTCACCACTGAATCGAGCAATCACGCATGTCTGAAACCACCACCAACACCGCGGTAGCCACTGCATCACGCAGTGACCTCCGCAACGTCGCGATCGTGGCCCACGTTGACCACGGCAAGACCACTCTGGTCGACGCCATGCTCAAGCAGACCAACTCCTTTGCCGAACACAACCACCTCGAAGACCGCGTCATGGACTCCGGTGACCTGGAACGCGAAAAGGGCATCACCATCCTGGCCAAAAACACCACCGTGGCCTACAACGGACCGTCCTCCAACGGTGAAACCATCACCATCAACGTCATCGACACCCCCGGCCACGCCGACTTCGGCGGCGAAGTAGAGCGCGGCCTGTCCATGGTGGACGGCGTTGTACTCCTCGTGGACGCTTCCGAGGGCCCGCTGCCCCAGACCCGCTTTGTGCTGCGCAAGGCCCTGGCCGCGCACCTGCCGGTGATCCTCCTCGTCAACAAGACCGACCGCCCCGACGCCCGCATCGAGGAAGTTGTCCACGAGTCGATGGACCTCCTCCTGGGCCTCGCCTCGGACCTCGCCGACGAAGTTCCGGACCTGGACCTGGACAAGATCCTTGAAGTGCCGGTCGTCTATGCAGCAGCGAAGGTAGGCCGCGCCTCCCTGGACCAGCCCGCCGACGGCTCCGCTCCGGACAATGAGGACCTTGAGCCGCTGTTCAAGACCATCATCGAGCACATCCCGGCTCCGACGTACAACCCGAACGGCGTGCTCCAGGCACACGTCACCAACCTGGACGCCTCCCCGTTCCTGGGCCGTCTTGCCCTGCTGCGCATCTACAACGGCACCCTGCGCAAGGGCCAGACCGTTGCCTGGGCCCGCGCCAACGGCGAGCTCAAGAACGTCAAGATCACCGAACTGCTGGCCACCAAGGCACTGGACCGTGTTCCCACCGAGTCTGCAGGTCCGGGCGAAATCGTCGCCGTCGCCGGCATCGAGGAAATCACCATTGGTGAGACCCTGACCGATGTCGACAACCCGCAGCCGCTGCCCCTGATCACCGTGGACGATCCCGCGATCTCCATGACCATCGGTATCAACACCTCGCCGCTGGCCGGCAGGGTCAAGGGCGCCAAGGTCACGGCCCGCCAGGTGAAAGACCGCCTGGACAAGGAACTGATCGGTAACGTCTCCATCAAGGTTCTCCCCACCGAGCGTCCCGACGCCTGGGAAGTCCAGGGCCGTGGCGAGCTCGCGCTGGCCATCCTGGTCGAGCAGATGCGCCGTGAAGGCTTCGAACTGACTGTCGGCAAGCCGCAGGTTGTCACCCGGACCGTGGACGGCAAGATCCACGAGCCGATGGAACACATGACCATCGACGTGCCGGAAGAGTACCTCGGCGCCGTCACCCAGCTGATGGCCGCCCGCAAGGGCCGCATGACCAACATGGCCAACCACGGCACCGGCTGGTGCCGCATGGAGTTCATCGTTCCGGCCCGTGGCCTGATCGGGTTCCGCACCAAGTTCCTCACGGACACCCGCGGCGCCGGTATCGCAGCCTCCATCTCCGAGGGCTACGAGCCCTGGGCCGGCCCGATCGAGTACCGCACCAACGGTTCGATGGTGGCCGACCGCGCCGGCGTTGTGACGCCGTTCGCCATGATCAACCTGCAGGAACGTGGCTCCTTCTTCGTTCGTCCCACCTCCGAGGTTTACGAAGGCCAGATCGTCGGCGAGAACTCCCGCGCCGACGACATGGACGTCAACATCACCAAGGAAAAGAAGCTCACCAACATGCGTGCCGCTTCCTCGGACACCTTCGAGAACCTGACGCCCCCGCGCGACCTGACCCTCGAAGAGTCCCTCGAATTCGCCCGCGAAGACGAGTGCGTCGAGGTCACCCCGGAGTCCATCCGCATCCGGAAGCTCATCCTGGACGTCAACCAGCGCGCCAAGTCCACCCGGGCACGCGCCAAGGCCTAGTCCCAAATAGCACGTCACTGAAGCTGCCGGTACGGCAGGCGGGAATCCCGCCGTCGTGCCGGCGGCTTCCTTTGTGTCAGGAAAGCGTCAGTTGCGGACGCGAGCGGGGCGCCGCTCCGGCGCCGGCGGCACTTCCTTGGCAGCCACCACCAGGTCCAAGGGGATCACGACGTCGGCCTTCCGTGTGCGGACTGTGCAGCCGCCGTCGTCAGTGGCCACCAGATGCCCCAGGGCGTCCGTCAGGCCGCCGTCGATCCGGTAGCGGACTACAACCCGTGTTCCGGGCGGGGCGGTGGCCAGAAATTCTCGGGGCGTAGGCTGGGCGGGACTCACCAGTTCATACTAAGGCGGCCGGCTAGGTTCGCGTGGACGGGCTGGGAGATAATAGGCTCAGAAGTCAATAGTCCGGCCGGTGCCGGATTCAAGTGCCGGCCACTGCCGGGAAATATCGTGGAGAGGCAAGGGACGTGACGTACGTAATCGCGCAGCCGTGTGTAGATGTCAAGGACAAGGCATGTATCGAGGAATGCCCCGTTGACTGCATCTATGAGGGTGAGCGTTCCTTGTACATCCACCCCGATGAGTGTGTCGACTGTGGTGCCTGCGAGCCGGTATGCCCGGTGGAAGCCATCTACTACGAGGATGACACCCCCGAAGAGTGGGCTGACTACTACAAGGCCAACGTCGAATTCTTCGATGACCTTGGCTCGCCCGGTGGCGCCGCCAAGGTGGGCAACACGGGCAAGGATCACCCGATGATCGCCGCCCTGCCGCTGCAGAACCAAGACCACTGAGCCGGGCATCGCGTTGACCGCTGCCGTGAACAGCTTTGGCCTGAGCCTTCCCGACTACCCGTGGGAGGCCATGGCACCGTACCTGGCCAAAGCCTCTGAGCACCCCGGCGGGGCCGTGAACCTGTCGATCGGCACGCCAGTCGACCCCACTCCCGCTGTGATCCAGGATGCCCTCAGGGCCGCCGCGGACGCCCCGGGATACCCCACGGTCCACGGCACCGTTCCGTTGCGGGAAGCCATTGCGGCGTGGTTCGAGCGGCGCCGCGGCGTCCCCGGCCTGGACCCTAAGAACATTATGCCCACCGTCGGCTCCAAGGAGCTGGTGGCGTGGCTGCCGCTCCTGCTCGGGCTGAAGCCGGGCGACGTCGTCGTCCGCCCCAAGGTTGCCTACCCCACCTATGACATCGGGGCTACTTTCGCTGGCGTCACCTCCGTCGCTACCGACCACCTCGACGAGTTGGACCATGCCACCCGCGCACGCGTGCGGCTGATCTGGGTAAACTCCCCGGGCAACCCCACCGGAAGCGTCAGGGATGTTGAGTCCCTTAAAGCGCTTGTGGCGCAGGCCCGCGAACTGGGCGCCGTGGTGGCCTCGGACGAGTGCTACGCCGAACTCGGGTGGGGCGCGTGGGACACACAGCGCGGCGGCGAGCCCGTGCCCAGCATCCTGGATCCGCGCGTTTCCGGCGGGTCCCACGAGAGCCTTCTGGCCGTGTACTCGCTGAGCAAGCAGTCCAACGTGGCAGGTTACCGCGCAGCGTTTGTGGCCGGTGACCCGGCCATCATGGCCAACCTCGTCAACAGCCGCAAGCATGCCGGCATGATCGTCCCCTACCCGGTGCAGGAAGCAATGCGGGTTGCGTTGGGCGAGGACACCCACGTCCAGGCCCAGAAGGACCTCTACCGCGGACGCCGGGAGCGCCTGGTGCCGGCTTTGCAGGGCTTCGGGCTGGAGATCAAGGATTCCGACGCCGGACTGTACCTTTGGTCCACCGCGGGAGAGAGCACCTGGGACACCGTGGCCCGGCTTGCTGAGCGAGGCATCGTGGTGGGGCCAGGCGTCTTTTACGGCGAAGCCGGCAACGGGTTTGTGCGTGTCGCATTGACGGGCACTGATGAACGGATTGACGCCGCAGTGGCCAGACTGGCCACGGCGCCGTAACAATCATGTGACTCGCACCACAAAGGCGGCATTTTACGGGGGTTTCGCACGCCTCCGATTAGTGACACCCGCAAACGGGCGGTACTTTTTAAGTGACTATCAATGGTGGCTTTCTACAAGAAGGCAGCCCGGGTGTTGGATTCCTGGATGAACAGGGTCACTGCCACGGCTCACCGGATGTTGGATCAAGCTTTCGACAGAGGCCCACGCGCCTCATGAAGGGGACTCCATGACTGAGACCAACAGCGCAACCCTGCACCATGCAGGAGGCGAGCTCAAGCTCCCGCGCATCCAGGTTGTTGAAGGAAACGAAGGCTACGACGTTTCCAAGCTGCTCAAGCAGACGGGCGCAGTCACCTTTGACCCCGGCTTCATGAACACCGCAGCAACCACGTCCGCAATTACCTACATCGACGGCGATGCCGGCATCCTGCGTTACCGCGGGTACCCCATCGAACAGCTGGCGCAGCACTCCAGCTTCCTTGAGGTGTCCTACCTGCTGATCTACGGCAACCTGCCGACACCCACGGAACTGGAAGCCTTCGACCAGCGTATCCGTCACCACACGCTGCTGCACGAAGAGCTCAAGGGCTTCTTCAGCGGTTTCCCGCGTGATGCCCACCCGATGCCTGTGCTCTCTTCGGCCGTGTCGGCGCTGTCCACGTTCTACCAGGACTCGCTGGATCCGTTCAACGCTGAGCAGGTAGAAGTCTCCACGTACCGGCTGCTGGCCAAGATGCCGGTCATCGCCGCCTACGCCCTGAAGAAGAGCATCGGCCAGCCCATGCTGTACCCCGACAACTCCCACAACCTCGTGGAGAACTTCCTCCGCCTCAGCTTCGGCCTGCCGGCCGAGCAGTACGAAGTGGACCCGGTCATCGCCAAGGCGCTGGACCTTCTCCTCATCCTGCACGCTGACCACGAGCAGAACTGTTCCACCTCCACCGTGCGCCTGGTGGGCTCCTCCAACGCCAACCTCTTCGCCTCGGTGTCAGCCGGCATCAACGCCCTCTTCGGTCCCGCCCACGGCGGCGCCAACGAGGCAGTGCTGAAGATGCTCCGCCAGATCCAGGCCGACGGCACCAAGCCCGAGGACTACATGGAGAAGGTCAAGAACAAGGAAGACGGCGTCCGCCTCATGGGCTTCGGACACCGCGTCTACAAGAACTACGATCCGCGTGCCAAGATCGTCAAGGCCACGGCCCACGAAATCCTCACCAAGCTCGGCGGCAACGACGAACTGCTCGAGATCGCCATGCGCCTCGAAGAGAAGGCGCTGAACGACGACTACTTCATCCAGCGCAAGCTCTACCCGAACGTGGACTTCTACACCGGCCTGATATACAAGGCCATGGGCTTCCCGGAGAAGATGTTCACCGTACTGTTCGCAATCGGCCGCCTGCCGGGCTGGATCGCCCAATGGCGTGAAATGATCAGCGACCCGAACACCAAGATCGGCCGCCCGCGCCAGCTGTACATCGGCGAACCCGAGCGCGACTACCCGGTCCGCTAAGCCGGCCCTGACTAAATAACGACGGCGGCCGGTCACCTTCTTCGCGAAGGTGGCCGGCCGCCGTCGTACTCTCATCGATTGCTCCGTAAACGCCGTTTTGAGCGTCCTAAAGGGCCGTTACGGAGCGATCGATGGGGAGCAACCGATGCTAGGAGGTGTAACCCAGGGGGTTGTTCTTCTGCCAGCGCCAGTGGTCCTCGCACATCTGGTCCACGGTCTTCGTGGTGGACCAGCTCAGGTCGGCCAGGGCGGAGGTGGCGTCGGCCCAGAAGGCCGGGAGGTCGCCCGCGCGGCGACCGGTGATCTCGTAGGGGATGGGCTGGCCCACGGCCTTCTCGAAGGATCGCAGGACCTCCAGCACGGAGGAGCCCTTCCCGGAGCCAAGGTTCCAGCGGTAGACGCCTGAGCGGTCCGCCACGTGGTTGAGGGCTGCCACGTGGCCTTCGGCGAGGTCGACGACGTGGATGTAGTCCCGCAGGCAGGTGCCGTCAGGGGTGTCGTAGTCCCCGCCGAACACCATGAGCTTGTCGCGGCGTCCCACGGCCACCTGGGCGATGAAGGGCACCAGGTTGTTGGGGATGCCCTGCGGGTCCTCGCCGATGCGGCCGGACGGGTGTGCGCCCACCGGGTTGAAGTAGCGCAGCAGGGCAATGTGCCAACGCGTGTCAGCGGCGCCCAGATCGGCGAGGATGTCCTCGATCTGTTCCTTGGTGCGGCCGTAGGGGTTGTTGGCGCCAATCTCCATCTTTTCCACGTAGGGGATGGGATTGTGCTCGCCGTACACTGTGGCGGAGGAGCTGAAGACGATGGAGCGGACGTCGTGGCGGTCCATCACCCGGATCAGGTTCAGCGTGCCCACAAGGTTGTTGTAGTAGTACTTGAGCGGTTCGCGGACCGACTCACCAACCGCCTTGAGCCCGGCAAAGTGGATCACGGCGTCGATCGTGTGGGCGGCAAAGACGCCTTCCACTGCGGCTTCGTCCACCAGGTCCACCTTGTGGAATTCGGCGGTCTTGCCGCTGAGTTCGGCAACCCGGCGCAGTGACTCCTCGCTGGAGTTCACCAGGTTATCGATCACCACCACATCGTGGCCGGCTTCCTGCAGGGACAAGACTGTGTGCGAACCGATGTACCCGGTGCCACCTGTGACCAGAATTTTCATGCCTCCACGCTATCCCAATTCCGCGGATGCGTGGATTTAAGCACGGGTGTGCTAAATAATAGGAGTGCCCAAAATTGTTGATGCCGAAACCCGGCGCGCAGAAATCGTTGAAGCGGTCTTTAGGATCATCGCCGTCGACGGCCTCGAGCGGGCCTCACTGCGGGAGGTGGCGGACGAAGCAGGCCTCGCCGTTGGCTCCGTCCGGCACTATTTTGCCGGCAGTGAAGAACTGCTCAGCCATTCCTTTGCCGCCGTTGTGGACCGGATCACGGGCCGGCTCACCGCGGCATTGCCGGCGATGGCCGCCAGCAAACCCGGGACCGGCCCGCATCGTGAGGCGGTTTTAACCCTGCTGGGTGAATTTCTGCCGCTCGACGAGGAGCGGGCCGTGGACGCCTGCGTGTGGATGGCCTTCAAAAACGCGGCCAGGATCCGTCCTTTCCTCGCAGCCGAGGCGGATCGGAGCCACCGGGAGGTGGCAGCCGTCGTCGGGCAGGTCATCACGGGCCTGGTACCGGACGACGGCGACGGGCAGCAGTCGCTGGCCGTCGAGGCGGAGAGGCTGTTGGCTACGCTGGACGGGCTGTGCATGCACGCCCTCCTGCAGCCCGCCTGGATGACGGCACAGATGTGCCACGACGTCCTGGACCGGCACCTGAAGAGCCTGGCCGCCTGACATTACCGTCCGGTGGCAACCGGAATAGACTGGGAGCCGGGGGAGCGGAACCGGCTGGTCAGGCCGGTACAGGCAGGCCACAGGAGGAGTAGGGATGCATCACACAGGTGGTTCCGGCTGGCAGATCACCACGGATACGTCCGGGCCTCTGATGATCGCGCTCTTCGTCCGTGATGCGGCAGGACTCGACGGCGCCGGCCACCCCGCGTTGTCGCATGCCGCGCCGAAGATCCGCCATGCAGACCACTCGCACCTCACCGCCGACGTCGGCGGGCAGAGTGCGCTCAAGACCGAATGGGAGGCCTGGTGGGAGCAGCTGCTGAGGGCACACCCCCAGACGTCACCGGAGCTGTCCCCTCCGGATTTTGGGGAATTCGGGAATTCCCCGGCCCTCCAGCGTGTCCTGCAGGCGCATTTCGGGTCCGCGCTGACCTGGGCACGGGAGCGCCGCAGCGAGTACGTCCGGCTGGAAGCCGAACGGGTGGCCAGCGGTTCGGACCAGCTGTTGGGCGACATGGTGGATGACCGCCTGCTGGAGGTGGGCCGGGGGTCACGGGACTTCACCCTGACCATCATCGAACTGCCGCTGAACGAACAGCGGGCGTGGTACCTGGAGCCGGACAAGATCATCATGAGCCATAACCTCATGTCCGCGCCGGAGCTCTTCCGCAGCTACGTCCAGCCCGTGGTGGACATCCTGGTCTGAGGCGGGGCGGTCAGCATCCGGGCCGTCAGCTGCCGGTGCCGGCCGGTGCAACTGTAATGCGGACCTGTCCGGCGGGCGCGTCGGATTTTTGCCAGCCGCCCTGATCCTCACGGTCCCAGCTCCGGCCTGCAACGTCCACGCGCGTCACCGCCAGGCCCTTGGCATTGGCAACTGCCCACTGCGCCACGGACCAGGCCTGGCTGCCGTCAGCTGCCACCACGAGCGAATCATTCTCCGTGGTGATGGCGAGCGGCCCGAACGCCTGGGCTAGCTCGGATTCGACGGCGGCGGGGATGCCCGGTTCCTGCGGGGCACGCAAAGTGCACAGCAGCGAGGCGGGCGCCTGGCCGGTCAGGCCGGACGCGAAGGACCGGCCCATATCTTCGTGTTGGGCGTACGCGAGGGGGTAGGCCGAGCGCTGGACACGCTGGGCGGCGTCGGTGATTTCCAGGGACTCGTAGCCGGGAACCTTGACCAGGGCATCGTAGAAAGCATTGGCAGCGTAGTACGGGTCCATCACCTGGGCCTCGGTTCCCCACCCCTGCGAGGGACGTTGCTGGAAGAGTCCACGGGAGTCAGGGCCGGCCTGGTCGCCATGGGCGATGTTGCGCAGCTTGGATTCCTGCATGGCGGTGGCAAGGGCGATGCTGGCTGCCCGGGGAGGCAGCCCGCGCTGCACCGCCACCGCTGTAATCAGTGAGGCATTAACCGCCTGGTCCGTTGCAAGCTCTGCGCTTTGGGTCCCGACGTCGGCCGTGCAGCGCTCCGGGACCAGGGTTTCGGAGCGCTGCAGGAAGGAGACCGCTGTGTAGATGCCGGCGCCCGCCAGCGCCAGGGTAAGCAGCAGCACGGTGGGGCGAACGAAACTGCGTCCACGTGCCACCGACGGGTCAGTTGGCGTGGAGGGCGTCGTTGAGTTCCACCGTCTGGCCCTTGCGCGGCAGCGCCTCGACGGCGCCGGTGGTGGAGTTGCGCCGGAACAGGAGGTTGGGGACGCCGGACAGCTCGGCTGCCTTCACGATCTTGGCGGTGTCCTCGCCATTCTCGTCCTTGGGCCCGGGAACGAGCACACGGGTTCCAGCGGTGACGTAGAGGCCTGCCTCCACCACGGAGTCATCGCCGACGCTGATGCCGACGCCGGAGTTGGCGCCCAGCAGGACGCGCTCACCGATGACGATCTTTTCCTTGCCGCCCCCGGAGAGTGTGCCCATGATCGACGCGCCGCCTCCCACGTCGCTGCCGTCGCCGGCGACGACGCCGGCGGAGATGCGGCCTTCCACCATGGAGGCGCCCAGGGTGCCGGCGTTGAAGTTCACAAAGCCTTCGTGCATCACGGTGGTGCCTTCGGCGAGGTGGGCACCGAGACGGACACGGTCGGCGTCGGCGATCCGGACGCCGGCGGGCACCACATAGTCCACCATGCGGGGGAACTTGTCCACGCCGTAGACGGTGACGGCACCACGGCGGCGAAGTTTGGCGCGGGTCAGTTCGAAGCCTTCCACCGCGGCGGGGCCGAAGTTGGTCCACACCACGTTGGGCAGCTTGCCGAAGATGCCGTCCAGGTTGATCGTGTTGGGCCGGACCAGCCGGTGGGAAAGCAGGTGCAGCCGGAGGTACGCGTCTGCAGTGTCAGCCGGAGCTTCGTCAAGGTTGATCTGGACGAAGACCACTTTCTGCTCGGTCCCGCGGTCAGCGTCTGTGCCGCTCGCGGCGAGCTGGACCAGGGTTTCGTCCGCATTCTCCACGGCGCGCAGGTTTTCGGCCGCAACGCCCAGCGCGGGCGCGGGGAACCAGACGTCAAGGACGGTGGCTTCGGCATTTTCCCCGCCCGTTGCGGTGGCGATGGTTGCCAAGCCGAAGCCGTAGGCGGAGCGGGCTTCGGAAGTTGCGTTCTGGTCTTTGGGCGCGGCGGAGGTAGCGGTCTCAGTCATGGCCCCAGTCTACCGAGAGGCGGGCACCGGGTTCGAACTAGACTGGCAACGTGACTGCCGAAACCGCCCCTGAATCGATCACCGTGCCTTTGGACCTCCGCCAGGACGTCTCCGTGCTGACCGCCGCCCTGATGGACATCAACAGTGTCTCCGGGAATGAGACGGAACTGGCGGACGCTGTCGAAGTGGCTCTGCGGGCCATCCCGGAACTCCAGGTGGTCCGCGACGGTGACGCCATCATCGCGCGCACGGAACTCGGCAGGGCGGAACGCGTCATCCTCGCCGGACACCTGGACACAGTGCCGCTGCCGGTTACTGAAGGCGCGCGCGGTACCGTCCCGTCCACCTGGGATTCGGGTGTCCCCGGGGAGGGCGTGCTCTACGGACGAGGAGCCACGGACATGAAGGGCGGTGTCGCCGTGCAGCTCGCGCTGGCGGCCACAATGTTCGACGGCGGCGGGGCGCCCCAGCGGGACGTCACCTTCGTGTTCTACGACCATGAGGAAGTGGAAGCGGTCAAGAGCGGACTGGGCCGCCTGGTCCGCAACCACGGCAGCCTCCTGGGCGGCGATTTTGCCATCCTCCTGGAGCCGACCCATGGCACCGTCGAGGGTGGCTGCAACGGCACCAGCCGCTTTGAGGCCACCACGGTGGGCGAGGCAGCACACTCTGCCCGTGCGTGGATGGGCAGCAACGCCATCCACGCGGCGGCACCCATCCTGGCCCGGCTGGCAGCCTACGAGCCGCGGACCATCAACGTGGACGGCCTCGACTACCGCGAGAGCCTCAACGCCGTGAAGATCAACGGCGGCACGGCCGGCAACGTCATCCCGGACCGCTGCGTCGTCGAAATCAACTACCGCTTCGCCCCCGACAAGACGCCGGACCAGGCGGAGGCGCATGTGCGCGAACTGTTGGCGGGCTTCGCTGTGGTCCGCACCGACGCCGCCGCCGGTGCGCGCCCGGGACTGAACCACCCGGCCGCCGCGTCCTTCGTGGCCGCCGTCGGAGCCGAGCCGAAACCGAAATACGGCTGGACCGACGTCGCGCGTTTCAGCGAACTGGGGATCCCGGCAGTGAACTTCGGCCCCGGCGATCCGCTGCTGGCCCACAAGGACAACGAGCACGTCGACGCCGACGCCATCCGGGAATGCCTGCGGGCGCTTCGGAGTTGGCTCGCGGCGTAAGCCTGCACGCAGAAGGGTCCGCAGCCTGCAGGCTGCGGACCCTTCTGCGTGTGTGGATGTGGCTACTTGGATTCGCGTACATCCGGTAGTTCCGGTGCGACCACAGCGGTTGGCGCTTTGGCAACACCGCCTGCCGTCTTCGTGGAACCGCGGCGCTCGATCCAGATTGCGAGCCGGGAAACGCAGATGTTGATCACAATGTAGATGGCGGCAGCCACAAAGAAGATGGGGAACAGGAACGCGTTCCCGAGGAAGTCCGCCATGACCTGCACTGCGCGCAGAAGTTCGCCGTACGCCACGATGTAGCCCAGGGAGGTGTCCTTCAGGAGCACCACGAGTTGGGCAACCAGCGACGGCATCATACGGCGGACAGCCTGCGGCAGCTCGATGAGCATCCGGGACTGGAAGCTGGTCAGGCCGATGGTCAGGCCCGCCTCCCGCTGTCCCTTCGGCAGTGATTGGATGCCGGCCCGGATGATCTCCGCGAAGATAGCGGTGTTGTAGAGGACGAGCCCGGCCACCACCGCGACGAAGGAACTCGTCCCGAACACCAGCAGGACGAAGAGCATCATCAGCACAACCGGCATGCCGCGCAGGAACTCCAGGACCACGCGGGCGGGAATCCGGATCCAGGCGACCAGCGAGATGCGCAGCAGGCAGAACATCAGGCCGAGGGGAAACGCGATCACTGCGGCGAGGGCGGCGGCGGTGAGCGTTGCGCCGAGGCCATTGGCGAGCAGCGTCCAGACGTCGCCCCGGGTGAAGATCGCCCAGCGGCGACCTTCAAAAATGCCCTGCTGGGCGAGAGTCATGCCAATCCATGCCAGAAGGCCCAGGATCAGCACGGTTCCAACCACGGAACCGATCAGCGAGACCCGGCGCGCTTTGGGGCCGGGAACGTCGTAGAGGACTGAAGTCATCGGGCAATCGCCACCTTTCGTTCCACGGTGCTGGCAAGGATGCCCAGCGGAATGGTGAGGAGCAGATAGAAGAACGCGACGCCGAGCAGTACTGCCATGACCTGGTCACCGTTGGCGTTGGCCATTTGGCGGCCGTAGCCGAACAGTTCCAGGACAAAGAACGCGCCGGCGACGGAAGAGTTCTTGACGAGGGCAATCAGGATGTTGATCAGCGGCGGGATCACGGTCCGAAGCGCCTGCGGCAGGATGATGAGATTCAGGACCTGGCCGAAGTTCATGCCGATGCTGCGCGCGGCCTCAGCCTGGCCGAGCGGGACGCTGTTAACGCCTGAGCGGACGGCTTCAGCGATGAAGGCCGCTGTATAGGCGCTGAGGGCGATGATCGCTGCGACCTCGAACTGCTGGAAGGTCACGCCGAGGCGGGGCAGGACGATCGCTGCGAAGAAGAAGGCAATGGTCAGTGGGGTGTTCCGGAGGATTTCCACGTAGACGGTGCTGAATCCCCGGAGGGCCGCAACGGGGGAAACTCGGGCTGCTGCCAGGAGTGTTCCGAGGATAAGGGCGATGATGCCGGAGACGACGGACAGGAAAAGGGTGCGGAGAAGGCCTTCCCAATAAAGGGGCAGGTTTTCAATGATGACTTCCATAGGATCCTTCGGCTCTGGGCGTAGGGGGTCAAAAAGCAGGCCGGCGGCTTCCGGGGAACGCGGTCAACGAATTCCCCGGAAGCCGCCGTGGCTACCTAGTAGCGCTTGATGGCGGGAAGTTCAGGGGCGGTCTTGATGACCGAACCTGCGGTTGCTTCCCAGGCCTTCTTGTAGGACCCGTCCTTGCCAAACGCCTCGAGCTGGTCGTTGATCCAGTTGCGGAATTCGGTGTCGTCCTTCTTCAGGCCAATGCCGTACGGCTCTTTGGTGAAGGTTTGATCCGACGCCAGCTTGAAGGCATCCGGTTCCTTGTCCACAAAGCCGGCCAGGATCACGTTGTCCGTGGTGATCGCTTCGACCTGCTTGTTGCGCAGCGGCTCAAGGCAGGCGGAGTAGGTGGCTGCCGGCACGAGCTCGGCCTTGTACTTGTCCACGATTGTCGCGGCAGGGGTGGAACCGGTGACGGAGCACACCTTCTTGCCTGCGACGTCCTCAGGCTTGGTGATGGACGTGTTGTCCTTGTTCACCATCAGCGCCTGGCCGGCCTCGTAGTACGGGCCCGCGAAGCTGACAACCTGCTTGCGCTTGTCATTGATCGTGTAGGTGGCGATGACAATATCCACCTTGCCCTGCTCGATGAAGGGTTCGCGGTTGGCTGAGACAGTCTCTGACCATTCGATCTTGTCCGCGGCGATGCCCAGCTTGGCTGCGATCAGCTTGCCCATCTCGACGTCGAAGCCTACCGGCTTGCCGTCCAGGCCCACCTGGCCGAAGAGCGGCTGGTCGTACTTTGTGCCGATCTTGATGGTGCCTGCGGCGGACAGCTTGGCCATGGTGGTGCCGGCGGCAAACGTCGGCTTGTCGGCAACAGTGGGATCGCTGGTGGTGCCGGGGGTGGTGCCGCCGCATGCGCTGAGGGACAACGCCAGGGCAGCAGTAGCCGCCACGAAGAACGACTTCCGGCGGGTCATAAATGCCTTCATGACATTCCTTTCATTGGTCGGCCGTGGGTCACGGCCTGGGTGCGAACTGGAGTGTGTGTTCGTTGATGGAAAATCAGTGGGTGAGCAGCTTGGACAGGAAGTCCTTCGCTCGGTCACTCTTCGGGTTGGTGAAGAATTCTTCCGGCTTGGCATCCTCCACGATCTGGCCATCCGCCATGAAAACCACACGGTCGGCGGCTTTCCGGGCGAAACCCATTTCGTGCGTGACCACAACCATGGTCATGCCTTCCTTGGCCAGCTGGATCATGACGTCAAGGACCTCGTTGATCATCTCGGGGTCCAGCGCAGAGGTGGGCTCATCAAAGAGCATGACCTTTGGTTTCATCGCCAGGGCGCGGGCGATGGCCACGCGTTGCTGCTGGCCGCCGGAGAGCTGCGCCGGGAGTTTGGGGGCCTGGTGCCCCACGCCCACGCGCTCCAGCAATGCCATGGCTTCCTTGTCCGCCTGGGCCTTGGCAACGCCTTTGACTTTGATGGGACCAAGCGTCACGTTCTCAAGGATGGTCTTGTGCGCGAAGAGGTTGAAGGACTGAAAGACCATCCCGACGTCGGCGCGGAGCTGGGCCAGCTCCTTCCCCTCCTCCGGCAACACCTTTCCATCAATGCTGATGGTGCCGCCTTCGATGGTTTCCAGACGGTTGATGGCACGGCACAACGTGGACTTTCCTGAGCCTGACGGGCCAATGACCACCACCACTTCGCCCTTACGGACGTGGAGATTGATGTCCTTCAAAACGTGCAACTGACCGTAATGCTTATTCACACCATTCAGGGAGACGAGCGCATCGCCGGGCACATGAGTAGTCATAAAGAAGAATCTAGCGAACATTGGCTGGTTATGAGGTGAATCACGCCAAGTTCGCGCGGATCGTGATTCAAGAGATACCTGCCACAGGCACGCTGGCCTTGGCATTAGCCTTGGGGGATGAGCATCAACGCAGATCCGGCCAAAACTACCCAGCCGCGCCGTAAGGGGCCCCTTGAACTCCGTCGCAAGCAGGCGGCTGTGGAAATGTCCGACCAGCATTTGCTTGATACCAAAGGCGCAGGACAGTTCGTCCATTCGGACCCCTGGCGCGTCCTCCGGATCCAGAGCGAGTTCGTCGAGGGGTTCGGCGCGCTTGCCGATCTGGGGCCCGCCGTCAGTGTCTTCGGCTCGGCGCGCACCAAGCCCGGCAGCCCGTACTACGAAATGGGCATGGAAGTAGGCCGGAAGCTGGCAGCCGCGGGCGTGGCCGTCATTACCGGCGGCGGTCCGGGCTCCATGGAGGCCGCCAACCGCGGCACCGTGGAAGGCAACGGCGTCTCCGTCGGCCTGGGCATTGAATTGCCCTTCGAGCAGGGCCTGAACCAGTGGGTGGACCTCGGCATTAACTTCCGCTACTTCTTTGCCCGGAAGACCATGTTCGTCAAGTATGCCCAGGGCTTCATCGTTCTTCCCGGCGGGTTGGGAACGCTGGATGAACTCTTTGAAGCCATGGTCCTGGTCCAGACGCGGAAGGTGACCTCCTTCCCGATCGTGCTCCTCGGCGTCGACTTCTGGGGGCCGATGATCGAATGGATCAAGGGCACCCTCGTGGCCGAGGGAATGGTCTCCGCAAAGGACCTGGACCTCATCCAGGTGGTGGACGATCCCGCCGAAGCGGTGCAGCTGGTGCTGCACTGGACGCCCCCGGTTTCCACCAACGGCGAGCAACGGCCCGAATAGGGCGTCGGCCCATATCTGGCACGATGGGTGCTGTGAGTTTTTTCCTGGTCTACCTCGCCATCGTGCTGATCGCCGCCACCCTGTGGGCAGGCGCCGGTGGCCGCCGCGGCATTCTGCGCAGCCTCCGCCGGGGCAGTGAACCGGCCACAGGCTCCGAGGTCCCGGAGAATCCGATTCTCTACCGGGGGTTCGGGCAGCCGCCCGCCAACCTTCCGCCGGTGCTGCTGCCCGCGGACGCTGCACCTGGCGACGTCGACCGGGTCCGCTTCTCTCTCGGCCTGCGTGGATACCGGATGGATCAGGTGGACCAGGTCCTCGACGAACTGCGGGACCAAATCGCGGCCAAAGACGAAGAAATGGGCAGGCTCCGGGCACGGCTGCTGGAATCGGAACGGGCGGCGCGCCCGGAGGCCGGCGCTTGAGCACTGACACGGGGGACCGGACGGGCCCGACGGCGTTGATCACCGCATTCGGCGCCCGCGCCAGGTGGGCGGTCCAACGCTGGCCCTGGTGGCTGCAGGTTGCCGCCCTCTACGCCACTGCCCGGCTGGTCAGCGCCTGCATCTTTATGGCAGCAGCCCTGCACCAAGGGCCTAACCCGTGGTTTCCGGCCGGCCCTGACTACTGGAACTTCATCAATATCTGGGATGCGCGATGGTACGGCCGGATCATCACCGACGGTTATCCCTCACCGCTTCCAACGGATGCCGCCGGCAACGTGCAGGAAAATGCGTGGGCCTTCTATCCGCTCTTCCCGGCCCTGGGCCGTGCGCTCGCAGGCCTGACCGGAATCAGCCCTGCCGTGGCGCTTACGGTCGTCGCCATGCTGGCGGGGTTAGGTGCGGCGCTGGTTTTGTACTGTCTGTTCAGCCACAAGGCTTCGCACACTGCGGCGCTTTGGGGCGTGGCATTCTTCGCGACCTTTCCGGTGTCCGCCATTCTCCAGGTCCCGTACGCGGAGCCCCTGACTGTTTTCCTGCTGGCCACCGCCCTGCTGCTCGTCATCAGGCGTCATTATTTCGTTGCCATGCCGGTGGTCCTGCTGCTGTGCCTCTCCCGACCCGTGGGCGTTCCCTTTGCCGCCATGGTGGGGCTTCTCTTCCTCTGGCGACTGTTCGAACCGGGGCGCGGGGAGCGGCCGGGCACCCACAGCCTCGGGGAGCTGGCGTCCCTGGCGGGCCTAACCGTGGTGTGCGGTGCCTCGGCACTGCTGTGGCCGGCAGCGGCCTGGGCCGCCACCGGAGATATTGAGGCGTATACCAAAACCGAAACAGTGTGGCGCGGCCATGACCTGGTGCCCTTCAAGCCCTGGTTCGACGCCGGCGTCGACCTCTTTGGCCCCGTCCTGGGGATCATGGCGCCATTCGTCTTTGCCGGCCTCTTTGCGCTCCTGCTGTTCTCCCCGCCGGTGGTCCGGCTTGGTGTGGAACTGCGCTTGTGGTGCGCCTGCTACATGGGCTACCTCCTGGTGTTCCTCCACCCCCAGACCAGTACTTTCCGGATGCTGCTCCCGCTGTTCCCGTTGGCCCTGGCTGCCGCGCTCTTGTCCCGGTCGAAGGCATACCGCGGCACGGTCCTGACAATGTTTGTCCTGCTCCAGATCGTGTGGATCGTCTGGCTGTGGGCATGGGCGCAGCTTCCGGGCGGCGGCGATTATCCGCCGTGATCGCGGGCGGCGCCTGGCCGGCAGATTGGGGAATCCGACGCGGCCGTAAATGTCCATCGATTAGCTACGTGCGGGTCATTACGGGATAATAGTAAGTAAGCAGGGACAAAAAGCATTCAGAAATGTTCAGCCGTGGCGGCATCAGTACGGGCCGCCATGGCGGCTTGATTTGACCATGCGGACACAGCCCATCCGGGCTGATATGTCCTGGGACTAAATGGAGGGGAAATTCCTCATGGCGGCTATGAAACCACGCACCGGCGACGGCCCTATGGAAGTCACCAAAGAGGGCCGTAGCCTTATCATGCGCGTACCGCTCGAAGGCGGCGGACGGCTTGTGGTGGAACTGAACGCTGCGGAGGCGGCCAACCTTAAGGAATGCCTCGTCGGCGTGACTGAATAATCCCGTTCGGCGTTGCCGAATAATCCCGCAAGGCCAAGGTCCGCAGCCAACCCGCTGCGGACCTTGGCTTATTTGCTGTGGATCTACTTCTTAACCGCGACCAGCAGGCCGTCGCCCGTGGGAAGCATCGCGGACGCCAGGCGGTCGTCGTCGCGGATTGCCTTGCCCACCTGGCGGAGCACCACCGTGTTGGACTCCCGGACAGCCGGGTTGGCCACGCGGTCCTTGTCCAGTGCGTCATTGATGATGAGCAGCCCGCCGGCCTTCAGGAGCCGGACGGCCTGTTCCACGTAGCCGGGAAGACCGGGCTTGTCCGCATCAACAAACACCAGGTCATAAGCGGAGTCGGTCAGGCGCGGGAGGACATCACCGGCGCGGCCGGAAATGGTACGGGTGCGGTTGGCCGGACTGCCGGCCTCCGAAAAGGCTTCACGTGCCGCCTTCAGATGTTCGACGTCCACGTCGATGGTGGTCAGCACGGCCTGCGGTCCGAGCCCCCGCAGGATGCATACCCCCGAGACACCCGCGCCGGTGCCGATTTCGACGGCGGTCTGGGCCTTCGAGCCCGCAGCCAACACCGTCAGGACCGCACCAACACCTGCGCCGATGGGCGTCACGCCCAGTTCGAAAGAGCGCTCCCTGGCACGAAGCATAACCTCATCCTCTGCGGGCAGATCTTCTGCATAGGACCAGCTCGTGGATTTGTCGGCGCTCATGTGATTCGCTTTCTGGGCGGCAGGGGAGTGTTTAGTACAGCCTACTGTGTGAGGGGGGCCAGCCGCGGAAGGGAATCGTTGTGCCTCTGGCTGAAGAACGGCGCCGGTCAGGAAATTCCCAGCCAACTTTGAAATGATGGATATCCGGTCATCCGTGAGGTGATCGGCGCCGAACAAGAGATGTCAGCAGTATCCGGGCGATAGCAATCCACGATGGGAGTGGACGATGTCAGCATCAGGTATGGCGCCTGTCCCTGCGACGCAAGATTCCGCCGCTGTATGGGTCAGGCCCACTTGGGAGGAAGTGGTGGCCAACCACTCCGCCAAGGTCTACCGGCTGGCGTACCGCCTGACGGGGAACAAGTTCGACGCCGAGGACCTCACCCAGGAGGTGTTCGTCCGCGTTTTCCGGTCGCTGGAGAATTTCAAGCCAGGGACACTGGATGGCTGGCTGCACCGCATCACCACCAACCTGTTCCTGGACCAGGCCCGCCGGAAAACCCGCATCCGGTTTGACGCGCTGGCCGATGACGCCGAATCCCGGATTCCCGGGCGTGAACCCGGACCGGAACAGAGCTTCGAACTAAACAACCTGGACCTCGATGTCCAGGCTGCCTTGGAGGAGCTGCCCCCGGACTTCCGCGCCGCCGTCGTGCTTTGCGACCTGGAAGGCCTGTCCTACGACGAAGTGGCCGCTGCACTCGGCGTCAAACTGGGTACCGTCCGTTCCCGTATCCACCGGGGCCGGACCATGCTGCGCGAAAAGCTGGCGCACCGCGATCCCAGGCCACAGCAAGGACGCACGCCGAAGCTTTCGCTGCCGCGCATCGCCAGCATCCTCTGATCGGCACCATGACGCCCCAGAACCCCTTCGGCCGCCGGCATCACCGCGGCGCCGACCACGTGCAAACCTGCGCAGAATGTGCAGCGGCGCTGAAGCGTGAACGCCAGTACATCGAGCGGCTCCGAGACGCGGCCGTGCCGCCTGCCAGCGAGGACCTGACGGCCCGGCTGCTGGTCAGGACGCAGCTGCTCGCGGCCGCGGCCGAGCCAGCCCCGAGCCCGTACCGGGCCGCGCGAGCCGTGGCACTTGCCGCCGGCGGGACAGCAGCAGCCGCTGGAATTCTTGCCGTCAGCGCTTTTGCGCTGGCGGGGGACAGCCTGCCCGTCGCCCAATCCGCCATCAACGGGAGTCTGGTGCAGCATACGGCCCGGCTACCGGCCGACGGCAGGGAGATCAGTGCTCCGCAATTGTTGGCCCTGCGCTCTGAAGGCTGGGTCTGTCCGGAACTGGCGTCACTCGGCTTCCACGTCCGGAGCGCCAATGCCATAACGCTGAATGGGCGGCCGGCGGTGGAAATGCACCTGACCGATGGGCAACACTATGCCACTATCGTGGAACAGCATCCCGTGGACGCCGAGCAGCAGTCGGGCGAGGACACCCAGCAGAACTCCGAACAGATCGCCGGTCAGAACGAGGGGAAGCTGCTGGTCAGCAGCCAGGCGCCCTGGAGGGCCACCGTAGAGACCACGGCAGGAACTTTCATTGTTGAGTCCGACCTCCCGGCGGAGCAGGCTGATGACGCCGTTCCAGTGCTGCAGCGGCTCAGCGTCCTCGCCGTAGAAGGAATTAACGCGGGTGTCAGCACCGCGCCTGCCGACTCCCCCGTGACCGCAGCGGACGACTCTCCCGCCGCCCGGTTGGAGCGGGGAATCCGCAAACTCGGGGAGATGCTGGCTCCGTGATGCAGGCACTGTGCGACGCTGGCGGGCAGGAATCGTCAGCGGGGCTCCGGAGAGGGTAATCTTCCTAAAGTGTTTGGAATCAACGGCCCGGAGTTCTTCCTCCTGCTGATCATCGGCATCCTGGTGATCGGTCCCCAGCGCCTGCCCGAATACACCCAGAAACTTGCGAATCTCGTGAAGGAAGTCCGCCGGATGGCCTCCGGTGCGCGGGAGCAGATCAAGGAAGAAGTGGGCATCGACATCGACGATGTCGACTGGAAGAAATACGATCCCCGCCAGTATGATCCGCGGCGCATCATCAAGGAAGCCCTCCTGGACGACGACACCAAGTCCGTCAGTGCTGGAGCGCCGGCCGCGGTGGCTGCCGTCGCCGGTGCAGGGGCGGTTGGCACAGGCGGGGCGGCTTCCTCCCGTCCCGAACGTGTGGTTCAGTCACTGCCTCAGGGCGAACCCGCCCCGTTCGATACCGAAGCCACTTAGGCCACACTTAGGCCCCGTCGCCTCTGGTCGGCAACCGCTGCGTTATCGCGGCTGCAGCCCCAGTTTCATCCCCGTCAGGCCCCTGGGCCTGGCAGCAAGTTTTCCGGCAATTTCGGTCAAAGCAACGGCTGCCGGAGTTTCTGGCCGGCCAAGCACGATGGGCGTGCCGGCGTCGCCGCCTTCCCGCAGCAGGATGTCCAGCGGAATCTGTCCCAGGAGCGGCACATCGGTGCCCACCGTCGTCGTGAGCCGTTCGGCGAGGACCGCCCCCCCGCCGCTTCCGAACAGCTCCATCCGGCCGCCGTCGGGCATTTCCAGGTATGACATGTTCTCGATGACGCCGGCCACCGTCTGACCTGTCTGGGTGGCGATGGCACCGGCGCGCTCGGCGACGTCGGCAGCTGCGGCCTGGGGTGTGGTGACCACCAGGATCTCAGCCTTCGGCAGCAACTGGGCCACCGAAATCGCGATGTCACCGGTGCCGGGCGGCAGGTCGAGGAACAAGGCGTCGAGGTCGCCGAAGTAGACGTCCGTCAGGAACTGTTCCAGGGCCCGGTGGAGCATCGGCCCACGCCAGGCAACCGGCTGGTTTCCGGCGACGAACATACCGATGGAAATCACTTTTACGCCGTAGGCCACCGGGGGCAGGATCATGTCGTCCACCCGGGTGGGCGCCTGCGTGATGCCCATCAGGGCCGGAACCGAGAAGCCATGGACGTCGGCGTCCACAATGCCGACACGGAGGCCCTGGGCGGCCAGGGCGCAGGCAAGGTTGACGGTCAGCGATGACTTGCCCACACCACCCTTGCCGCTTGCCACCGCGAACACCTTGGTCAGGGACCCCGGCTCGTTGAACGGAATCCCGCGCTGCCCGGAGGCGCCGCGGAGCTGTTCCTTCAGGGCGTCCCGCTGGGCCTGGTTCATCACTTTCAATTCAACCTCGACGGCGGTCACGCCCGGAACTGCGGACAGCGCCTTCTCGGAGTCTGCGGTAATGGTCCCGCGCAGGGGGCAGCCCGCGATGGTCAGCAGGACAGCCAGCCTGACCCGGCCGTCCGCAGCGACATCCACGGACTCCACCATGCCCAGTTCCGTGATGGGACGGCGGAGCTCAGGATCGATCACGGTGGCCAGCGCAGCGTGGACTGCCTGATCCAGGGAGGCGCTCATGCGGGCGGGGCTCAGCTTTCGGTGGTGGGGATGTGCTTGGGGACGGCCGGGTCCTGGATTGCGGGGTCGGTAGCGGCCGTGTCCTTGGCGACGGCGTCCTTGGTGACGGTGTCGTTGGCGACATGGCTGGGTTTGACCTTGGGAATCTGCTGCGTGCGGGGGTTCCGCTGTTTGTCGCGCTTTTCCTTCAGCTTTTCCTTGACCTTCTCACGCGGGGACTCGTGGCTGCCGGATCCGGCAGGGTCGTGGGTCCGCAGTTCCTCCTGCGCTTCCAGCATGTCCTCGAGGAGTGTCCGTAGTTCGGCCCGGACGTAGTCGCGGGTGGCAACCTCGCGCAGCGCGATCCTCAGCGACGCCAGCTCCCGGGTGAGGTACTCGGTGTCGGCCAGGTTGCGTGCCGCCTGTTGGCGATCCTGCTGGAGGGAGACCCGGTCGCGGTCGTCCTGCCGGTTCTGGGCCAGCAGCAGCAGCGGGGCCGCGTAGGAGGCCTGCAGCGAAAGCATTAGTGTCAGGAGGGTGTAGCCCAGGAGGCGCGAATCGAACTGCCACTCCGCCGGTGCCCACGTGTTCCAGACCAGCCAGATGACGACGAAGACCGTCATGTAGACCAGGAACTGCGGCGTGCCCATAAACCGGGCGAACCCTTCCGTCGCATGGCCGAATGCATCCGGGTCGGGTGAGAACTTCGGCAGGATGCGCTGGCGGCCACTCAGGGGTGTGTCGAGTCCGCCCTTGGCCGCCGCCTTCTTATTGGGATGCTTGGGGGCGCCAGTGTCAGCCAATGCGGCCTCCCAGTTTTCTTATCGGGGCTTCGCCATCATAGGCGCGCCAGTCATCCGGCAACAGATGATCCAAAACGTCATCAACAGTCACCGCCCCCACGAGCCGGCCTGCGTCATTGACCACGGGAAGACAGTTCAGGTTGTAGGTAGCGAGGGTGCGCGCCACCTCGCTGATGTGGGCCTGGTCGGAGACCGGCTCAAGGTTCTTGTCCACGAGGTTGCCCAGGGGCTCCGGCGGCGGATAGCGGAGCAGTTGCTGGATGTGCACAACGCCCAGGAACCGTCCCGTGGGGGTTTCCAACGGCGGCCGGGTGATGAAAATGGACGAGGCGAGGGCGGGGGAGAGTTCCTCACGGCGGACGTGGGCCAGTGCCTCGGCGACAGTTGCCTCCGGGGGGAGGATCACCGGAACAGGCGTCATCAGGCCACCGGCGGTGTCCTCGTCGTATTCGAGGAGCCGCCTGACGTCCTCGGCGCCTTCGGGTTCCATGAGGCGGAGAAGCTCCTCCGCCTGTGCAGAGGGGAGCTCGGCGAGGAGGTCGGCGGCGTCGTCGGGGTCCATTTCCTCCAGGACGTCCGCCGCGCGTTCGACGTCGAGGGCGGAGAGGATCTCCACCTGGTCGTCTTCGGGCATTTCCTGCAGCACGTCGGCCAGGCGTTCGTCCTGGAGTTCGCTGGCCACTTCGAAGCGGCGTTTGTCGCTCATTTCCTGCAGGGCCTCGGCGAAGTCTGCGGGTTTGAGGTCCTCGTGGTTGGCCACGAACTGGGTGGCTGCCTGGGGTTCGGTGCGGGCACCTTGGAGGGCGTCGGCCCAGTCGATGATCATGGTCTCGTTCCGGCGCAGCCGGCTGAGCGGGGACAGGGAGTGGCCCCGGCGGACGAACAGCTTGCTCACGAACCAGTCGCGGGACCGGTGCTGGTCCATGGCGATGTCCTCGATGGTGGCGTCGCCGCTGCCGTCCCGGAGAGTGACGCGGCGGTCGAACATTTCCGCGACCACCAGCGTCTCCGCGCCGCGCTGTTCAAAGCGCCGGAGGTTAACCAGTCCCGTGCAGATGATCTGTGTCTGGTCGATGGAGGTAATGCGTGTCATCGGCACAAAGACGCGCTTTTTACCGGGAACTTCGACGACGATGCCCACCACGTGCGGGGCGCCGCGGCTGCCACGCGAGAGCACCACCACATCGCGCAACCTGCCCAAGCGGTCGCCCAAGGGGTCGAAGACGTCAAGACCCAGCAGGCGGGCCACGAAGACGCGCGAAAGATTTGTACTCACGTCTACAGGCTACCGAGTCTGCTCTCTTTTAGCTGAATTTACAGGCGGCATACATGCTGATGGGCAAGAATGGATGTATGTCAAACATTTTTGGTGCTCCCAAGGCCGGTGGCCCCAGTGGGCCCGACGACGCCCGCACGGTGCCCACCGGTGACACCGTAGGCTCGTACACCTCTTACTTGGATGCCCAGAAGGCGGTGGACTACCTCGCCGACCAGCAGTTCCCGGTCCAGATGGTTTCCATCGTGGGCAACGAACTTAAGATGGTTGAGCGGGTGACCGGCCGCCTCAGCTACCCCCGGGTGGCACTCTCCGGGGCGCTCAGCGGTATGTGGTTCGGCCTCTTCGTTGGCGTCATGCTTTCCTTCTTCGCACCGTCGCCCGGCTATTTCTCCATCCTGGCGTCTGTGCTGATGGGGGCTGCCTTCTTTATGCTGTTCGGCATCGTCACGTATGCCATGCAGCGTGGAAAGCGGGATTTCACCTCCACCAGCCAGGTGGTGGCCACCAGCTACGACGTTGTGGTGTCGGTGGAAGCTGCCCATGATGCGCGCCGGCTGCTCCAGCAACTGCCCATGACCCGCTCGGACGCAGCAGCCGCCGCCCCGTACAATCCCCAGGGCTACCAGAACCAGCAGTATGGCCAGACGGGTCAGCAGGGTCAGCAGCCCGGCCAGGAGGGCCAGCCGGGCAACCAGCCTGGTCCGGCACCCGCACGCCCTGCCACTTGGAATGACCCCTACGGACAGCAGGGTGCCGGTACTTCGGGCCAAGGGACAGCCCAAGGCGTGGGCCAGGCCGCCGGCCCGGACCAGGGAACGCAGCCGGAGGCAGCGGCCCAGCCGGAGGCAGCGGCCCAGCCGGCCAAGGCTCCCGCGGCCGCCGTCCGCTACCCGGACCTCCCTGACGGCCGGCCCCAGTACGGCGTCCGTGTCACAGATCAGGCCGCCACAGACCAGGCCGCCACAGACCAGGCCACCACAGGCCAGACCGGCGCCGAACAGCCTGGCACCGAACAGACCGGCTCAGAACAGCCTGCCGCAGATCGGTCCCGGACGCAGTCCCAGCCTGACTCCACCAAGGACTCCGGCGAATCCACACCTTAGGCGGCGCCGCCGGAGGCCAGGTTTACCCAAGGCCCGAAGAACACGGCCCGCAACAAACAACTCCGCCCGGTACAGCAACTGCTGTACCGGGCGGAGTTGTTTGTGGTTCGAAGCTGTCTTACTTGACGCTGCCGGCTGTCAGGCCACCAACGAGGTACTTCTGGAACATGAAGTACAGCACCACCACAGGGACGGCACAAACCAGCGAAGCCGCCATCAACTGCGAATACACCGGGATCGCGCCACCCTCGACGGCCGACGCGAAGACCTGGAGCGCAACTGCGGCAGTGTGCGTGTCCGGCCGGGTGAACACCGACGCGAACAGCACGTCATTCCAGCCCAGCAGGAAGGCGAAAATAGCGGAAACGATGATTCCCGGCCAGCTGAGCGGAATGATGATCCGGAACAGGATCCCGAGGTTGGAAGCGCCATCGATTCGCGCCGCTTCCTCCAATTCCCTCGGCAGGCCGCGGAGGTACGTGACCATCACCCAGGTTGAGAACGGCAGCGCGAACGTCAGGTAGGCGATAAACAGGCCCCAGAGCGTGCCGATGACGGTCACGCCCAGGTAAGTGCCGGCGGAGGAGAAGAGCACAAAGACCGGCAGGAGCATCAGGGTGCCCGGGACGGACTGGAGACCCAGCAGCCCGCGCAGCACCGTCAGGCGCCCACGGAACTCAAACCGGACCAGCACGTAGGCCGTGCCGATGGCCATAATGGCCGAGACGACTGCTGTGGCGCCGGAAACGATCAGGCTGTTGCCGATGGCCTTCGCCAGCCCCACGGAATCCCAGATCTTGGTGTAGCTGTCCAAGGAGAAGCTGCTCGGCCAGAACTCGCCGCTGGCAACTCCCACATCCGTGTTCAGTGAGGCCAGGAAGATATACACGATCGGGATGAGGACCAGGGCGCAGAGCAGGACTGTGAGGGTGGCCAGCAGCGGCCGCGGCATCAGGCGTGTGACCTCCAGGGCCGCGTCACGCCGGATGGGCTGCTTCTTCTGCTGCTCGATCGGGTTTGCCGCGTCGATGGTCATTTCTTTCCTCCTTCGTGCACATCAAGCCGGACTGCGCGCAGGTAGATGAAGAGCGGAATGGCGATCAGGATCAGCGAAACGACCGCCATCGCGGCGCTGAGGCCAAACCGGAAGCTCTGGAAGCTGGTGACGTATACCAGGATCGGCAGCACATTCACATCGGACGGTGCCGGCGCACCAAACAGGACATAGGGCAGAGTGAAGTTGTTGATGTGGTTCAACGTGGCAAGCAGGAAGGCCAGCGAAACCGGTCCCTTCAGGTAAGGGAAGATCACGTACCGCAGCTTGTTCCACCACAGTGCCCCGTCCAGGGCCGACGCCTCGTGGACCTCGTGGTCCACAGCTTGCAGACCGGACAGTGCCAGCAAGTAGATGAACGGCCAGGCCGCCCAGATTTCCACCCACACCAGTGTCCAGTACGCGTTGGGGCCGTTAAGCCACAGTCCGCCGTCCATTCCCATGTTGGTCAGGGTCACGTTGACGATGCCATCTGGCTGCAGCATGGTCCGCCACACGCTGGCCACAACAAACGACGGCAGGACATAGGGGATCAGGAAGATGGAGCGGACCACAGCACGGCCACGGTAAGCGTTCTGGGTGACGACGGCGGCAGCCACGCCCAGCGGGATGGTCACCACCGTGGAGATCACCGCGAAGGAAACAGAAAGCCAGATGGAGCGGAGCAACTCGCTGCTGAGCGCCGCCTCAATGTAGTTCTGGATGCCGATGAATTCGGCGCTGACCCATTGGCGAAGGGTGTACTGATCCAGATCGATCAGCGACATCCAGATGCCCATTGCCAGGGGGACCAGGATGACGATCGTCATCAGCAGCCCGCCCGGAATCAGGAGCCACAGGGGCCGGTTCTTCTCGCTGAGTCCCTTGCGGCGCTTCCCAGGGGGTGTGGTTTCGCCGGGTTCGGCGGCCGCCCCGGCCGCCGGACTGCTGTCCGACGGCCGGGGCTCGGTAACGCTGCTAGCCATTTTCCGTAACCTTCCGCAGTTGGTGGGTCGGTCTTACTTCTTGGCCCGGTCCAGTGCGGTCTGCGATTTGGCCTGTTCGTCCTTGAGTCGCTGGGACAGGTTGGAGTCGCTGACTGCACCGGAGGAAAGATCCGGAATGGACTGGACAACTACGTTGGTCAGTGACAGTTGGACATCGCCCCACGCACCGCTGAACGGCGTCGCGACGGATTTGGCTCCCGACTCAAGGGCCGGCGCAATCACTTCGTTGGTTGCAAGTTCCTTCGCGGCTTCCTGGTTGGCGGGAAGCTGGCCGAAGACCTTGAAGTAGTTGAGCTGGACATCCTTGTCGGTGATCATCTTGATGAACGCGAAGGCGAGGTCCTTCTGCTTCGAGTAGTCAGCGACCACGAGGTTGTCACCGGAGAGGATGCTCGTGGCAGGCTTGCCGGCCGAAGGATTGGAGGTTTCGCCCGGGGGAACGGTGGGCATCAGGGCGTACTTGTACTTGCCCTTGACAGCGGATGCATCCAGGGCGGGAATGGACAGCGGCGACGTCATGGGGAAGTACGCTGCCTTGCCGGCTGCGAAGGCAGCCAACGCCTGCGGGTTGGCCCAGCCAACGGAAGAGGGGTCAACCACCTTGTCCGTGGTTACCCAACCGAAGTAGGTCTCGTAGGCCTTCTTGGTGATCGGGTCATCGAGACGGACCTCGGTTCCGTCAATGATGGGATTACCGGCCTGGATGGACATGCCCCAGATGTACTTCCAGGGGTCGAAGTTGTCCTTGTAGGCGACGGCGACACCGTACTGGTCGCCCGTGGTGAGCTTCTTGGCGTGCTCGGTGAATTCATCCCAGGTGGTGGCAGGCTTTTCGATGCCGGCAGCTGCCAGCAGCTCGGTGTTGTAGGCCATCACGAACGGCCTGCTCACGAACGGGATACCGATCTGGTTGGCTTCGTCCGGCCCGGAGATGCCCAGGGCTGCGGGAACGAACTTGTCTTTGCCGCCGAGCTGGTTCCATTCGTTGTCGCCCAGCTTGACGAACGCCCCGGTGGAGTAGGCGGTGGGGGTGAACGTGGTGCCGAGCCCGTAGACGTCCGGTCCCTGGCCCGAGACCACTGACGTCTGGATCCGGGTCATCTCGTCATTAGCGGTGGCGAACGTCTCCCACTGGATGTCGGCTCCGGTTTCCGCCTTGAACTTGGCGCTCATTTCCTTGAACCAGGCCTGCTGTTCCTGGGGGTACTGAGCGGTGACGCTCATCAGGACGTTGAGTTTTTTTCCGGTGCCGTCCACCTTGCCGCCCGAGGCGCCGGAGGTGGTACCGCCTGTGCCGCCCGATCCGCCGCAGGCGGCAAGCATCAGGACGGAAATGGCCGCTGCGGCGATAGTGCCGAGGCGACGCGGTTTGGACATACCCATGAGACTTCTCCTTTGAAGACATACATTGCGGCAGAGACCCGAGACTAAGACTCAGTCTACGATTTTCATTCTCTGCGGCTAGCGTATTCATCAACGCCAACTTTTGGCAAGCGATTGCCAAAAACTGTTAGGAGAGTTTCACCAAGGGGTATGGTCCTCCAGCGCATCGCTGCCGAGATGCGCTGGACGCAAAGACCTCTAGCGGAAGTCTCCGCTTGCCAAACCACCGTCCAGCTCCTGGTAGATGCCTGCCATCCAGGACTGGACGTCGTCGGCCTTGCGGGGCAGCGCGGCGCTGAGGTTTACCGGACCATCGGCCGTCATGAGAATGTCGTCCTCGATCCGCACCCCGATGCCGCGGTACTCCGCCGGGATGGCCAGGTCCTCGTTCTTGAAGTACAGGCCGGGTTCGATGGTGAAGACCATGCCCTCCGTCAGGATGCCGTCGAGGTACAGTTCGCGCTTTGCCTGGGCGCAGTCGTGGACATCCAGGCCAAGGTGGTGACTGGTGCCGTGCGGCATCCAGCGGCGGTGCTGCTGGCCTTCCGCGCTGACGGCTTCCTCGACACTCACCGGGAGCAGCCCCCACTCGGCTAGACGTTCCGCCAACACATTGGTGGCCGCGGTGTGGATGTCCCGGAACCTGGCACCTGGCTGGGCAGCGGCGAATCCGGCGTCGGCAGCATCCAGGACCGCCTCGTAGACCTTGCGCTGGACTGGGGTGAACGTGCCGTTGACTGGCAGGGTCCGCGTGACGTCGGCGGTGTAGAGCGAGTCCGCTTCAACGCCGGCGTCCAGCAGCAGCAGTTCGCCGGCGTTGATCCTACCGGTGTTCCGCGTCCAGTGCAGGACTGTGGCGTTGTTGCCGGCGGCGGCGATGGTGTCGTAGCCGAGTTCGTTGCCTACCTCGCGGGCACGGGCAAAGAACGCGCCTTCCACCACGCGCTCGCCGCGGGCATGGGTCAAGGCGCGGGGCAGGGCCTTAACTACCTCCACGAAGCCCTCGACAGTCGCAGCTACTGCAGTCATCATCTGTTCGATTTCCCACTCATCCTTCAGGAGGCGGAGTTCAGACAGCGCTTCGGAAAGCTTTTCATCCAGTGCATCCAGGACAGCCAGATCCAGGTTGTCCGGGTCCTTGGCAGTGTTGTACCGGGCAGTATCCACCAGGGCGTCGATGTTCTCGTCCACCTTGCGAACCAGTCGGATGGAGATGCCGCCGATCTCCGGGGCACCCACGTTCTTGGTGATCGCCGATTCAAGTCCATCGATGTGGGCTGTGGCCAGGCCCAGGCGCGCTTCGAACTCGGCCAGGGTGGGCCGTGTACCGATCCAGAACTCGCCGGAACGGGAGTCAGCGTAGAACTGTTCGGTATCCCGGCCGGCCAGCGGACGGAAGTACAGCGTGGCACGGTGGTGACTGCCGCCGTCGCCCTTTCCTTCACCGGCAGGTTCCAGAATGAGGACGGCGTCCGGCTCGTGGTCCAGGCCCAGGCCGGTGAGGTGCGCAAAGCCGGAATGCGGACGGAACCGGTAGTCGCAGTCGTTGGAGCGGACCTTCAGTGGACCGGCAGGGATGACCAGGCGCTCGCCTTTGAACTTCTCCGAGATGGCCTTGCGCCGAGCGGCGGCGTAGTTGGCCACGGCGTCGAGCGCTGGCAGTTGCTGCTCGGACGGCGCCCAGTTGCTGGCCATAAAGGCCTTGAAGGCAGCGGAACTGGGCCGCTGCGAGCGGTTGTTGACGCGCTCGTCGAGGGGCTGGGAGGCAGAGGTCGGGGTGTTTTCGGCATCGTTCACGGCACCATCGTCTCACCAGCACCGAGACTTGGGCCAATACCGCCGCGGACGCGGTCAACTAGGCTGGGCAAGTGAGGATTGACCTGCATGCCCACTCGAATGTTTCGGACGGCACCGAAACCCCCGCCGACGTGATGGCTTCGGCTGCCCGTGCGGGCCTGGACGTCGTGGCACTGACCGACCACGACTCGACCGACGGCTGGGCCGAAGCGTCCCTAGCGGCGCTGGAAAACGGGGTGGCGCTGGTTCCCGGCATGGAGGTTTCCTGCCGGACCGGGCAGGGCATCAGTGTGCATCTGTTGAGTTATCTGCACGATCCTGCCCACCCGGGGCTGCTTGAAGAGATCACCAAGGCCAAGGACGCGCGCCTCACCCGGGCGGAACGCATGGTGACCTTGCTCGCCGAAGACTACCCGCTGACCTGGGACGACGTCATCCACCATGTGGCTCCAGGGGCCACCCTGGGGCGCCCGCATATCGCTGATGCCCTGGTGGCGGCCGGTGTGGTTTCGGACCGCTCGGAGGCGTTCACGTCCATCCTGACGTCCCATTCGCGCTACTTTGTCCAGCACTACGCACCCGACCCGGCCACCGCCGTCGAACTTGTCCGTGCCGCAGGTGGCGTTCCCGTGTTCGCCCACCCCGTGGCGTCCGGCCGCGGCCGGATCGTGGGGGAGGGCACCTACCGCGACATGATCGACGCCGGCCTGGCGGGCTTGGAGATCGACCATCGCGACAACCCGGAGGAGGGGCGGGTTTTCCTCAGGGGACTTGCCGCCAAGCACGGGCTGCTGATCACGGGCTCTTCGGATTACCACGGAACGGGCAAGCCGAACCTGCTGGGAGAAAACCTGACCACTCCGGAGGTGCTGGCACGGATCGAGGAACTCGGCACGGGAACCGCCGTCGTCCGTCCGTAGAGCGTGACCTACTTCGGCGGGAACGACGTAAAGGTCGCCTTGGCACCCAGCCGCTTGGCCATCACGTCGATGGCCGGCTGGTTCTGGTCCACACACACGAACTTCCGGTCCAGTTTGGCCGCCACGGCGCCAAGGGTTCCGGAACCGGCGAAGAAGTCCAGGCACCAGTCACCGGGCCGGCTTGACGCCGACACCACACGGCGGATGAGGCCCTCGGGCTTCTGCGTGGGGTAGCCGGTTTTTTCCTTGCCTGTGGGGGAGACGATGGTGTGCCACCAGACGTCGGTGGGCAGCTTCCCGAGCTCCCGCTTCGCCGGTGTCACCAGGCCCGGCGCCATGTACGGCTCGCGGTCCACCTCGGCGTTGTCGAAGTGGTATTTCGCCGGGTTCTTGACGTACACGAGGATATTGTCGTGCTTGGTGGGCCAGCGGTACTTGGCGCGGGCACCGTAGTCGTAGGCCCAGATGATCTCATTGAGGAAGCATTCCCGGCCGAAGATCGCGTCAAGCATCACCTTGGCGTAATGGACCTCCCGGTAATCCAGGTGGAGGTACAGCGTGCCGTCGTCAGCCAGCAGCCGCCAGGCCTCCACGAGCCGGGGTTCCAGGAATGACCAGTAGTCACTGAAGGCGTCATCGTACCGGTGCAGGGCGCCCTTGATGGTGTCGTAGGAACGCCCCTTGAAGCCCACGCGGTCGCCGTCACCGTCGGTGTTCAGCACCATCCGGGTTTCCTGGCGCTTCTGGACCCTGCCGGTGTTGAACGGCGGGTCAACGTATATCAAGGTGAAGGCGCCGTCCGGCAGCGAGGGGAGGAACTCCGCGTTGTCCGCGTGAACCACCAGGTTGCTGCCGTCCGGCGCCCAGACGGTGTCAGTCATCGAGGCTGTTATGCCTCGGTGCTGCGCTGCTGCGGGCCGTTGTCGGCACCGGCCACCACTTCGCCGTTGCGGCGGCGGGTGCGGGTCCGGCTGCGGCGGGCACGGGGGTCCACTTCGCCTTCGGCCGGAGCCGCAGCAACCGGTTCGGGGGCAGGGCTGGTGCCGGCGGTCGCCGCATCAGAGGTACGACGACGGCGGTCACCGGAGCGTCCGCCGGGCTCGCTGGTGCGGCGGCTGCTGCTGTCGCGAGCACCGGAGCGGCCGGCGTCGCGGCTGTTGTCGCGCCCGCCATCACGGGCGCCGCTGGGACGGGTGTTCTTTTTGCCGGTCTCGCCCAGGTCCTCGAGGACCTCGGCGTCGACGCCGGCCAGCACGCGCTTGTTGCGGGGCAGGCGGCCCTTGGTGCCTTCCGGGATGTCCAGCTCTTCGTACAGGTGCGGCGACGAGGAGTACGTTTCCACGGGCTCCGGAACGCTGAGTCCCAGGGCCTTGTTGATCAGGCCCCAGCGCGGCATGTCGTCCCAGTCAACGAAGGTCACTGCTGTGCCCTTGTTGCCGGCGCGGCCGGTGCGGCCCACCCGGTGCAGGTAGATCTTTTCGTCTTCAACGCACTGGTAGTTGATGACGTGCGTGACGTCGTCGACGTCGATGCCGCGGGCGGCGACGTCAGTGGCCACCAGGACGTCCACCTTGTTGTTGCGGAAGGCACGGAGCGCCTGCTCGCGGGCGCCCTGGCCCAGGTCACCGTGGATGGCGGCGGCGGCGAAGCCGCGGTCCACGAGCTCCTCGGCAACCTTCGCGGCGGTGCGCTTGGTTTTGGTGAAAATGATGGTCCGGCCGCGGCCGCGTGCCTGCAGGATGCGGGCAACGACCTCGATCTTGTCCATGCTGTGCGCACGGTAGATGAGCTGACGGATGTCGCGCTTGGTGAGGCCCTCGTCGTCCGGATCAGCGGCCCGGATGTGGGTGGGCTGCGTCATGTAGCGGCGGGCCATGGCGATGACCGGGCCGGGCATGGTGGCAGAGAACAGCAGGGTCTGGCGGACTGCAGGGGTACCGGCGATGAGGGTTTCCACGTCCGGCAGGAAGCCGAGGTCCAGCATTTCGTCGGCCTCGTCAAGGATGACCATCTTGACGTTCTTCAGGACCAGGTGCTTCTGCTTGTAGAGGTCGATGAGGCGGCCGGGAGTACCGACAACTACCTCGACGCCGTTCTGCAGGGCCTCCACCTGGGGCTCGTAGGCACGGCCGCCGTAGATGGTGGTGATACGGGCGTTCCGCTTGCGGGAAGCGTTCTGGAGATCATTGGCCACCTGGACGGCCAGCTCGCGCGTGGGCACGATAACCAGGGCCTGCGGTGCACCCGGAACGGCGAGCTTGTCGTAGCCGGCGTCGTCCGGACCCACCACGCGCTGCAGCGCGGGAATGCCGAAGCCGAGGGTCTTGCCGGTGCCGGTCTTGGCCTGCCCGATGATGTCGTGGCCCGAAAGCGCCACCGGCAGGGTCATGGCCTGGATGGGGAAGGGGTGGGTGATCCCGGCGTCGGCGAGGGACTCCACGATGTCGGCGCGGACGTTGTAGTCAGCGAAGGATTTCTCCTCGATCTCGTGCGGCTTCTCGTCCGAGATGATGGTTTCTTCAGGTTCGATCGTCTCGATGCCGGAGTCGTCAGTCAGGATCTGGTGGGTATGCAATTCACTCACAGGGGAGTTTCCTTATTCATTCGGGCATTGGCGCTGCCTGCTCAACGGGCCGGCCAAAGTGGCCGTTCCGGAGCACGCTCGAAGCGCGCAAGCAAATCCAGTGGAAGCCGATCGCGGGCTATCAAAATGCTGGCACTGGTGACCAACGGGTGCATCTCAAGATCGCGTAGGGGCGGGCTTGTTGAATTCAAATCAAGGAAATCAACGACCGGGCATCCATATCTACTTCTTCAGTCTAGCCGCACGGACCCTGAATCCCGGCTTTGGGCCGATCAGGCAGCGCGGAAATCGTTCAGGCCAGCAGCTCGAAGTGGACCTCGCGGGCGGCGATATCGGACGAGATCAGGCGGACCCGCACTTTGGTGCCGGATTCCAGGTCGCCGCCGCACCGGGCCGTCACGGCGGGTTCGGCGATCTGGATGATCCCCGAGGGGCCGTTTCCATTTTTTGCGGCTCCGTTCTTGGTGCCGTTGCCGTTTTTCCCGTTGCCGTTGTCCTTCTGCGGCTTGGAGCCGGAAATCACGATCGCCTCGAACTCCTGGCCCACATGGGTGACCAGGAGTGCGGCCTCCACGGTGTCCAGCGCCATGCGTTCCATCCGCGATGCCAGCTGGTCGGATCCGGCCATGATCTCCGGCAGGGACGGCAGGGCTTCCCGAGCCCAGGCCGGTACAGGCTTGCCATTGCTCAGGGCTTCGCAGATCACCAGGACAAAACGGTCGATCAGACGCCGGAGCGGTGCCGTGGTGTGGGCATAGGCAGCGCCGATGGCGGACTGGATGGCGTCTTTCGGGACTGTGCCGTCGAACGCCGTGTAGCTGGCACCGCGGAACAGCATGCCGGCGGAGTGCAGGATGGCCAGTTGCCGGGGTTCGGTCGGGTCAAGGCTGCGGAGGTATTCGCCGTAGCTGATCTTGCCGTCCCACGGCTTGCCCAATGCCTCAGTCTGGAGACGGAAGTGACGCAGGGAGCGCTCGTCCGGGGCGGGCATGGTGCGCAGGATGCCCACTTCTCCCGCCAGCATCAGGTCTGCCGCCGCCATCCCCGTCATCAGGGAGATCTGGGCGTTCCAGTCCTCCACCGGAAGCTGCGGCGCCGCGGCAATCCGGTAGCCGCCGTCGGGCAGCTGCACGATTTCCTGCTCGGGCATGTTCAGGCTGGCGCCGCCACGCTGCCGCTCCAGTTCAACGCGCTTGAGGCCCACTTCCTTCAGGAGCTGCAGGACAGGGCCGGCCGTCCCGGCGTCGAATTCGGCCTGGACTCCCTTGTAGCTCAGCTTGGCCCGGCTCCGGATGGTGGCCCTCTGGACGCTCACAGTGGAGACCTGCGCGGCGTCGTTCAGCCCGAACTCCCAGACGTAGGCGGAACACAGCTGGCCGGCCAGAAGGCTGCCTGCCCCTTCGCTGATGACTTCCGGGTGCAGCGGGATACGGCCGTCAGGGGCGTAGAACGTCTGGCCGCGGCGCCGGGTCTCTGCGTCCAGTCCGCCTCCGGGGCGGACAAAGGACGGCACGTCAGCGATGGCGTAAAGCACCCGGTAGCCAGTGCCCGCACGCTCGATGAACAGCGCCTGGTCCAGGTCAGTGGACGACGCCGGATCGATAGTGAGGAACGCCACTTCCGTCAGGTCAGCACCCGGCAACTCGTGCGCGGCCACTGCCGCTTCCGCGTCCCGGACCGCCTCCGCCGGGTAGGGCCCCGGCAGTTCCAGCTCGGTCCGCAGGGCGCTCAGCGCCGCCGCGAGGTCGTTCGTCTGCTCGTGGACATTGGGGGCCAACCTATGATGTGACACGAAAATCAGGTTAGCTCGATTTCCACGGATCGTGCACGCCCGCCGCCCGCCACGCGGTGGATTGTCAGGATGCGCCGGCGTCCAGGGCCGCCAGAAGTGCCACGGCCGCCGCTGCGGGGTCCGAGGCTTCGGTGATGGCACGCACCACAACAATCCTGCCGGCGCCGGCCTCCACCACCTGCTCCACGTTGCCGAGATCGATGCCTCCGATGGCAAACCAGGGCAGCGTGGCCTGGGTGCCACCGGCAGCGCGGACGGCTTCGGCCGCGTACCGCACCAGGTCAAGGCCGACGGCGGCCCGGCCCGGTTTCGTCGGCGTGGCCCAGACCGGTCCTACGCAGAAGTAGTCCAGGCCGCCTTGGTCAGTCAGCCCACCGGACAGCCGGATGGCCCCTTCGATCTGCTCGGCGGTGTGCGTGGAAAGGCCGATCGCGGCTGGTGCCCCGAGCAGCGTGCGGGCGGAAGCGACCGGCAGATCCTTCTGCCCGATGTGGAAGACGGGGGCGCCGGACAGCAGCGCGATATCGGCACGGTCATTGACTGCCCACAGCTTTCCGTGGCGTTCGGCCGCGGCCTGAAGCACGGCCAGCAGCTCCAGCTCCTCGGCTGCCTCGATGGCCTTGTCCCGGAGCTGGATGATGTCCACGCCGCCGGCAAACGCCGCGTCCACAAACTCGCCAAAGTCCCCGCGGTCCCGGCGCGCGTCGGTGCACAGGTACAGCTTGACGCTGTGCGGGAGGCCGGTGTTTGTGCCGCCGGCGGGGTCTGTTCCGGTCAAGGATTCGGGAGCGGCGGAGGGGGCGGAGGGCGTGCCTGCAGCGGCGAAGGATTGCGCGTTCATGGAATCCAGCCTAAGTCCCCTAAACTGGGCGGGTACTGCGGGAGCCCGTTGCAGCCGTCACAAAGCGGCCGGGCTGAGAGGGCGTCAGAGCCGACCGCTTGACCTGATCCGGCTAGTACCGGCGTAGGGAAGGAACATATGCCCCCCGCAATAAGCAGCCCACCTGAGCCTGCACCAGCCAGCCCGGCCACCGCCCTGCACGCGGACGTGGCCGTCATCGGCGGCGGAGTCATCGGCCACGCCATAGCCTGGGAAGTCCGGCGGTCCGGCCGTTCCGTCGTGCTGATCGATGACGCGCCCGGCAACGGCGCCAGCTGGGCAGCCGCCGGCATGCTGGCCCCTGTGAGCGAACTGCACTACCAGGAGGAAGACCTCCTTGAGCTGATGCTGGCATCCTCCGGCCTGTGGCCTGCCTTTGCGGCGGACCTCGCCCTGGCCGGGGCTGGTGATACGGGATATCTGACGACGCCGACCCTCGCCATCGGCGCGGACGCTGCGGACCGCCGGGCACTGATGGACCTCCGGGCCGTGCAGCAGGCCAGCGGCCTGGTGGTGGAACCCCTGACTGTCCGTGAGGCCAGGACCAGGGAATCCCTGCTCAGCCCGGCCATATCCTGCGCCCTGGACATCCCCGCCGACCACCAGGTGGATCCGCGGAAACTCGTGGCGTGCCTCCAGGAAGTCCTGGCCATCCACGAACCGGGAGAAGGAACAGCCGTGGCAGGGGCCCGCGCGGGATTCGCCGTTGACCAACGTGCCGCTGCCCTGCTCTGGGAGGACGGCCGCGTCATCGGCGTGAAGCTCGCCCACGGCGGAACTGTCCAGGCCCGGGAGACCATCGTGGCCAACGGATTGCAGGCGGGGTCGCTGGCTGGCCTGCCGGGTGGGCTGCACCTGCCCCTGCGGCCCGTCTACGGTGACATCCTGCGGCTGGCTGTTCCGCGGCACCTGCGCCCGCTCCTCACCTCCACTGTCCGCGGAATGGTCCATGGTGTGCCGGTCTACATCGTTCCCCGGCAGGACGGCACGGTGGTGATCGGGGCTACGCAGCGAGAAGACGCGCTCGCCGGGACGGGCGACGCCGCTGTCTCGGCGGGCGGCGTCTACCAGTTGCTGCGGGACGCCCAGGTCCTGGTGCCGGCCGTCTCGGAGCTTGAACTCCTGGAATGCACAGCGCGGGCAAGGCCAGCGACCCCCGACAACGCGCCTCTCCTCGGCCGCGTACCGGTTTCCGCGCCACGGACGGGGAACACAGCGGACATTGCCGGGCTGATGATTGCCACCGGATTCTTCCGACACGGAGTGCTGCTTGCTCCGGCGGCGGCGGCCACCTGCCGGGAACTGCTGGATGGCCGGAAGGACCCGCGATGGGGGGCCCTCAGCCCGGCCCGCTTTTCAGGAGAGCACCACGTAGCCGGCACACAGGCCCCACGCAAGGACATCAGCAGCACGAAGGACCTCGACCCACAAAAGGAATCAGCATGAACATCACCCTCAACGGCTCGCGCCATTCCGTGACGGACGACGCCTCCATCACCACCCTCATCAGCCAGATCACTGGCCGTCCCCTCGCGGCCAACGGCCAGGCAACAGACGGGCAGAAACTCGGCGTCGCCGTCGCCCATAACTCCGAAGTAGTACCCCGCAGCCAGTGGTTCGTTACGGCGCTCGCCGAAGGTGACGACGTCGAACTGGTCACAGCAGTCCAGGGAGGCTGACACCATGACAGTAACCAGCAACATCAGCACACATAACCGTCCCGAGGCCGCAGACAGGCTGGTCATCGACGGCGTCGAGCTCGGCTCCCGCCTCATCATGGGCACCGGTGGCGCCCCCAGCCTCGACGGGCTGGGGGCAGCCCTCCTGGCGTCCGGAACCGAGCTGACCACAGTGGCCATGCGGCGCTATTCGCCGGCTGAATCGGGGTCCCTTTTCCAGCTCCTGGTGGACCACGGGATCCGGATCCTGCCCAACACCGCCGGCTGCTTCACCGCCCGGGACGCGGTCATGACAGCGGAACTGGCCCGCGAAGCGCTGGAAACCGACTGGATCAAGCTGGAAGTCATCGCCGACGAACAGACCCTGCTGCCGGACGCCGTGGAATTGGTGGATGCTACGGAACGGCTTGTTAACCGGGGCTTCAAAGTGTTCGCCTACACCAACGATGACCCGGTCCTGGCCCTGCGGCTGGAAAACCTGGGTGCCACCGCGGTTATGCCGCTCGGAGCGCCCATCGGCACCGGCCTGGGAATCCTGAATCCACACAACATCGAACTGATCGTCTCGCGCGCCTCGGTGCCCGTGGTGCTGGACGCCGGCATCGGCACGGCATCCGACGCCGCCCTGGCCATGGAGCTTGGCTGTGATGCGGTACTGCTGGCCACTGCCGTCACCCGTGCGCAGAACCCGGCACTCATGGGGGAGGCCTTCAAACACGCCGTCATCGCCGGTAGGCTGGCGAAAGCGGCCGGCAGGATTCCGCGCCGCGAGCACGCCCTGGCGTCATCGGCCATGGAAGGCCGGGCAGAGTTTCTCTAGGCCGTTTTCTCTAGGCCTGGCGCCCTCAACCAAACGCCGGGGCGGCTCACCGGACGAGCCAAGGAGGCCGCTGTGGCCGGCAAGGAACACAAACTCACCAGGGAGCGGATCGACGCCGTCCTCGAGGCGCTGCCCGACTGGCGGTACCGGCTGGGCGGGCTGGTCACTGTCTATAAGACGCCGACGGCGGCCGCCGCACTGGAGCTGATTGCCGCCGTCGGACGTCTCGCGGAACAGCAGAACCACCATCCGGACCTTGAGTGGCGCTACAACAAGGTCCATCTCCGCTACACGTCCCACGACGCCGGCGGCGAGGTCACTGAGCGGGATGCCGCTGCTGCAGCGGCAGTGAGTGCGGCTGCGGCACGGCTCGGCGCCACAGCCCAGCCGGTGGGTTAAGCCGCCGGGTTAAAGGACCCGTGACCACGCACCCTGCTGGGGTGGTGGTCACGGGTACTTAAGGAAAAAGGGCGCGGCCTAAAGCTTGAGCGCCTGCGTCAGCCGCCGCGTATCGTGGCTTTCGCGCGTCCGGCCCAGGTAGATGACCGTCCCGATGGCAGCGACGGTGCCGAGCGCCATGGGCAGGACCCAGGGAATCCACGTCAGGCCCGGCTGGTAGCCAAAACCTGCCGCGATGAAAATGATCCAGCTGACCGCGCCCACCACCACGGCAACCCCTGCGGGCAACCCTGTGCCGTACCGCGTATGGCGCTTGTCATTGGCCCAGACAACAAAGCCTGCGGCCGCTGTGACCAGGACAACGATGGTCAGCGAAAGCATGGAATCTCCTCGGAAAGCAGCGGCCAGCCGCCAAAGGGGGCTGGCCGCGGACGTGCTAGAACTGGCCGAAACCGACCTTGCGGGCCTCTTCGGCGCCGATTTCCACGTAGCCCAGGGCGTTGCCGGGAACGATGATGATGCGTCCCTTGTCGTCCTTGAGGCGGAGTTCGGTGCCCTTGGTGATGGCTTCTTCAACGACCGTGGCTACAGCGTCAGCATCCTGAGCCGATTCCAATATGATTTCGCGGCCAATGTTCTGAATGCCGATCTTAATTTCCAAAAGGGGGCCTCCCAGCCAATCAAAGTTTCTTGGGTTCTCTTATTTGTAGTCTAGGACTCTTTGGGGAAGCGAGAGATTCCGCGCCAAGCTAAACGGTAAATGAGGTCGCTGGCCACATCGAGGTCCAGGTTCCCGTCCGTTTCCAGCCAGTAACGCGCGCTGACCTGGGCCATTCCGGCCAGGCCACGGCCCAGAAGCTGCGCCTCCAGGGGGGGCAGCTTGGTGTCCTCGGCAATCACGCGGGCAACGGCGTCCGCGAATGTCTTGTTGAATGTCTCGAGGCGTGAACTGACATCGGGATCGTTAATGAGGTCCGATTCGAAGACCAGGCGGTGTGCTTGGTCGTCGCTTGCGATGAAGCGGTAGTAGGCGCGCATCACCGCCTGGACACGTTCGTCATTGTCGGTGGTGGAGCTCAACGCACCAAGCATCAGGTCCGTCAGCGACGCTAGATGGCTGTCCAGCAGGGCAAGATACAGCTCCCGTTTGGACGGGAAGTGCTGGTACAGCACCGGTTTGCTGACATGGGCCGTTTCGGCGATTTCATCCATGGCGGCGCCATGGTAGCCGTTGGCGACAAAAACCTCCTGCGCCGCAGCGAGGAGCTGCGCCCGGCGCTCATCCCGGGGAAGCCGGGCGGACCTCTGGCCCGCCGTCCGTTGAGGTGCGGCGGGTTCGCCGCCGGACGCCGGGTCAGCCCGTGCTTCATGGACCACAGTTGCCCTACTTTCCCTTGCCGTTACCTACACAATACTGCGCGGTAATATGACCGGGCGGTATCTCGGGGCATACATTGAAGTATGGCTTCGACTTTGACCGCAAATGATTCCTCTGTCTCGCTGAACCCGCTCGTGGAGCCCGCCGGTGAATTGACGCCGGCCGAGGTGGAACGCTACTCGCGGCACCTCATCATTCCCGAAATCGGAGCGGTGGGGCAGCGGCGGCTGAAGAACGCCAGGGTACTTGTTATCGGAGCCGGGGGACTGGGCTCGCCCGCCCTGCTCTACTTGGCGGCAGCGGGCGTGGGGACCCTGGGAATCATCGACGACGACGCCGTTGACCTCAGCAACCTGCAACGCCAGGTGATCCACGGCGTCGCCGACGTAGGACGGCCCAAGATCGAATCCGCGCGGGACGCGATTGCCGCACTGAACCCGCTTGTGGAGGTCCGGCTGCACAACGTCAGGCTGGATGCCTCCAACGCACTGGAGCTGTTCGCGGACTACGATCTGATCCTGGACGGGGCGGACAACTTCGCCACCCGCTACCTGGTCAACGACTCCGCCGCCATCCTCGGCAAGCCTTATGTGTGGGGATCGATCTTCCGTTTCGACGGTCAGGTCAGCGTGTTTTGGGAAAAGCACGGACCCACCTACCGGGACCTATACCCCGAGGCCCCGCCGGCCGGATCCGTGCCCTCCTGCGGCGAGGGTGGCGTCTTCGGCATGCTCTGTGCTGCTGTGGGTTCACTTATGGTGACCGAGGCAGTGAAGCTGATCACCGGCGTCGGACGTTCACTCCTGGGCAGGGTGGCACTGTTTGATGCGCTGGGCGGCAGCTGGCGCGAGATCCGGGTGTCCAAGGACCCGGCGGCCGAGCCCATTACGGAACTGACGGACTACGAAGCCTTCTGCGGCATTACCCCCGCCGCCCTCGCCGACACGGAGCACACGGTGACGGCGACCCAGCTGGCCACCATGCTGGCGTCCCGGAAGGCAGGCCTGAAGGACTTCGAGCTGGTGGACGTCAGGGAAACCGGCGAACACGACATCGTGAGCATCGACGGCTCGGTGCTGATCCCGCAGGGCAGGATCCTGGCGGGGGAGGCCTGGGCGGAACTTCCGCAGGACAAGGACATTGTGTTCCACTGCAAGGCCGGCACGCGGTCAGGGAACGTGCTGGAGGCTGCGCGGAAGGCAGGCTACCAGCGGGTCAGCCATCTCGACGGCGGCATCCTGGCCTGGGTGCGCGATGTGGAACCGCAGAAGCCGGTCTACTGACCGGGCGGGTCAGGCGGTTTCGAGGCCCCGGTGGTCCACGGGGCACTCCGCCTGCGCTGCGGTGGCCGGCTGCTCCACGGTGATGCCGTAGAGAGTTTCGAGCGCGGACACGTAGTCGTCCTGTTGGCCGTTGGCGGCGAGCTCACGGGCACGGACAGTGGGCACGTGCAGCAGCTGCTTGACCATCCGGCGGAGGGCGAACTCCACTTCCTCGGCGGCGGCGGTGCAGCCGTGGCGGGCACGGACGCGTTCCATTTCCGCATCCAGGACGTTCATGGTGTGCCGGCGGAGCGCCACGATGGCGGAATCCACCGAGCGGGCTTCCCGTTCCTGTTCGAAGGCCTGGGCCGCGCCGGACACGATGCCGCTGGCCTGGGTGAGGGACTCGGCCTGTTCCTGGGGTGCCGCCAAACGCACGGATTCCAGCGTGAGCAGCTCAACGCCGTCGAGCTGGCCGACTTCGGGGTCAAAGTCATGGGTGAGGGCGAGGTCGATCGCGATCAGCGGCTGGGGAGAGCCCGCGCGGATCTCGGCAAGTTCGCCAGCCTCGACCCGGGTGTCGGAGCCGCTGCAGCCGATCATAACGTCTGCCGCAGCTACGGCTACCGGCAGGGATTCGCTGTCCAGCGCTGTTCCGCCGCGCGTGGCGACGAACGCTTCGGCGCGTCCCGACGAGGAGAACACGGAGATGTCGGTGCAGCCCCGTTCGCGGAGCAGAGCCATGGTGGCGCCGGCGTAGGCGCCGGTGCCGAACACCACCACCTTCTTCGCTGACCAGTCGGGGCTTTCGGAAAGATCGGTGGCCAGATCCAGTGCAACTGAAACGATGGACAGGCCCCTGGAACCGAGGGCGGTCTGCGCTCCGACGTCCTTGGCCGTCTTGGAGGCGGCCTGGAAGAGGCGGACCAGGCCGGAGCTGGCCGTGCCCTCGTGCTGGGCAGTGATGAGTGCGCGGCGGACCTGGCCGGCGATTTCACGTTCACCCACCACGGCGGAGTCCAGTCCGGCGCTGACGGCGAACAGGTGCTGGCTGACTTCGGGGCCGGTGCGTGTGCTGAAGGAGCGGGACACGAGCTGTTCGTTGAGGCCGCTGAGTCCGCTGATCTCGGACACGAGAGCCGCACGTGCGGCCTCAACATCGTCAGCGTGGGGCGCTTCGCCGTAGATTTCGTAGCGGTTGCAGGTGGCAAGCACAATCGCACCCGTCACTGCCGGCGATCCGGAGAGTGCGGATGTTGCGATACCGGAGGCACCGTTGCTCAGTTGAGCAACGGTCTCAAGGTCGATGTCGGCGTGTGTAGCCACCAATGAAAAAAGAACCACAGCAGACCAATCATAGCTTTTTCGTAGCCCGGTAGAACAACCGGCCAACCGGCAACGGGCGGTGGAGGGCCATGATTCCTGTCACGGCGCGTCCCGGGCGGCTCTCCGTGACAGGCTGTCGTTATCTTTTAGGGCCGATTTTGGGCACAATCAAAGGCATGACTTCCAGCTCCGCCGTGTCCAATGCCGTGCCTAGTGTCCCGTCTAACGGCAGAGCCCTCGCTGCCGGCCATCCGCTGATGGACGGCCGCACCTCAGATTCGCCGCTCATCACCGCTTACCGTGGCGGCAAGCCGTCGCGGCGGCCGGTGTGGTTCATGCGGCAGGCCGGGCGCTCCCTGCCGGAATACCTGAAGGTGCGCGAAGGCGTGGCCATGCTGGATTCCTGCCTGCGGCCCGAGCTCGCGGCCGAAATCACGCTGCAGCCCGTCCGTCGCCATGACGTGGACGCTGGCATTTTCTTCTCCGACATCGTCATTCCGCTCAAGCTCGCCGGCGTCGGCGTGGACATTGTGCCGGGCGTGGGCCCCGTGCTGGACAAACCGGTGCGCACGGCTGCAGACGTTGCCGCCCTGCCCCAGCTGACCTGGGAAGCGCTGGAACCGATCCGCGAAGCCGTGCGGCTGACCGTCGCCGAGCTGGGCAAAACCCCGCTGATCGGCTTTGCCGGTGCCCCGTTCACCCTCGCCGCCTACATGGTGGAGGGCAAACCCTCCCGTGACCACCTGGGCCCGCGCACCATGATGCACGCGGACCCGGAAGCCTGGACGGCGCTGGCCAACTGGGCCGCCGACGCCTCGGGGATGTTCCTCCGCGCCCAGCTGGAAGCCGGCGCCTCCGCCGCGCAGCTGTTTGATTCCTGGGCAGGGTCGCTGGGCCTGGCCGACTACACCAAGTTCGTGGCACCTGCCTCGGCCCGTGCGCTGGACCATGTCCGCCACCTCGGCGCGCCGCTGATCCACTTTGGTACCGGAACCTCCGAACTGCTTGTTGCCATGCGCGACGTCGGCGTGGACGTGGTGGGCGTGGATTACCGCCTTCCGCTGGATGAGGCCAACCGGCGCCTGGGTGGAACGGTGCCGCTGCAGGGCAACATCGACCCCGCGTTGCTTTCCGCGCCGTGGGACGTGCTGGAAGCCCATGTCCGTGCGGTCATTGCGGCCGGCGCTTCTGCGCCCGGCCATGTGCTCAACCTTGGACACGGGGTGCCGCCGGAAACCGACCCCACGGTCCTGACCCGCGTTGTAGAACTCATCCACTCCATTTCCCCGGAGTAGGACCGTGGGCAGTTCCGAGACACCGGCCCAGACCGCCGTCGTCCTTGGCGGCGGCATCTCCGGCCTGCTGGCCGCACGCGAGCTGGCAGCTGCCGGACACACCGTCACCGTTCTGGAAGCCACAGCATCCTGGGGCGGCTGCGTGGGCAGCCACGTGGTGGCCGGCCTCACCCTGGACAGCGGAGCAGAGTCCTTCGCCACACGCTCCCCAGCCGTGGCTGACCTTGCGGATGAACTTGGACTCGGTAGCAAGGTTGTGGCGCCCCGCCCGGGCGGTGCCTGGGTGCAGCTTCCGGACGGCCCGCGCGAACTGCCTAAGACCGGAGTCCTGGGAATTCCCGCCAACCCCTGGGACCCGGAGGTCAGGCGGTCGTTGGGGTTTGTAGGCTCCCTGCGGGCGTCCTTTGATAAATACCTGCCAGCCTCACTCGGTGCGTCGGCGGACGTCACCAGCGTCGCGGCGCTGGTGCGTGCCCGGATGGGCCGCCGCGTGTTGGAGCGCCTCGTAGCCCCGGTGGTTGGCGGCGTGCACTCCGCGGACCCCGGACTCCTGGACGTGGACATGGTGGCCCCCGGCCTCCGGGCCGGAATCCGAGAGCACGGTTCCCTCGCGGCCGCGGTGGCCGCCCAGCGGCGCGGCTCCACCCAGCCGTTCCTCGCGAAGGCGGGTTCCGCCGTCGCCGGCCTCGACGGCGGGATGCACACCCTGGTTTCGGCCCTGCTCAGCGATCTCCGCGGCCGCGGTGTCACCCTGATGAGTGGAACAGCCGCGGACGCCGTCGAACGGACGCCGGACGGGTGGCGCGTCACCGCCGGTGACGCAGCGTACGACGGCGGCCTGCTGGTGGTGGCGCTGCCCGGCCCGGCCGCAGTGGGGCTGCTTCAGGCGGCCGTGCCCGCCCTGGCCGGCAGGAGCCCCGAAAGCGGTCCGGATGTCCGGCTCGTCACCGTAGTAGTGGACCTGCCCGAACTGGACCGCAGGCCGCGGGGCACCGGGATCCTGGTGGCCCCCCAGACGCCGGGTATCCAGGCAAAAGCCCTCACGCATGCCACCGCGAAGTGGGATTGGCTGGCCGCTGCGGCAGGTCCAGGGACCCACGTGCTGCGGCTCTCCTACGGCCGCCTGGAAGCCGCGGAACCCGCGACCCCAGAAAGCGGCGGCTCCGCCCCTGCCCTCGACGCGGAATTACTGGCTGCTGCCTTGCGCGACGCTTCGGCGCTGCTGGACGTCCCGGTGCAGGGGACGGACGTCGTCGGCTGGGATGTTGTCAGGTGGCAAGGGGCCCTGCCGTTCGCGGCCGTGGGACACAAAGCCCGGGTGGCCGAGGTAAGGAAGCTCTGCGCGGCAGAGGCCGGCCTCGGCATTGTGGGCGGATGGGTGGCCGGCAACGGACTCGCCGCCGTGGTGGCCGATACCCGAAAAGAAATTCGAAGCCTGCTCAGCTGACCATCGCTCCTGCTCAGTGGAATATGGGCCTTGAAAGGACCACTCCGGGGTGCAGTTTCCGGTTTTCAATCCAGGCCCTCATGTGGCTAGGGTCGATAACTATGGTTATTTACAGGTCCGAATCTTCCCTTTCCCGGACCAGTATCCATGGGGGACTCCGGCGTGGCGCTGCAGCGGCTGCCGTCGGAGCGGTACTGGTCCTGTCCGCCGGCGTTCCAGCGTCGCAGGCGGCTGACGGCAGCGCCGAACCCACAGAGTCGGCCGCGGTTGCGGCCGACGGGGACCTCGCCGGGGTCAGCGGCCTGCTGAATGGCCTCCTGGGCGGTTCCGGCGGACAGACCAAAGCCTCGCCCGAACCGACTCCCGCGCCTTCAGGCTCTTCCACTCCGACGGTCACACCGTCTCCGGCCCCCACGTCCACGGCCCCCACGTCCACGGCGCCGACGTCGTCCGCTCCGTCGACATCTGCCAGCCCAGCGCCGCAGGGCACCACTCCGCAGGGCACAGCTCCCCAAGGTGCCGTCCCGCCGTCGAGCGCCCCGGCGCCGCTCAGCACGTCCCCGGATACCGCAGGTTCAGCGGCAGGCACGCAGCCGAACGGCCAGCCAGGTGCCCCCTCAGACGCGACGCAGGATGCCGGACAGGAAGCCGATCCTGCTGCGGACCAGCCCACGGACACCCACAGCACCAACGCCACGCCTGTTTCGGGACCGGGGCGCCACGGAAACGCGCCTGCCAGCCGGGACAACATGGCGTCCGCCACGGCAGCAGCCGCGGCCGCCGAACCCGCGAAGGTCTGGCTTGGTGTGGGACTGGTGGGGTCCGCCGGAGCCGCTGGCCTCCTTTTTGCCCGGATCCGCCAGATCTGACCTCAGTGCCGGATTGGCTCACAACCCACGCTTCGCCGAACGTGTGACATTGAGCACTTCTACGTCTTGTAGAAGTCGCTGGTTTCGACTTGGCGGTAGGGAAGGGGCAAACTGGTAACCATGAGCCACACTTCTGCCGAATCTGTCACTAAAACCGAAGAATCAGCCGAGCAGTTCTTCACTCTCTGGACTGTTTTCAAGCGGTCCGAGGAACTGGTGCGCAGCGCTGATGCTGCCGCCGATTTCGATGCCCTGTTGGTCCGCCTGGCCGAGGCCGGCGTGACGCACCGCGGCAGCTACGACGTCTCCGCGATGCGCGCCGACGCCGACATCATGGTGTGGCTCCACGGCCCGAAGCCCGAAGCGCTGCAGCAGGCCATCCGCGACATCCGCCGCAGCACGCTTTTCGCCGGAACCGAGATTGTCTGGTCCGCCATGGGCGTGCACCGGGAAGCCGAGTTCGCCAAGAACCACACCCCCGCTTACTCACGCGGTGTGGCCCCGGCCGAATGGCTCTGCGTCTACCCGTTCGTGCGCTCCTATGAGTGGTACATCCTGCCCGAGGAAGAACGCGGCAAGATGCTGCGCGACCACGGTATGCTGGGCCGGGAGTTCCCGCAGGTCATCTCCAACACGGTATCCTCCTTCGCCCTGGGAGACTGGGAATGGATCCTGGGACTGGAAGCCCCAGAACTGGTGGACCTCGTGGACCTCATGCGCCACCTCCGCGCCACCGAAGCACGCAACCACGTACGGGAGGAAATCCCGTTCTACACCGGCCGCCGCATCACCGCAGCCGAGGTCGCTGAGGTCCTCGCATGACCCAGCCCGATCCTGCGGCGGGCGCCGTGCTCACCGGAATCAACCCGGTCACCGAAGCCGGCCGGATGGCGCCCAAAAACTATGACGGCGTCCTGCTGGCCTCCTTTGGCGGGCCCGAAGGCCAGGACGACGTCATCCCGTTCCTACGCAATGTCACCCGCGGCCGCGGCATCCCGGACGAGCGGCTGGAAGAGGTTTCCCGGCACTACCGGGCAAATGGCGGCATCAGCCCCATCAACCAGCAAAACCGCGAGCTCAAGGCAGCCCTGGAAGCGGAGCTCAGCGCCCGCGGCATTGAGCTTCCCGTGCTGTGGGGCAACCGCAACTGGGACCCCTACATTCCGCAGACCCTGCAGGACGCGTACGACGCCGGCCACCGCAAACTGCTGATGGTCACCACAAGTGCCTACTCCTGTTACTCCAGTTGCCGCCAGTACCGCGAGGACATCGGCATCGCCCTGACGGAGACAGGACTGGACGGCCGGCTTGAGGTGGACAAGGTCCGCCAGTACTTCGACCACCCCGGCTTTGTGGAGCCCTTCATCGAAGGCACCGCAGCCGGGCTGGCGGACGTGCGGGCGCAGCTTGCGGCCGCGGGAACACCGGACGCCCCCGTGCACATCCTTTTTGCCACCCACTCCATCCCCACCCGGGATGCCGAGGCCGCCGGACGGTCTGCGGACGAACCGCGCGAGTTCGACGAAGGTTCCGCCTACGTGGCCCAGCACCTGGCCACCGGCGCCGCAGTCATCAGCCGAGTGCAGGCCGAGTCAGGCCTGACCGCACCCTGGTCGCTCGTCTACCAATCCCGCTCGGGCGCGCCGCACGTGCCCTGGCTGGAACCGGACATCAACGACGCCATCGCCGACCTGGCTGGCCAGGGCATCAAAGGCGTCGTCATCGTCCCGCTGGGCTTTGTCAGCGACCACATGGAAGTTGTCTGGGACCTGGACACCGAAGCTCTGGAAACCAGCCGTAACCTCGGCCTGGCTGCCACGCGTGTACCCACCCCCGGCAACCACCGGAAGTTTGTGAACGGCCTGGTGGACCTCATCTCCGAACGGACGCTCGCCAACAACATCAGCGACCGGCCCGCCGTGACCGGACTGGGCCCCTGGTACGACGTCTGCCGGCCGGGATGCTGCGCGAACTTCCGCGGCGAAAAGCCCACCATCGCCGGAGCCGACACCACCGTCGGCACCGGACACGACGCATACCCGGGCGCATCTGCGGGCGCTCCCGGGAGAGAAGGAACCCCGTGACCGTACGGATCGGAACCAGGGCCAGCAAGCTCGCCCTGACCCAGACCCAGCAGACGGCGGACCAGCTGGCCGCCGTCGGAGGCTTCCCCGTGGAGCTGGTGCACATCACCACCGAGGGCGACGTCAGGACAGGGTCCCTGTCCCAGATGGGCGGCACCGGGGTGTTTGTCGCCGCCCTGCGCGATGCCCTCCTGCAGGACACCTGCGATGTCGCTGTGCACTCACTCAAGGACCTTCCCACGGGCGCCGCGCCGGGCCTCACCATCGCCGCAACGCCCAAGCGTGCGGACGTGCGGGACGTCCTGTGCGCCCGCGACGGCCTAAAGCTGGCTGATCTGCCTCAAGGCGCCAAGGTGGGCACCGGCTCTCCGCGCCGAGCTGCCCAGTTGCGTGCCGCCCGCCCTGACCTGGAAGTGCAGGACATCCGCGGCAATGTGGATACCCGTCTGGGCCGCGTGCCCGGCCTGCCCGGAAACGCCGCCGGCGCACCGGGTGACCTGGACGCCGTCGTACTGGCCGCCGCAGGCCTGGAACGCATCGGCCGCCTGGACGCCGTCAGCGAATTTTTCGAGATGGACGTGATGCTGCCGGCGCCCGGACAGGGTTCGCTGGCCATCGAATGCCGGACGGCTGACGCCCCGCGCAAGGCAGGTTCCACCGAGGGGTCGCAGAGTGTTTTGGCGCAGGCCCTGGCCGCGCTCAACGATGAGGACACCCGCCTCGCCGTGACCGCCGAGCGTGCCGTGCTGGCCCGCCTCGAGGCCGGCTGCGCCGCCCCCGTGGGTGCCTTCGCGTACCGCAAGGGCAGCATGCTGTACCTCGAGGCGGCGGTGTGCGCCGTGGACGGCACCAAGACTGTGCGCGAAAAGAAGGCAACCGACGGTCTCACCGAGGTTGGTGCCACGCTGCTCGGCATCGAGGTGGCCGAGCTCCTGCTGGCTGCCGGCGCCGCGGAGATCGCGGACCTTGCAGCCTCCTGATGACCTGGCGGGCGCTCTGGGTGGCCGTCGCGTCCTGATCACCCGTAGCGCCGACCGTGCCGGGCCGCTGGCCGCGCTGCTCGGCGGTCTGGGGGCCGAACCGTTGCTTTTGCCGCTCATCGACTTTGAACGGGCCGCGGACCTGTCGGCTCTCGATGCCGCGCTGGATGATCTGGTGGCCGGGGGCTTCGACTGGCTGGTGGTCAGCAGCATCACCGCGGTGCGTGTGCTCGTGGAAAAAGCGGTTGAGCGCGGCACCACGCCGGCCGGACTGGTGCCGGCGGGAACGAGGGTGGCCACCATCGGACCGTCCTCCCGGCGGATCCTCGAGGCCGCGGGCATTCCTGTGGCGCTGGCCCCGGTGGATATCCAGTCCGCCGAAGGGCTCGTGGAACTGTGGACCGCCGCGCCGGCGCGCGTGCTGCTGCCACAGGCCGACATCGCGGCCCCTGAACTGCGCGATGGCCTGGCAGCCAAGGGTGCCGACGTCACCGCAGTTGTGGCCTACCACACCGTGGACTACCCGGCCCGGCAAGAACTCCGCCTGGAGGCGGAACTGCCGTCCGCCGTCGGAATCTCCCACGCTTTCGCTCCCCGTGAGCTCAGTCAGTCGCAGACCCGCAGGGAGCTCGACGCCGGGACGCTCGACGCCGTCGTGGCCGCCTCGCCAAGCGCCGCGCGGCGCATTGCAGCGACCCTCCTGCCGCTGGGCCGCTGCCGTTTCATCGCCATCGGACGCCCGACGGCGGCAGAAGCTGCCGCCCTTGGCATCCCGGTGGCCGCCACCGCCCAAGTCCCCACCCCGGACGGCATAGTGGCCGCGCTGGGCACCGTATTTGCCAACGAAGGGAACACCCGATGAGCTTTCCGAACCACCGCCCGCGCCGCCTCCGCACCACGCCCGCCATGCGCCGGCTCACCGCCGAATACCGCCTGGCGCCTGCCGACCTGATCCTGCCCGCGTTCATCCGCGAAGGCCTCAGCGAACCGTCGCCCATCACCTCCATGCCCGGCGTCGTCCAGCACACCACCGACTCGCTAAAGCGCGCCGCCGCGGAAGCCGTGGAACTGGGCGTCGGCGGCATCATGCTCTTTGGCGTGCCCGCCGTGCGCGATGCCCGCGGCACCGCCTCCCTGGACCCGGACGGCGTGCTCAATAAAGCCATCCGCGACGTCCGCGCCGAGGTGGGCGACGACCTGGTCATCATGGGCGATGTCTGCCTGGACGAATTCACCGACCACGGCCACTGCGGCGTCCTGGACGCCGATGGCTATGTGGACAACGACGCCACGCTGGAGATCTACGGCCAGATGGCCGTGGCCCAGGCTGACGCGGGCGCCCATGTGCTGGGGCCCTCCGGCATGATGGACGGCCAGATCGCCGTGATCCGCCAGGCCCTTGAGGAATCCGGCCACAAAAACACCGTCATCCTGGCCTACGCTGCCAAGTACGCCTCCGCCTTCTACGGTCCCTTCCGGGAAGCCGTGGATTCGCAGCTCAAGGGCGACCGCCGCACCTATCAGATGGACGCCGCCAACCGCCGCGAAGCCCTCCTTGAGGTGGAGCTGGATCTTGAGGAAGGCGCAGACATGGTGATGGTGAAGCCGGCCATGAGCTACCTGGATATCCTGGCCGACGTCGCCGCCATGAGTCCCGTGCCCGTCTCGGCCTACCAGATCTCGGGTGAATACGCGATGATCGAGGCCGCCGCCGCCAACGGCTGGATTGACCGGCGGGGTGCCATCACGGAATCCATCCTCGGCATCAAGCGGGCCGGCGCCAACACCGTGCTGACTTACTGGGCCTCCGAAGTAGCAGGCTGGCTCAAGGAATCCTGACGCGGCAGGGAATGTTTCCGGATGCTCGGTGGTTTGTATGCGTATGCATGAAAACAGCGAGCCTTCCGTAACCACTCCGTCCACCCCGGGCAACCCCACTGCCCCTGTCCCCGCGGACACCATCCTATTGGGCGTCAGTACCTTCGGCGACGTCGACCTGGCTGCCGACGGCGCACCCAAGCACCACGCGGAGGTGCTGCGCCAGGTGGTGGAACAGGCCAAGGTGGCCGACGCCGTCGGACTGCACTCCTTCGGCGTGGGGGAGCACCACCGCAGGGACTTCGCCGTCAGTGCGCCGGACGTGGTGCTCGCAGCCATCGCCACGGCCACGGAAAACATCCGGCTCGGCAGTGCCGTCACGGTCCTGAGCTCGGACGATCCCATCCGCGTCTTCCAGCGCTTCGCCACACTCGACGCCGTCTCCAACGGCCGCGCCGAAGTGATCCTGGGCAGGGGTTCGTTCACCGAGTCCTTCCCGCTCTTTGGCTACGACCTGGGCGACTACGACGCGCTGTTCGAGGAGAAGCTGGACATCTATGACCGCGTCCGCTCCCAGAACCCGGTGAACTGGGACGGCCGCACCCGGGCGTCGCTTCGGGGCCAGATGGTCTATCCGCACGTGGAAGGCCGCCTGCTTCCCACCTGGATCGGAGTGGGCGGCTCACCCCAGTCCGTAGTCCGCACGGCCACCTACGGGTACCCCATGGTCCTGGCGATCATCGGCGGCGAGCCCGAGCGTTTCCGCCCGTATGCCGATCTGTACCGGCGCACGCTGGCCGAAGCCGGTAAGGAACCGCAGGCACTCTCCGTGCATTCGCCCGGCTACGTGGCCGAAACTGACGAGCAGGCCCTCGAGGAGTACTACCCGCACTGGCTCGCCACGCGGAACAAGATCGGCGCGGAACGCGGCTGGGGACCGGCCGGGCGCGGCGAATACGAAGCCGCGGCCGACGAGGACGGCGCCCTGTTCGTTGGTTCCCCGGAGACCGTGGCGGCGAAGATCGCCCGGCTCAAGGGCACCCTCGGTGCGGACCGCTTCGAGATGAAGTACAGCAGCGGCACGCTGCCCCACGAGCAGATGCTGCGCTCCATCGAACTGTTCGGTTCCAAGGTGGCGCCACGCGTTGCGGACAAGCTTGCGGACATGCTCGCGGACCGCTGAGTCAGGCGGCCTCTTGATCCGGCAGCTACTGTATCCGGCGCCCGCACCATGGCGTGGCGCCGGATGCCACCGCACGTGATGGAAGAATAGGGGCATGACTCGTTCCGAAGACCTCTTCGCCCGTGCCCAGACCCTGATGCCCGGTGGCGTCAACTCACCCGTCCGTGCCTTCGGCTCGGTGGGCGGTACCCCGCGGTTTATGGTGTCGGCCCAGGGCCCATACCTGACCGATGCCGACGGCAAAGAGTACGTCGACCTGGTCTGCTCCTGGGGCCCGGCCCTTCTGGGGCACGCCCATCCGGCCGTACTGGAGGCGGTCCACGCGGCGGTGGACCGAGGCCTGTCCTTCGGCGCGTCCACCCCGGACGAGGCCAACCTGGCCGCCATCGTCCAGGAGCGCGTGCCGGCCGCCGAACGCGTGCGTATGGTCTCCACCGGCACCGAGGCCACCATGACGGCCGTCCGGCTGGCCCGCGGCTTCACCGGCCGGAACCTCATCATCAAGTTCGCTGGCTGCTACCACGGCCACCTGGACGGGCTGCTCGCCGCTGCAGGATCGGGTGTTGCAACCCTGGCGCTGCCGGGCTCGGCCGGCGTCACCGCAGCCACTGCCGCCGAAACGCTGGTCCTGCCCTACAACGACCTCGCCGCCGTCGAAGCCGCCTTTGCTGCGCACGGGCCGAACATCGCCGCCGTCATCACCGAAGCCGCCCCCGCCAACATGGGCGTGGTGACTCCGAGGGAGGGCTTCAACCTGGGCCTGTCCCGCATCACCCGCGAGCACGGCGCCCTGCTGATCCTGGACGAAGTGCTCACCGGCTTCCGCACCGGCTACTCCGGCTACTGGGGACTCACCGGCGGTGCTGCTGACGCGACGGAGCCGTGGACCCCCGACCTGCTCACGTTCGGCAAGGTCATCGGCGGCGGAATGCCGACGGCGGCCCTCGGCGGGCGTGCGGACGTTATGGACTACCTTGCACCCCTCGGCCCGGTGTACCAGGCAGGGACACTCTCCGGGAACCCCGTGGCCATGGCAGCCGGCGTAGCCACGCTGACGCACGCCACCCGCGACGTGTACTCCTTTGTGGACGCCCGCTCGCTGGAACTCTCCTCGGCGCTGTCCGCTGCCCTGGACAGTGCCGGTGTGGACCACTCCGTCCAGTTCGCCGGAAACCTCTTCTCCGTGGCATTCGGCACGTCCGCCAACGGCGTCCACAACTACGCTGACGCCCAGGCCCAGGAAACCTTCCGGTACGCGCCGTTCTTCCACTCCATGCTGGAAACCGGCGTTTACCTGCCGCCGTCGGTCTTCGAGGCCTGGTTCCTCTCGGCCGCCCACGACGACGCCGCGATGAACCGAATCTTTGACGCCCTCCCGGCCGCCGCGAAGGCTGCAGCTGCCGCGAAGGCCTAGCGCCGCCGTCGGCCGTTGACCGGCGCCCGCAACGGCTGAAGCAAGAAAATCCCCGTCTCCCGGACAAATCCCCGCACAAAGCGTGGGGGAAATGTCCGGGAGACGGGGATTTCCTGTTGGCGCGTCTACAGCACGTCCGAAAGGAAGCCCTTCAGGCGGTCAGTTGCGGGCGCCGTGAAGATCTGCTCGGGCGGACCCGATTCGACCACCACGCCGGCGTCCATAAACGTGACAGTGTCCGAGACGTTGCGGGAGAAGCCCATCTCGTGGGTCACCACCACCATGGTCATGCCGCCCTTGGCGAGGTCGGTCATCAGCGCCAGGACGCCCTTAACGAGCTCGGGGTCGAGGGCGGAGGTGGCCTCGTCAAAGAACATCACCTCAGGCTTCATGGCCAACGCACGGGCGATTGCAACGCGCTGCTGCTGGCCGCCGGAGAGGTTGGCCGGGCGGGCATCGGCTTTGTGCTTGAGGCCCACCAGGTCCAGCTGCTCCAGGGCCTCGGCGCGCGCCTCGTCCTTGGAGAGCTTCCGGAGCTTTCGCAGCGCGAGCGAGACGTTGTCCAACACCGTCTTGTGCGGGAACAGGTTGAACTGCTGGAACACCATGCCGATCCGCTGGCGCAGCTCGTCCGGGTTGTCCTTCAGGACCGACCGACCATCCAGCAGGATGTCGCCCTGGTCCGGTTCGATCAGCCGGTTCATGACGCGCAGGAGCGTCGACTTTCCAGAGCCAGACGGGCCGATGACCGAAGCCGTAGTGCCCTTCTCCACGTGGAGGGCGATGCCGCGGAGCACATGGTTATGCCCGAACGAAAGGTGCAGGTTCTTGCCGGTCAGGGTGCCGGAAGTAAACTCCGTCATGCCTGTGCCCCCTTGCCGATAGGTGCCGCCAGCTCGTCCGGTTCCTTCTTCTCCGGCCGGCCAGTACGGAGCCGGTTGTCGATGAAGTTCACGAAGTGTGTCAGCGGCACGGTCAGGATCAGATACAGAACGCCGGCGGCCACCAGCGGCGAAAGGTTCCCAGTGTTGGCCATGGCATCGTTACCGATCCGGAAAATCTCGCGGTCGGAGGCTGCCAGGCCCAGCACAAACACCAGGGAGGAATCCTTCAGCAGCGAGATGAACTGGTTCACCAAGGCAGGCAGCACGCGGCGGATGCCCTGTGGCACCACCACCAGGCGCATGGACTTGCCGTAGCTGAACCCCAAAGCGCGCGAGGCCTCCAACTGGCCCTTCTCCACGCTCTGGATTCCGGAACGGAAGATCTCGCCGATGTAGGCGCCGGCGATCAACGTCAGAGCCAGGATCCCGAGCGGATAGGGGTTCCGGTTACCGGTGAGTTCCCGAGCGATGGGGCTGAGCCCAATACCGATCACCAGGATGACCAAAATGGCGGGCAGGCCGCGGAACAGGTCGGTGTAGATCCGAGCTGCCCAGCGGGCGACGGGATTCCGGGAAATGCCCATCAGCGCGAGCAGTAGCCCCAGCAAGGAGCCGAGGATGCCCGAGGCCAAGGCCAGGATCAGGGTGTTGGGCAAGCCCACCGTGAGAAAGGAAGGAACGACTTTCGCCATTTCCTCCCAGTTGAGGAAGGTTTCACCCAGCTGGTCCAGGAGATCCATAAGCGGTTAAGTCCAGATCAGCTCTGGGGAGCCGGAGCAGCTTTGCTTCCCGGCTTCCAGTCGGCGGGGGTCTCGCGGTCCGGGTACCATTCCTTGGTCAGCTTGGACCAGGTGCCGTCAGCAATTACGGCATCAAGGCCGGAGTTCAAAGCGTCGATCAGGGCCTTGTTGTCCTTGTTCACGGCGTAAGCGGTGAAGTTCTGGGTGTTCACAACAGACTCGGCGATGACAGTTCCGTCGCCGTCCTTCACCTGGCCGGTGGCCTGCTGCGAGGGTGCCACCCAGGCATCGATCTGGCCGTTGCGCACGTTGGCGTACACGGTGGCGTAGTCCGGGAAACGGACCGGCTCGAGCTTCAGGGTGTTGGTGGCGTAGTCGTCCTGGACCGTGCCCTGGACAACGCCGATGCGGACATTGGCATCCAGGTCTGCGAAGCCCTTGACGTCGCTGTCGGTCTTGGCAACGACAGCCATAAAGCCGAAGTCGTAGCCGTTGGTGAAGCCCACGTTGGCGCGGCGGGCGTCTGTGGTGGAAATCGAGGACGATCCCACATCGAACTGCTTAGTCTGTACCTGGGAGAGCAGCGCCGAGAAGTCGGTGGCTACGAACTCGACCTCGAGGCCAAGCTTGCCGGCAACGGCGCGCAGGAGCTCGTTGTCGTAGCCGGTGAACTTGCCGGCGGGGTCGATGAAGATATTCGGCGGGGCGTCGGAGAGCGTGCCAACTTCAAGCTTGCCTTCGGTGTTGAGGCCCAGCTTGGTCTTGTCGATCTGGTCCAACGGCGTGACGTCGGCGGTGGTGTACTTGTCCAGCGTCTGCTGGTCACTGCCGGCGAGGGCATCGGTGGGCGTGCCGCTCGGCTGGGCAGTCCCGCTACCGCAGGCGGCCAGCGAGACAGCCAGCGCAACCGCGACCGGAACGCTGGTCAGCCACTTCATGGCTTTGGTCTTCATGAGAAAGTCACTTTCATCAGAGTCATAAGATCAACCGGGCCGAAGGCTGCGCGTCAGGCGCCTGGCGCCTTGCTCCCAAATGCCGGCCGGCCGGGGCGGGATTACCGCTGAACTTAATCATCTCATTTCCGGCTTTCAGCGCCTTCGGACGAATAAGACCTTGCTTCAATGCGCCTCTTGCCGAATTAGTGGCTGCAGTTGACTCTTCCTGAACATCTGATGAATGAAAGCTTCCCGCGCGGCCGAATCTACGGGTTCCGGCAGCCGCAGTCAGCGGTTCCGGGCTAAATGTGAGTTAGCTCTCAACTAGAAGTCACCGCTGGCGTCTTCCGGTGGAAGGACGGGCCATTCCCCTTCGATCACGGCGGCGGGCTTGGTCTTGCGCAGGTAGTTCTGGAAGTCCGCAGCTTGGCTGACAGCCCAGTCCTTTTGCAGTTCGTGAAGCTGGCTGGCCGGCATCTTGAGCTTGGGAAACTTGATGGCCATCGCATCCAGCATCCGGAGCGTGGCCAAAGCATCCGCGGCCGACGTATGGGCGTTGTCCAGCGTGATGCCGTATTCCTCACACAACGCCGTCAACGTGCGCTTTCCCTTGCGGTACCGGTCCACCTGCTTGTTCATGATGAACGGGTCCAGGACAGGGAACCGGCTCAACTGCCGGACGCCGTAGCGGGCGGACTCAGCGGCCAGGACGGTGAAATCGTAGCTGGCATTGAAGGCAATGACCGGAATGCCGGCGTCGAACAGGTCCTGCAGGACAGTGGCGAGCTCCGCGGTGACTTCATGGACAGGCCGTCCCTCACGCCGGGCCTGCTCCGTGGTGATGCCGTGGATATCGCTGGCCTCGGTAGGGATTTCGACGCCGGGATCGGCCAGCCATTCGTGTTCGGTGATCACGTCCCCCTTGTGGTCCACCACGGTGACCGACGCCGTGACGATGCGCGCGGCACGCGAATTCCGTCCGGTGGTTTCGAGATCGAAGGCTGCGCGGGGAAGGGTGTTCCAGGTGGTCATGCTTCAACGCTACCGGCCAGCACCGACAGGATCGTGCAGCGCCACTGCCGCTAACCTTGATGTATGCGGACTGAGTACATTGAGGCGGTGCTCGCGCTGGTCGAGCTGGTTCCACCCGGCACCGCACTGGCCTACGGCGATGTGGCCGAGCTGCTGGGATCCGGCGGTCCGCGGCAGGTGGGCCACGCCATGAGCCACTACGGCAGCGACGTCGCGTGGTGGCGCATCCTGAAGGCAAGCGGCCAGGGTCCGGAAGGCCACGAGGCCGAAGCCCTCCGCCACTACCTGCAGGAGGGGACGCCGCTGCTCGGCAACCACGATGCCTTCCTGCGTACCGGCGAAGGCAAATGGCGGGTAGACCTGATGGCAGTACGCTGGGCCCCGGGCGAGGATGACTTCGACCGGATTGACGCTATTGCGGAGCAGCTGGAGCGGCGGCTGCATAGATTGTCGGTGGCTGATGATGAAATGTCTGTGTGACCGTAACAATCCCCGATGTTGATACCGCCGAGTCCGCACGCACGTCAGCGAGGCCCGCGTCCGCGGCCGGACGATCCGGCGGAACGGGCCTCCGGCTTCTCCCGCCGCGGCAGCTGCACGCGGACGTGCCGGCGTTGTCTGCGGACCAGCGCGACGCCGTCGACGTGCCCCACGGCTCGGGGCCTGTCCTGGTTCCCGGCGCACCCGGAACCGGAAAATCAACGGTCCTGATCGAAGCCGCCGTCCGTGGGGCCCTGCAGGACGGCGTGGACCCCGAGCGGATCCTCATCCTGGCACCCGGACGCCTCGCCGCCGACTCACTCCGCGACCGCTTCACCGCACGGCTGGACAGGAGCCTGAGCACCACACCGGCCCGGACCTGGGCAGCCTATGCGTTTGACCTGATCCGCCGGGCCAAGGCTGAGGGAATCCTTCCGCTTCCCCGCGCGCCGCGCCTCCTGTCAGGCCCGGAACAGGACCTCATCATCCGCGAACTCCTGGAGGGCCACCGGATGCCGGGCTTGGAACTTCCGTGGCCTGCCGACCTGGAAGCGGCACTGGAGACGCGGGGTTTTCGGCACGAGGTACGCCAACTCTTCGACCGGATCATCGAATCCGGCCGGACCGCCGGCGACCTGGAGGAGCTGGGCCACCAGTGCGGTCGGCCCGATTGGATCGCCGCCGCGGCGCTGTACACCGAGTACCGGGATGTCCTGGATATGCGAATGCCCGAGGCCTTCGACCCCGCCGGCATCATCACTACGGCCCGGCAGATCTTCCAGGACACGCCTGACTTCCTGGCCGCGGAACGGGACCGCCTCCAGCTGGTGCTGGTGGACGATGTGCAGGAGGCGAACCCTGCCGTGTTCGAACTGCTCGCCGATATCGCCGCCGGCAAGGACTGCTATGTCGCCTACTCCCCGGACACCGTTGTGCAGGGCTTCCGCGGGGCCAGGCCCGACTTGGTCGCGGAGCTGCCGCGCCTGCTTTCTGCGGACGCCGGGGTCGTCGAGCGGCCGCTGTGGCACACCCATCGGCACGCCCCCGCCATCGCGGCGGCCTGGCTCGGCGTCGCGGGCAGGATCTCGCAGCGTGCGGGCGGCCAGCTTGCCAGACGGCTCGAGCAGCCCGAACCCCTGGCCGGAACCGCGCACGGGCCCAACGCCGTCGTCGAACCCCAAACTCAGCCCGCCGGCACGGTGGAAGCACACCTGGTGCCGTCCCCGGTCCACGAACTGCGGTACGTTGCGCAGCGCATCCTGGACCAGCACGTCAACCATGGCCGCGACCTGGCAGAGATCGCCGTGATTGTACGAAACGGCGGACAGCTCAGTGAGCTGCAGCGCTACCTCACGGGCCAGGGGATCCCGGTGCGCGTTCCGGTAGCCGAGTCCGCGGTCCGAGATGAAGTGGCCGTACGCCCGCTGTTGGACGCCTACGCCATTGCGCTGGATCCTGAACTGCTGACTCCGGAAGCCGCCGTCGCCCTGCTGACGTCGCGCATCGGGGGCGCTACGTCCATTGAACTGCGCCGGCTACGCCAGTCGCTCAGGCGGGAAGAGCTGCTGGGCGGCGGCGGACGGACCAGCGACGCCCTGCTGGTTGAAGCATTATCGGAATCCGGCGCCCTGGGGACGCTGGGCCTGGAAGGCCGTTCCGCGCGCCGGACCGCACGCATGATCCAGGCAGGGCGGAGCGCCGCCGCCGCGCCCGGCGCCAATGCCGAGACCGTGCTCTGGGCCCTGTGGCATTCCACCGGACTGGCCAATGCGTGGACCGAATCCGCCCTCATCGGCGGTTCCCACGGAGCCCGCGCCGACCGGGACCTTGATGCCATGATGGCGCTCTTCCATACAGCCGAGCGCTACGTGGACCAGATGCCGGGCGCCGGGCCGGAGCAGTTCCTCGAGTACCTCCTGAACCAGGAGCTGCCGATGGATACCCTGGCCGCGCGGGCCCAGGTGGACGACGCCGTCGAGCTGATGACCCCGGCCAGTGCTGCCGGGCGGGAGTGGCCGGTGGTGATTGTGGCGGGGCTGCAGGAAGGCGTCTGGCCCAATACCCGGCTCCGCGGTGAGCTGCTGGGCAGCAGCCTGTACGCTGACGCCGTCGAGCATGGGGTCAGCTATGCATTGCAGCTGGACCCGCTGAGCCGGCTGCGGGAAATCCGCTACGACGAACTCCGGAGCTTCTCCACGGCCGTTTCCAGGGCCTGCGAGATGCTGATCTGCACCGCTGTTTCGTCTGAGGACGACCAGCCGTCGTCCTTCCTCGACTATGTGGCGCCGCTTGAGCCGGGCGCCGAGGGCAGGGGGTTCACGCCGGTGGAACGGCCCATGACGCTGCGTGCCCTGGTGGCCGAGCTGCGGCAATACGCGCAGCTGGATGGAAAGTATGAGCCCGAAGCCGCCGAGGCCGCCAGGGTCCTGGCCGGACTTGCCGCCGCGGAACCGGCGGTCCCGGGAGCGCATCCGGACAGCTGGTGGGGCCTGCCCCCTTTGACGACATCGGAACCGGTTGTCCCGCCCGGAGGGACGGTTTACGTCTCGCCCTCGAAGGTGGAATCCGTGCAGAAATCACCGCTCGACTGGTTTATGCAGGCGGCCGGCGGAGAAGCCGCCACGGACTTCGCCCGGAGCCTGGGCACCCTGGTGCACGCCATCGCGCAGGACCTGCCGGAAGCCTCCGGGGGCGAATACGTCGCCGAACTCATCCGCCGGTGGCCAACCCTGGGGATGAAGGACAACTGGGAAGGCAAACTCGACTTCCAGCGTGCCGAAACAATGGTGCGCAAGCTCGCCCAGTACGTCCTGGTGATGCGGAGCGAGGGCCGGAGCCTGCTGGGCGTCGAGCAGGACTTTGAGGTCCGGCTGCCCGATGTTCCGCCGGCGGACGCCGGGCAGGACGATGCCGAGTCCGTCGGAGATTTGGCTGGCGGGACCGACCTTCCCCGCGCCGCCGTGCTCCGCGGCCAGGTTGACCGGCTGGAGATCGACGCCGAAGGAAGGCTGGTCATTGTGGACCTCAAGACGGGCAAAAGGCAGCCTGGCAAGGCAGAGCTGTCCCGCCATCCGCAGCTGGGGGCCTACCAGGCGGCGGTCCTGGCCGGCGGTTTCACGGACGTACACGGACTGCCTGGCGCAGCAGAATTCAGCGCAGCAGAACCCGGTGCACCAGTGCCGGACTCACCAGCGCCGGGCTCACTCGTGCCGGGCGGCGCAGTACTGGCGCAGCTCGGAACAACTACCAAAAGTCCCGGCGTCCAGCAACAGGAACCCTTGGAGGCCCAGGATAACTGGGCGCTGGACATGGTCACCGATGCGGCCGCGGTAATGTCCGGCAGCAGCTTCGAAGCCAGGCATGACCCGGCAAAGAGCAGCCATGGGGGGCACGGCTGCAGGCTCCCTGAGGTCTGTCCACTCTGTGTCCGCGGAAAGCAGGTCACCGAATGAGCCAGCCCCAGGTTCCAGAGCCCCTGTTCAGCCCGGAGCAGCTGTCCATGCTGTTGGGTGAAAAGAACACGCCGACCCCCGAACAGTCGGCCATCATTTCCTCACCCTTGGCTCCCCGGCTGGTGATCGCCGGGGCGGGTTCCGGCAAGACCGCCACCATGGCCGACCGCGTCGTCTGGCTCGTTGCCAACGGCTGGGTCAGGCCTGAGGAAGTCCTGGGCGTAACTTTCACCAGGAAGGCAGCAGGCGAGCTGGCCACGCGGATCCGGTCCAAGCTGGCGGCACTGCAGCGCGTCGCTGCCCAGGACACTCAGCACGAACTGTTCCCCGAGGGGCTACTCAGCAGCGACGCCCTGGAGCCCAAGGTGTCCACCTACCACTCATTTGCGAGTGGCATCGTTTCTGACTACGGGTTGCGGCTGGGCGTGGAACGCGACGTTGTGCTGCTCGGCGGAGCCCAAGCCTGGCAGCTCGCCAGCGAAGTAGTGGAAGCGTTCGACGGCGAGTACAGCCACTTCAAGGCAGCCAAGTCCACACTGGTCAAGGCAGTCATGCAGCTGGCGGGGGAGTGCGCAGAGCACCTGCAGGAACCGGCCGACGTCGAGGCCTGGCTTCTGGCGCGACTCGCTGAGTTTGAAGAACGTCCCTACGTGGCCGGGGCGAACAAGAACGCCCCCCAGGCAGCCGGTGAACTGGCCGCGATGCTGCGCACCAGGGCAAGCGTGGCTGACATGGTGGGCCGCTACGCCGCCGCCAAGAAGTCACGCGGGGCATTGGACTTCGGCGACCTGGTGGCACTCGCGGCCCGTGTGGCCACGGAAATCCCCCTTGCTGCGGACATGGAACGCCAGCGCTACAAAGTGGTGCTCCTCGACGAGTTCCAGGACACGTCGTATGCGCAGTTGGTCCTGTTTTCGCGGCTTTTCGGCGCGGGCCACGCGGTCACCGCCGTGGGGGACCCCAACCAGTCGATATACGGCTTCCGGGGTGCTTCGGCAGGTCAGCTCTTCCACTTTGTCCGTGAATTCCCTGTCCGCGTGGACGGGGACGACGGGCCGGGACGTTTCACGCTGGCCCCTACGTCGTACCTCACAACGGCGTGGCGCAACGGCCGGGCCATCCTGTCCGCCGCCAACATCATGTCAGAGGCCTTAGGGCGCGCCGAGGCGCAGAAGGCCACTGCCGGCAGCGCCGCTGAGGGCAGCTCGGCAGGCAGTACCCCGGCGGGCACCGCCGCGGAAGGCACTATCCCGGTGGGCACGGCTACGGCGGCGGCGAATGTGCCGCCCCTGCAGCCCAGTCCCTTCGCGGTGGAGGGACGGGTGGTACTGGGCCGCTTCGGCACAGACCTCGACGAAGCGGCCGCCCTTGCCGAGGACGTCATAAAGTACCGGGTCACGGACTTTGAACGTGAGGCCGACGGCACACCGGTGCCGCCGGCACTGGCTGTCCTGTGCCGGCGGCGGGCCCAGATGGAAACCATCCGGCGGGAGTTCGAGGCGCGGGGGATTGCCTACGAAATCGTGGGGCTCGGCGGACTGCTCGACACTCCCGAAATCGTTGATCTGGTGGCCACGCTCCGGGTGCTTGCCGATCCCGGACGCTCGGACTCCCTGATGCGCCTCCTGGCCGGCGCCCGTTGGCGGATCGGGCCGGCAGACCTGATGGCCTTCCGAGACTGGTCCAGCCACCTCGCACGCCGGCGTGGCCGCCCCGCAGGCGCGGCCACGCCGGAGGACGGGCCCGCTGACGCGTCCGACGAGGCCGTCATCGAAAGCGACCTGACGGACGGTGCCAGCCTGGTTGAAGCGCTGGACTGGCTGCCACGCGAAGATTGGACCTCTTCCCACGGTCGGTCGCTGACCGAAGTGGCCCGCGACCGCCTCGGCAGGCTTTCGGCGGAGCTCAGGCAGCTGCGCGGCTACCTCGGGGACGACCTCACCACTCTGCTCGGCGAAGTGGAACGCGCCATGTTGCTCGATATCGAAGTGGCAGCACGCCCGGGGACCAGCATCCACCAGGCCCGCCGAAACCTGGACGCCTTCCAGGACGCGGCGGCCGGCTTCCTGCGGACCTCGCACCGAGTGGACATCCTCGCCTTCCTTGCCTGGCTGGAAGCTGCCGCGGCCGAGGAAAACGGCCTCGAAGCTCCGCCGTCGGATATCAACCGCGAGGCTGTGCAACTGCTGACCGTCCATGCGTCAAAGGGCCTGGAATGGGACGTCGTCTTTGTACCGGGCCTCAACGCCGGCGCCTTCCCCAGCAACAAGGACTCGCGCTGGAGCAGCGGCGCGGCGGCCCTGCCGTGGCCGCTGCGGGGGGACCGTTCGGACCTGCCCCAATGGGATACCGACCAGCCGGACCAGAAGGGCTGGCTGGACGCCGAGAAGGACTTCAAATCAGCCGTCCAGGTCCATGGTGAGGGCGAGGAACGCCGCCTGGCATATGTGGCCTACACCAGGGCAAAGCATGTCCTCTGGGTCTCCAGCGCGGCATGGGTGGGCTCCAGGGCAGGCCGTGCTGAGATGTCACCTTTCCTCGCTGAACTGGAACAGCTTGTCGGCTCCGGCCCCAACACGGCCCCGGTGGACGCCGCGGAAATCTGTCCCGCCATAGTGCACCCGGCGTCAGTGGACGAAGCCTCCCTGCCTGAAAAGAGCCCGTTGGCTACCGAAACGGAGGTGGCCGGATGGCCCTATGACCCCCTCGAAGGTCCCGTGGATGCGCGGACCGGGGAGCGCCTGCGGGTTGTTCCCGGCAGGCGGCTGGCCATGGAGGGCGCCGCGGCACGCGTCCGGGCCGCGTTGGAGCCCGAGGACTCTGTGCCGGTCCTTGAGCCTGCATCCGCCAATGAGTCCGGGCCAAGGATCCGGGGCACTGCGGCGGGCTGGGCCAGGGAAGCTGCCTTGCTGCTGGAACGGCGGTCCAGGCGCGCCTCCGGGCAGGACGTTCATTTGCCCGGCCACATCTCGGCGTCCACGCTGGTGGATCTTGGAGAGGACCCGGCGGGGGTAGTGGGCAGGCTGCGAAGGCCTGTACCGCGTGAGCCCGGCATGTTGGCGAGAAAGGGAACGGCATTCCACGCCTGGGTTGAAGAGTACTTCGGCGCAGCCGGAATGCTGGATCTCGGCGAGGCCCCCGGATCCGACGACCACATTGATGCCGCCTACGACCTCGACACCATGGTGGCCACCTTCAAAGCCTCGGAATGGGCCGACAGGTCACCGGCTTTTGTCGAAGTTCCGGTGGAAACGCGGGTGGGAGACGTCGTGGTGCGCGGGCGCATCGACGCCGTCTTCCAGGACGCGGACGGGAGGTGGGACCTCGTGGACTGGAAAACCGGCCGCCGGCCCTCTGCCGCCCAGCTGCGGGCCAAATCGGTGCAGCTCGCCGCGTACAGGCTGGCCTGGGCCCGGCTCAAGGGCGTGGCAGTGGAGGACGTCAGGGCCGCCTTCTTCTACGTTGCGGACAACCAAGTCGTGCGCCCGCACGATCTGGGCTCCGCTGAGGAGCTTGAACAGATCGTGGCCACCGCCCTCGACGTCAGTGCTTCCTGAGGTCAGCGCAGGCTGACCTCAGGAAGCGTTCCCGGGTGTCAGTGCTTCCTGACGTCGACGATGCTGATGGCCGCGGTGGACGTGTCCTCGGCGGACGGGCGCACTGACGGCTTGTCCGCCGGTGACTCGTCTGCAGAGTCTTCGTCCGCCGGTGCTTCGTCGGCCGGGAGGTGCTCAGCCGGGATAGGGCTGACTTCCACTGCGGGCACCACCGGAACAGGCTCCACCGACGGGACGGGCACGGGGACGACGGTCACCGCCGGAGCAGCGGCCACACCCACCGCGTGGGACTGGGCTGCGGGGGACTGGGCGGCGTCGTCGGCCAGGGCAGCCGGGGCTGGCAGCGGCTCGACACTGATGGCCTGGCCGCCGTGCTCTTCGACGTCGGCCGCGAGGGTTTCCAGCATGCCTTCGGCTTCGGCAACCATACCCGCGTCGCTGGCAGCGATGGCCTTGACCAGGTATTGCGCCAACGCGAACTCGGCAGACAGGGCAGCTCGCCGGAGCAGGTGCTGGTCCGGGGAGTCGCGGCGGCTGCCGGTGTAGCTGGCAAGAACTGCGTCCACGAAATCCTGTTCGTTCGAGGCAACCAGCCAGGCGAAGTCGTCGGCGGGATCCCCGATCCGCAGGTCCGTCCAGCCCGTAACGGCCGTGACGCGGCTGCTTTCCACGAGCAGGTTGTCCTCATGGAGGTCCCCGTGGACAACGCACGGGTTGAACCGCCACAGTGAGACGTCTTCAAGGGCATGTTCCCAGCGGAGCAACAGCGACGCCGGGATTTTTCCGGTTGTGGCCGCCTGGTCGAGCTCGTTGAGCCGGCGCTGGCGGAATTCGTTGGGCGTGTAGCTGGGCAGGTCGGCATTGCTGACCAGGGAGTGCGGAAGATCATGGATGGCCGCGAGCGCTGTCCCGATTTCCCGGGCGAGCGCGGCCGGACCCGCGGTGAGTTCTTCCACACTTTGGGTGCTCCCGGCCAGATGGGAGTACACAAAGGTGCTGAGGTTACCAAGCCGGACGCTGCCGGCAACCGTGGGCATCAGGAAGGGCAGCTCGGCCCGGATGGCCGGTACGAATGCCCGGAGGACGAGGAACTCCGTCTCGAGCCTGGCGCTTGCTTCCGCATGCCGCGGGGACCTGACCCGCCACTGTTTGTCTTCGGAATCCAGCAGCAGCGCGGAGTCAAAATCCGCGGGATCGTCCGCAGCGGAGCTAACGGCGGTTGGGGTCAGCCCGGGGACTGCCGCGGTTGCTACGGCTGCCAGTTCGATCGGTTTTCTTCTCACCGTTCCACGGTAGATTGAGTGGCGTCCAAGACAACGATGTGCGGCGGCGAGTCTCCAGATATGCTGCAAAAGTCGGCTTCCGCACCCGGTCCGGACGTCCACACCACCTGTCCTGCCGAATGTCCCCGCCGAATGTAAATTGTCAGTCCGAATCAGTACGGTGGACACATGAGTCATGCGGAGTCCGCTATACCGGCCTACCAGCCGCAGGCAGCCCAGCTGCCGGCCAACCACCTGTTCGATACCGTACTGCCGGTTCTCCCTGCCGCGGTGGACCGCGGCTCCGCAGACCGGGTCCGGCCAGGCATGGTTGAGGAATTGCTGGACAGCGAACACACCCGGGCAGTGGTCCTTGCCGGGCGGCAGGCCCTGGTGCAGGGCAACCAGCTTCTGCTGCCCGCAGCCGCCCAGTTGCTGGCTGACCTGCGGGACCGTGGCTCAGCCCCGGAACAGGTCATCTATCTTGGCGCCGCGCTGGACGGCTCGGATCTTGCCGCCGGCACCGAAGTGGTCCTTGTTGTCCTTCCTGAACCTGCCGAGCCCGGCACTGCCGGAATCCCGGCCGGCGCGCAGTGGGCCGGCTTCCGCGACATCGCCGCCGTCCTGAACCCCACTGATACGGCGTTGTTCGTCGAGGCCAGCGCCATCGCCAACTGGCATGCCGGCCATACGCATTGCCCCCGGTGCGGGGCCCGCACTGCCGTGGAGGCCGGCGGCTGGGTCCGCCGCTGCCCCCAGGACAGCTCGGAACACTACCCCCGGACGGATCCGGCCATCATCGTCACGGTGGTGGGGCCGGACGGACGGCTGCTGCTCGGTGGCGGCGGGCCGGTTGACGCGAAGAATTACTCCACGCTGGCCGGATTCGTTGAACCAGGCGAATCCCTGGAACAGGCTGTCGTCAGGGAAATCCACGAGGAAGTGGGCGTCCGGGTCACGGGCTGCCAGTACTTGGGCTCGCAGTCATGGCCTTTCCCGGCCTCCCTTATGCTTGGATTTACCGCCATCACCGAAGACGCCGTGGCAAAGCCCGACGGCGTGGAGGTAACCCGTGCGCGCTGGTTCAGCCGGGAGGAACTCCAGGATGCCGTGCTCACCGGCGAAATCACCATCTCCAGCCGGCTGTCCATTGCACGCTCGCTGATTGAGCACTGGTATGGCGGCCGGATCATGGACCGCACGGACACCTGACACCCGGAACAGGCATCACCATTGGCCAGACGCCAGCACGTGGCAGTCGCGACAACAGAGCAGCAGAAGTGACCACAGAGAATTTTGACAGTGCAGAGTCCCTTGAGGAACGAATCCTTGGGGGACTTGACGCTGAACAGCGCGAGGTCGCCAGCACCCTGAACGGGCCGCTGTGCGTCCTTGCCGGTGCCGGCACCGGCAAGACCAGGGCCATTACGCACCGGATTGCGTATGGCGTGCACTCAGGGGTGTACAGTCCCCAGCGGCTCCTCGCCGTGACGTTCACGGCCCGGGCCGCCGCGGAAATGCGCAGCAGGCTGCGGGATCTCGGCGTGGGCAATGTCCAGGCGCGCACCTTCCACGCCGCCGCCTTGCGGCAGCTGCAGTTTTTCTGGCCGCAGGCGGTCGGCGGCACGCTGCCCAACCTGCTGGACCACAAGGCCCAGATGATCGCCGAAGCGTCCCGCCGCCTGCGGCTCAGCACTGACCGCGCGTCCATCCGGGACCTCGCCTCCGAAATTGAGTGGGCCAAGGTCTCCATGCTGACCCCGGCCAACTACCTGGAGAACGCACAGGGCAGGGGAACGCCCGGCGGGTTCGACCTCACCGCCGTCGCCCGGGTCTTCCAGTCCTATGAGGATGTCAAGACGGACCGCAACGTCATTGATTTTGAGGACGTACTCCTGATCACGGTGGGGATCCTGCAGGAGGACCAGAAAGTCGCGGCCACCGTTCGTGAGCAGTACCGGCATTTTGTGGTGGACGAGTACCAGGACGTTTCGCCGCTGCAGCAGCGCCTCCTGGAGCTGTGGCTGGGCGGGCGGGACGAGCTGTGCGTTGTGGGCGATGCGAGCCAGACGATCTACTCGTTTACCGGCGCTTCGCCCAAACACCTGCTGGGATTCAAGGCCCAGTACCCTGAGGCCAATGTGGTGAAACTGATCCGGGATTACCGTTCCACGCCGCAGGTGGTCAAGCTGGCCAACGATCTCCTGGCCGCGCGGCGTGGCGGCGGGCCGGTGGCCGATGCTGCCTGGGCGGCTCCGCTGCAGCTGGTGGCGCAGCGGCCGGCGGGGCCTGTCCCACAGTTCACCGAGTGCTCCGACGATGAAGCCGAAGCCGCCACGGTCGCCATCAAGATCCAGGAATTGCTCGACGCCGGCACTCCCGCCAGCCAGGTGGCTGTCCTTTTCCGCACCAACGGGCAGTCCCAGGCCTACGAACAGGCGCTCGCGGCGGCCGGCATCAGTTACCAGCTGCGCGGTGGTGAGCGGTTCTTTGCCCGCAAGGAAGTGCGCGACGCCATTCTTCAGCTGCGCGCGGCAACCAGGGCCGTCGCTGAAACGGCGACGCCGGAACCGCTCGGCCAGCTGGTCCGCGATATCGTGGCCTCGCTCGGCTACACGGACGCCCCGCCCCACAACGGCGGCGCGCTGCGCGAACGCTGGGAGTCCCTGGCAGCGCTGGTGGCGCTCGCGGACGAGCTGGTCCACGTCCGCGGCGAGCAGTTCAGTCTCAGTGACTTTGTTAATGAACTCCAGGAACGGTCGCTGGCGCAGCACGCTCCCACTGTCCAGGGCGTGACGCTTGCATCGCTGCACGCCGCGAAGGGCCTCGAATGGGACGCCGTGTTCCTGGTGGGACTCTGCGAAGGCCTGATGCCCATTTCCTTCGCGGACACACCCGAATCCGTGGATGAGGAGCGCCGCCTGCTCTACGTGGGCATCACCCGCGCCCGCGAGCACCTGTCTCTGTCCTGGTCCACGGCACGGACACCGGGCGGCCGGGCCAACCGCAAACCCTCACGCTTCCTCGACGGGCTCCGGCCCAACTCGGTGGCCAGCTCCAGCGCCCGCGGAAAAGGGCCGGCGCCGCGCCGGAAATCGGCGGCCCCCGCCACCTGCAGGGTCTGCGGGAGCATGCTGGCCAGCGGCGCCGAACGCAAGGTGGGCCGCTGCAACGACTGTCCTCCCAGCTACGAAGAACAGACATTTGATGCCCTTCGGCAATGGCGGAAGGAAATTGCGCTGGCGGCCGAAGTGCCAGCATTTGTCGTCTTCACAGATGCCACGCTGACGGCCATCGCAGAGGCCAAACCGTCCACGCTGGAGGAACTGGCGGCACTGGCCGGCGTGGGTCCGTCCAAGCTGGAACGCTACGGCGAAGACGTGCTGCGGGTGCTCGTCGAAAGCACCACCCTGTGACCCGCCGGCCGGCAGGACAGGACACCCTCCCCGTCACCACGGCGGACGGATCACCGGTTGAGGTGCGGCGGTCGGCCCGCCGGACCAGGACAGTGGCTGCCTTCTGGGAGAACGGGACGGCAGTGGTGGCCATTCCGGCCCGGTTCACCGCCGCGCAGGAGTCTGAATGGGTGCACCGCATGCTGGAGAAGCTGCACCGCCAGGGGGAGCGGCGCTCCCGCAAAGGAAGCAAACAGCCGGCCACTGACACTGCCCTGGCCGCCCACGCCGCAGCCCTTTCGGCCCGGTACTTCGGCGGCAGGGCAGTCCCGACGTCGGTCCGCTGGGTCAGCAACCAGAACTCGCGCTGGGGCTCCGCAACACCGTCGGAAGGATCCATCCGGCTCTCCGACAAGCTCCGGCCCATGCCGCCGTGGGTCATCGACTATGTCCTGCTGCATGAGCTCGCGCACCTGCTGGTGGCCGGGCACAATGCCGCGTTCTGGAAGCTGTTGGAGGCTTACCCCGAGACGATGCGGGCCAAGGCGTTCCTGGAAGGCGTCTCGTTCGCCACGTCCCGGGGCCTGACCGCGGGCAGCACTGATTCAGAGCCGGGCGACGCCGACTAGAGCGTCTCTCCTAGCCGTCGCCTAATGCTCGGGTCGAGCCGGGGAATGGTTGCTTCGCAGGGGGATCATGTGTCAGCCTCGAAAGTGATCCCGTCGCCGGGGCGACGACGGGCAACAGGGAAAAGAGCACGGCATGGGACTCATCCATATCGACCTGTTCACCACGCTCGACGGCGTCGCGCAGGCGCCCGGCGGGCCGGACGAGGATGCTGACGGCGGCTTCGCGTTTGGCGGCTGGCAGGCGCCCCTCCTAGATGAAGTCGTCGGCGAGCAGGTCGACTCCGGGATGGTGGGGATGGACGCGCTGCTGCTTGGGCGACGGACCTACGACATCTTCGCCGCGTACTGGCCGCACGCGGACGGGGGAATTGCGCGGCTGTTCAACCGCCTCCCGAAATACGTGGCCTCGCGCCAGTCGCCGGTCCTCGAGTGGGCCGACTCAACACTGCTGGGTCCTGATGTCGTCGCTGCCGTGCGCGAACTGCGCGACCGGCACGCGAACATCCACGTCATTGGCAGTCTCGACTTCGTGCAGACCCTGTTCGCCGAGCGGCTCTTTGACCGGCTCACGCTCTGGGTGTATCCGATCCTCCTCGGCGGTGGAAAGAAGGTTTTCGCCGACGGGGTGGTTCCGACGAACCTCAGACTCATCGAGCCGGTCGTCGCCTCACCGAAGGGTGCAGTGCTGCAGCGCTACGCGCTCGCCGATGGCACCCCTGGGGTCGGCGATATGTCTGCCAGCGACCAGGAAGGTTAGGCTGAAGCTGCATTCCACGACATTGCGCCGCAACACACGCTAGGCGCCGTCGCTCGAATAATTCAGCTGTACCACGCCATTGCCGAACGTCCGTGTCCCTTCGAGCCTGAGGTCCATCCGGACGTCAGGGGCCTCGAACAGCGGCCGGCCCTGCCCGAGGACCACGGGATGGACGAGGATTTGGAATTCGTCGATCAGGCCGTGCCGCATGAAGGTGGAGGCCAAGTTGGCGCCACTCAGGACGATGTCGCCGCCGGGCTGCGCCTTCAGTTCCGCGATCTGTTCAGGCACGACATCGTGAATCACCGTGGTATTCCAGTCGGCCTGCGTGAGGGTGCGTGAAAAGACGAACTTGGGCATCTCGCGCCAGACCCCGGCGAACTCGACCATGGGCGCCGAGAGGTCCGGATCCTGATCGGCAGTGGGCCAGTAACCGGCCATCAGCTCATGGGTGACGCGCCCGAACATGAAGGCCCCGGTCGTCCGGAACTGCCCGTTCAAGTGGCGGAGGAGTTCGTCATCCACCAGGTGCCAGCTGATGTCCCGGTTGATCGTCTCGAAGAATCAGTCCAAAGACACCGACATCAGCAGGATGACCTTGCGCATCCGAGTACCTCCAGCGGCGGCGACAAGCGGTAGGGCCGCCGCCGTACCTTGCAGTCTGGTTAACCCTTGGGCTGCTCACCGTCGCCGGTGGGCTGTTCCCCGTCGCCGGCGTCGGAATCATCCTGCGGCGCGTCGTCGAAGCCGCCGCTCAGCAGCTTCTGTAGGGCGTCGTCCACTTCGCTGTCGCTGGCCTCGGCCAGCTGGCGGCGGCCACTGAACCCCTGCGGGTCATCGAGGTCCTCGGCGGTGGGGAGGAGGTCCGGGTGCTGCCAGATGGCATCGCGTCCGGCAATGCCCCGTTCGTCCTTCAGCGTGGCCCACAGCGTGGCAGCCTCGCGCAGGCGGCGGGGACGCAGTTCGAGTCCCACCAGGGAAGAGAAAGCGTGTTCCGCCGGACCGCCGGTGGCACGGCGTCGCCGGACTGTTTCCCGGAGCGCACCGGCGGAGGGCAGCAGTTTCTCCGTGGCCGAAGCGGTGAGCTCGTCCACCCAGCCTTCAACGAGGGCCAGGGCCGTCTCAAGTTTTTCAAGCGCCTGCTCCTGGGCAGGGGTCCGCTGCGGCATAAAGACTCCCTGGGACAGCGCTTCCTGGATGCCTTCAGGGTTGCTGGGGTCCAGGTCGCGGGCCAGCTCTTCAATCCTGGAAGTGTCGATATGGATGCCGCGGGCGTAGGCCTCGATGGCGCCGAGCAGGTGGCCGCGCAGCCAGGGTACCTGGACAAACAGCCGCGCATGGGCTGCCTCGCGGACGGCCAGGAACAGCCGGATGTCGTTCTCCGGCAGGCCCAGGCCCTCGCCGAACTTGGACACGTTGGCCGGCAGGAGCGCCATTTCCAGGTCAGCCAGGGGAACACCGATGTCCGTGGAGCTGACAACCTCGGCGGACAGGGCACCGATCGCCTGCCCCAGCTGCATCCCAAAGATCGCGCCGCCCATGTTCTGCAGCATGGAAGAGGCCCCGCCCATCATGGACTTCATCTCTTCGGGCATCTGTTCGGTCATGGCGCTGGAGAGCGCGTTGGCGATGCTGTTGGCTACGGGCTCGGTCAGCCGCTTCCATGTTCCAAGGGTGGCTTCCACCCACTCGGCACGCGACCACGCACGGCCGATCAGGCCGGTGGCAGGAAGGTCGGTCACGGGATCAAGCCACAGTTCGGCAAGCCGCAGGGCCTCGTCGACTTCGCGGGTCTGCAGGGCCGTGACGGACGGGTCGGCGCTGCTGGCGGCAACCCGGCGGGCGTTCTCGTGCGCGAGCTGCCAGTTGACGGGCCCTTCGGAAGGGGCGCTCATCATGGCCTGGACCTGGGAGAACATCTGGGCCAGGAGATTGGGGTCGTTCGGCAGGCCGGCTGCCTTTGCGAGTTCGGCGGGGTCGAAGTTTTCCATGCCCTTGCCGCCCATCAGGTTCTGCAGCATCTCGGTCAACGGATCCTTCGGCGTATCGTCGCCGTTGGACGGATTGAGTGGGTTGGAGGTCATGATCCCGCCGATCGTCGGTGTGACTGTTCACTTCACGGTACCCCGGGCAGGGGCGGCTGTCTGCCGGACAGGCGTCACGTTCGCTGTAGGCAAAGAGCTGGCCGGGGGCGGCACCGCGTAGTGTTGATTCAGTGACTACAACCCGCGGCGATCATCCGCATGAGGACCACGCTCCAGAGTTCGACGCCGGCGCTACAGCGGGTGCCCCAGCACCCGGAACGGGTGCGGCCGGCGCCCTGCCAACCGGGGAGTTTGCCCCCCGCAACTCCGCGCCGGGGGACCGGCGGGTGTCCGTGATGATGCTTTCCGGCGTCCTGGCGCTGGGTCTGGGGATCGCGGCCGTCACTGTCCCGGTGCCTTATGTTGTGGAATCACCCGGACCCACCTTCAACACTCTGGGCCAGAGCCAGGGCAGCGCTGTCATCAGCGTCACGGGCCACGAAACCTACCCGGCGAACGGCAATCTGGATCTAACCACCGTTTATGTCGACGGCGGCCCCAACGGCCCGGTGAGCGTCCTGGGTGCCTTCACCGCCTGGCTGGACGGGTCCAAGTCCGTTCACCCGGTGGAGATGCTTTACCCCAGCGGCACCACAAAGGAGGAGGCTGACGAGCAGAGCTCCGTGGCCATGACGTCGTCGCAGGAGAATGCGGTGGCGTCAGCACTCAAGGAGCTCGACATTCCCTTCGGCCAGCAGCTCCAGGCCGCGGGGCTGCCCGATGGTTCGCCGTCCGCCGGCAAGGTTGAAAACGGCGACATCTTCGAATCGATCAACGGCATACCCATCACATCGCTCGCCGTGGTGCAGGAGGAACTGGCCGCCGGCCAGGGGGCGCCGGCCACCCTGGTGGTGCAGCGCGCAGGGGAATCCGTCACACAGACCATCACCCCCATGAACAACGGTGCAGGCCGCTACATTCTCGGAGTCATGCTCAAGTACCTGTTCACGTTTCCGTTCGACGTGAAGATTTCACTGGACAAGGTTGGCGGACCCAGTGCCGGGCTGATGTTTTCGCTGGGCATTATCGACACCGTGACGCCGGGGGACCTGACTGGCGGCAAACATGTCGCCGGAACGGGGACCATCACCCCCGACGGCACCGTAGGTCCCATCGGCGGCATCCGGCAGAAGATGCTGGGCGCGCGTGCCGGGGGAGCCACCGTATTCCTTGCCCCGGCAGAAAACTGCGACGATGTTGTGGGCCATGTGCCGGAGGGACTGCAGGTGCTCAAAGTGGAGAACATCGCAGACGCGCGTCGCGCCGTCGAACTCGCCGGATCCGGGCAGGACACGGGCGCTTTGCCGGTCTGCGCCAGCAACTAGACTGAGGCCAGGAACTAAGCTTTACCGCCACTCGTGGCAGATATGACGGACGTTGCCACACGCTTGACCGGTGCCGGACGTCAACCGCACGCACGCTTCTTATGTAAACCTGACGACCAGCTATGAGGTACCGAGTTTGTCCCGTCCTACCAGCCCCATCCCGCCCGGAAGACCCCCCTCGCGACGCGGGGCCCTAACGCCCACGCTGATTGTTGTTGCCATCGCAGTGGTGGGCTTCATCCTCTTCGCCAACGTGTGGACTGACGTCCTCTGGTACCGGCAGCTCGGCTACTTCGAAGTGTTTGTGACAGAAAACCTCTCGCGGATCGGGATCTTCCTCGCCGGCTTCGCGCTTATGTTCCTGGCCGTCTTTTTTGCCATCCGGGTTGCCTACCACGCACGGCCCGTGTACGCGCCGGACTCGGAGATGCGCGACAACCTGAACCGCTACCAGGCCCAGCTTGAACCGGTCCGCCGCGTCGTTATGGTGGGCCTGCCCATCCTGTTCGGGCTGTTCGCGGGCAGCGCCGCGGCCAGCCAATGGCAGAAAGTGCTGTTGTTCTTCAACCAGGAACCGTTCGGCCAGAGCGATCCTGAGTTCGGCCTGGACATCAGCTTCTACCTCATGACTCTTCCGTTCCTGGGATTCGTCACAGGCTTCCTGATCAGCGTGGTTGTGGTGGCCGGCATCGCCGGAATCCTCACCCACTACCTCTACGGCAGCATCCGGCTGATGGAACGCGGCGTGTTCACCAGCCGCGCGGCACAGATCCACCTCGCGGTAACCGGCGCAGCCTTCCTGATCCTGCTCGGCGCAAACTTCTGGCTGGACCGCTATGCCGCCCTTCAGGGCAACGGCGGGCGCTGGGCCGGTGCGCTGTATACGGACGTGAACGCCGTGATCCCCACCAAGGCGATCCTCGCCGTGGCGGCAGGCTTGGTGGCCATCCTCTTCATCGTTGCGGCGGTCATCGGCCGCTGGCGCCTGCCGGTCATCGGCACGGCCATGCTGATCATCACCTCGATCCTGGCCGGCGGCGTTTACCCGTGGGTTATCCAGCAGTTCCAGGTGCGGCCTTCCGAGCAGACGTTGGAGAAGGAGTTCATCCAGCGCAACATCGAGATGACTCGGGCGGCCTACGGCCTGGACCAGATTCAGGTGGACCGCTATGACGCGACGAACACTGCCAGCACCGGGGCGCTGGCCCCGGACGCCCAGACCACGGCCAACATCCGGCTCCTGGACCCCAACCTGATCTCCGATGCGTTCTCCCAGCTGGAGCAGTACCGCCCGTACTACCAGTTCCCGGAGGCACTGAACGTCGACCGCTACGAGGTGGACGGCAAGATCCAGGACACGGTCATCGCCGTGCGTGAGCTGAACCCGGCGAACGTTGCCACCAACCAGCAGGGCTGGCTCAACCAGCACGTCGTCTACACCCACGGCTACGGCGTGGTGGCGGCCAAGGGAAACAAGTTCACCGTCGACGGCAAGCCGGAGTTCCTCCAGTCGGGTATCCCGTCCACCGGTGTACTTGGCGATGACTCCACCTACGAGCCGCGGATCTACTTCGGCGAAGACTCCCCGGAGTACTCCATTGTCGGGGCGCCTTCGGGATCACCGCACCGCGAACAGGACAGGCCTTCCGGCAAGGAAGGGGACGGGGAAACCCAGTACACCTTCACCGGCAACGGCGGGCCCAACGTGGGCAGCTTCTTCAACAAGGTCCTCTACTCCATCAAGTTCCAGTCCTCGGACCTCCTCCTCTCCGACGGAGTTAACGCAGAATCCCAGATCCTGTACGACCGCAGTCCGCGTGACCGCGTGGAGAAGGTTGCCCCGTACCTCACCGTTGACGGCAACTCCTATCCGGCCGTTGTTGACGGCCGCGTCAAGTGGATCGTGGACGGGTACACCACTAGCCAGTACTACCCGTACTCGCAGCAGGAGCAGCTCTCGGCTGCCACCGCGGACTCCCAGACCACTTCAGGCCGGACGGTTGCCCTGCCGAACAGCTCGGTGAACTACATCAGGAACTCGGTCAAGGCCACGGTCGACGCCTATGACGGCTCGGTGACCCTCTATGCATGGGACGATCAGGACCCCGTCCTGAAGGCCTGGCAGAAAGTTTTCCCCGCGTCCGTGAAGCCGTACTCGGAGATGTCCGGCGATGTTATGAGCCACGTCCGTTACCCGGAAGACCTGTTCAAGGTGCAGCGCGAACTGCTGGGCCGCTACCACGTCACGGAACCAGTGAGCTTCTACAAGAGTGACGAAGTATGGAGCGTGCCGAACGATCCCACCGTGGATACCGAAGTCAAGCAGCCGCCGTTCTACATGTCACTGCAGATGCCGGACCAGGAGAAGCCGGCCTTCCAGCTCACGTCGTCCTTCATCCCGCAGATCGTCAACGGCACTGCCCGGAACGTGCTCTACGGATTCCTGGCGGCCGACTCTGACGCAGGAAACGAGAAGGGCGTCAAAGCGGACAGCTACGGCAAGTTGAGGCTGCTGCAGATTCCGCCGGAAACACAGGTTCCCGGGCCGGGCCAGGCCCAGAACAAGTTCAACTCCGATCCCACGGTGTCCCAGGCGTTGAACCTGCTGAGGCAGGGCGCTTCCGAGGTGCTCAACGGCAACCTGCTGACTCTGCCCGTGGGCGGCGGCATCCTGTACGTCCAGCCGGTTTACCTCAAGTCGACCGGCGAGACGTCCTACCCCACCCTGCAGCGTGTGCTGGTGGCCTTCGGTGACAAGGTCGGCTTTGCGCCGACCCTGGACGGTGCCCTGAAGCAACTCTTCGGAGGCGACTCAGGCGCTGCCGCGGGCGACTCCGACAACACCGGCCAGACCCCGCCTGCTCCTGGCACCACACCGCCGGTAAGTGCGGGTGCCCAAGCTGACTTGAAGGCCGCGCTGGATGAGGCGAACGCAGCCATCAAGGCGGGCCAGGCAGCCCTGGCGGCTGGCGACTTTGCCGCCTATGGGGAAGAGCAGAAGAAGCTCGCGGCGGCCCTGCAGAAGGCTATTGACGCCGAGGGCAAGATCCCGGCGCCGGCCCCTGAAGCCACGCCATCGCCCGAGGCGACACCGTCGCCGGAAGCCACACCGACGGCGACGCCCTCGCCGGCGGCCAGCAACTAAGGGGTTTGACCCAGCGAGACGCACATCACGCCACCAGGATTTGGCCTCCCGTTCACCGGACGGTAGAGTTGATCTTGCGACGCGGGGTGGAGCAGTTCGGTAGCTCGCTGGGCTCATAACCCAGAGGTCACAGGTTCAAATCCTGTCCCCGCAACTGGCGAAAAGTCCGGATTCTGGAAACAGAATCCGGACTTTTTGGTTTAAGTGGACCCGTCCCAGGCAGGCAACCTCGGCGTCGTGGGGACCCTCAATCACGATTGGTTTTTACCTACTCCAAAGTACGGTAGTGTTGACCTTGCGACGCGGGGTGGAGCAGTTCGGTAGCTCGCTGGGCTCATAACCCAGAGGTCACAGGTTCAAATCCTGTCCCCGCAACCATGCAGAAGACCCCGACCGGCATAACGCCGGCCGGGGTCTTTTTTTGCCCGATTACAGCTGGTTCCTAGTATTCTCGTTCGCAAAGCGATTTGAGCACCTGGTCAGTCATTCTCGAGAGGAATGTTGTTCGATGTCCACACCCACGAAGAAGCCCGGCTCCTCCACGAGCAAGCGGTCAAGACTCTACTGGGGTGTTCCTGCCGCGCTCGTAGTGCTGGTGCTCGTGGTGCTGCTGGCCAAGTGGATGACCGGCCTTCCTGCGGTGGCCTCGTTCCTGGCTGACTATCCGGGCCATTCGGAACTGCCTGACGGCGCGCCTGTGGGATTCCCGGCGTGGCTGGCCTGGCAGCACTTCCTGAACGGCTTCTTCCTGCTGCTCATCATCAGGACCGGCTGGCAGGTGCGGACCACCACGCGGCCCAGCGGCCACTGGACGCGCAACAACAAGGGCCTGATCAAGACCAGGAATGCGCCCACCAAGATCACCTTGGAGCTTTGGCTGCACCTGACGCTGGACGCGCTCTGGATCCTCAACGGCCTGGTGTTCGCCATCCTGCTGTTCGCCACCGGCCAATGGATGCGGATCGTGCCCACGAGCTGGGACGTTATCCCCAATGCCCTCTCCGCAGCGCTTCAGTACGCCTCGTTGAACTGGCCCACCGACAACGGCTGGGTCAACTACAACGCGCTGCAGCTGCTGACGTATTTCGCCACGGTCTTCATCGCCGCACCGCTTGCCTTCATCTCCGGTATTCGGACGTCCTCCGCCTGGCCCAAGAAGGCCACCGCTCTCAATAAGGCCTACCCCATTGAGCTCGCGCGGGCCATCCACTTCTCGGTCATGATCTATTTCGTGGCGTTCATCGTGGTGCATGTCTTCCTGGTGCTCGCCACCGGTGCATTGCGGAACCTGAACCACATGTACGGCGGCAGCGACGACGCCGGCTGGTTCGGCTTCTGGGTCTTCGTCGCCTCGGTGGCAGCCATGGTGGCAGCCTGGTTTCTGGCGCGTCCCCTCTTCCTTCGCCCCATCGCCTCCCTGATGGGCAAAGTCAGCCGCTAATTTCCGGGCCGGTGACGTTGTCCAGGCCTTGCCGGTCCTCCCGAAGCCTCTGGTAGGTGGCCAGCGCACGCTCCCTGGACTCGGGGAGTCCCACCACGGGCGCGGGGTAGCCCTGGACATCGGGCTGCTTCCACGGTTCGTGGATGGCTCTGCGGTCCATGTGGGCGAGTTCCGGAATGAACTCGCGAAGGTACCGGCCGTCGGCGTCGAACTTCTTGCTCTGCGTGACGGGATTGAAGATCCGGAAGTACGGGGACGCGTCGGCGCCCGAGCCTGCAACCCATTGCCAGTTGGCGGGGTTGCTGGCTGCATCGGCATCCACTAGGGTGTCCCAGAACCATGCCTCGCCCAGACGCCAGTCGGCCAGGAGATTCTTGACGAGGAATGACGCCGCCGCCATCCGGACCCGGTTATGCATCCAACCGGTCTGCCAGAGCTGCCGCATCCCCGCATCCACCAGCGGATACCCGGTCCGGCCCTGTTCCCACGCCTCCAGTTCCGCGGCGGTGGGCTGCTGCCATTCGAAGCGGTCGAAGTCGGGCCGGTAGTTTCGGGTAGCCAGCTGGGGATTGGCGTAAAGCAGTTGCCAGCAGAACTCCCGCCAGCCCAGCTCGGACCGGAAGATCCCGACGTCGGGCGTCGCCTCGCGGGGGAAGTGGCGGCGGAGCTCGTGCCAGACCCGGAACGGGCTGATTTCACCAAAACGGAGGTGCGGGGACAGCCTGGAAGTGCCTTCCACACCGGGAATGTCCCGCCCAGTGCCGTAGTCCTGTGCGGGCCCGTCCAGGAAGTCCTCAAGCCTGCTGTGCGCTCCGGATTCCCCGGGCTGCCAGGTCTCAGCCAGTCCGCCGCTCCAGTCCGGGGACACGGGCAGCAGCGACCACTCTGTCAGCGCGTCGCTGGAGGCCTGCTTCATCGAACCGGCGACGGCGGGGGAGGGCAGGCGGGCCGGCGCATCCAGCGGCGGACGGGGCTCGCCGGACGCTGTGCAGGCCCGCCAGTAGGGCGTGAACACCTTGTAGGGACCGCCGCTGCCGGTGGTGATGGTCCACGGCTCGAACAGCAGGTTGGCCTGGAAGCTGGCCGCTTCGATGCCGTTCTCCGCCGCCCAGGCCTTGATGTCCGCGTCCAGGGACCGCTCGGGACCGCCGTAGCGGCGGTTCCACAGCACGTGCTTTGCGCCGGTCTCCTCGGCCAGGTCCCGGATCACACAGCTGGCAGGTCCGCGCCTGAGGATGAGTGCGGAACCGGCCTCAGCAAGCGCCCCCGCCAACGAAGTCAGCGAGTGGTGCAGCCACCAGCGGGCCGCGCCTCCCAGGGGACGGATTCCGGGGGATTCCTCGTCGAGAATGTAGACCACTGTAAGCGGCAGGCCGAGTTCGACGGCGTGGGAAAGAGCGGGGTTATCGTCCAGTCGAAGGTCATCACGGAGCCAGACGATGGAGGACGCAACGGGGGAGACCATGGCCTCCACGCTACACACCCGAGTCAGGAGCCGCACGGTCGTTTGCAGGTTTCTGTCCGGGCATGGCAGGGGCCGGGGTTCGTGATGAACCCCGGCCCCTGCTGCCCGCTCAGCGGCGGACGCGGCTGGCTACAGCTTGTCGAAGTCGGCCTCGTCGACTGTGGACTCGGACCGGGTGCCGGAAGCGCCGATGGCCGGCTTGGCCCCGCCGGACTTCAGGGCTGCCAGGCGTGCTTCGATTTCCACCTGCTCGCCGAGGTCTTCCAGCTGGTTGAACTGGGCGTCCAGGCTCGACGCGGCAAGCTCCTGCTGTCCGCGGACCTTGGCCTCTTCGCGGCGGATTTTCTCTTCGAAGCGGCCAACTTCGCTGGTGGGATCCATGAAGTCGATGCTCTTAATGGCATCATGCACCTGGGACTGTGCCGCGGCCGTCTTGGAGCGCGCAACCAGCTCGTTGCGCTTGCTGGTGAGTTCGTTGAGCTTGCCCTTCATCTGGTCCAGGCCCGACTTGAGCTTGTCCACTACCTCGGTCTGCGAGGCGATGCTCGGCTCAGCACCCTTGGCTTCGCTTTCCGCGGACATCTGGCGCTGCAGCGCTACCTTCGCGAGGTTGTCGAACTTCTCGGCGTCTACGCTGTCGCCGGCGCTGCGGTATTCGTCAGCCTTGCGAGACGCGGCGAGGGCCTTGTTGCCCCAGTCCTGGGCATTCTTGATGTCCTCGCGGTAGTCATCCTGGAGCATACGGAGGTTACCGATGGTCTGGGCGACTGCGGATTCAGCCTCCGCAATGTTGTTGGTGTAGTCCCGGACCATCTGGTCCAGCATCTTCTGCGGATCCTCAGCGTTGTCCAGCAAAGTGTTGATGTTTGCCTTTGCCAGCTGTGCGATCCGGCCGAAAATGGACTGCTTAACCATGGTGTTACCTTTCGTCCTGCTCAATGGTGGCCACTGAGATCAGTGAACAGTTGTTGTACCGCTTCTTTTCGCCTGCAGGTTGGTTCCTGTTGGCGCCTAGCTTTGTCGGATCAGAAACTTCCCGAGTCTCCGCCGCCGAAATCTCCTCCGCCGAAGTCCCCTCCCCCGGAGTCACCGCCCCAGCCGCCACCATCGCTGTGGCCTCCGCCCCAGCCTCCGCCGCTGCCGCCGTTGAGGATGGAGTTGATGAGGATACCGCCAAGGATGGCGCCACCGAGGCCGCCACCGCCTCCGCCGCGCCCGCCGAACATGCCACCGCCGCCGAACCCCTGGTTGGCGTAGCCACCAAAGTTGTCGACGTCTGCCTGGGCCAGCTGCGCTGCCTGGGCCGCGAGGGCGTGGGCCTGCTGGGCGTATGTGAGGGCAGTAACCGGATCGTTGCGGGAGATGGACAGCGCGTAGTCGAGGTTGCGCTGGGACTCGGCGAGCCGCGTGCGGGCCTCGGTGCCTACGCCGCCGCGGCGGGCGGTGATGTAGTCCGACGTGGCACTGATCTGCGCCTGCGCCGACATGATGGTCTGCTGCAGCGACGCCTGGGCACGGCGGGCCTGGTCCTGCTGGTTCCGGATGCCGGTGAGGGACTGGTCCAGGGCCTGGTGCGCTGTTTCAACGCGCTGCAGGGTGGCGATGGGATCGATCTTTCCGCCCTGGATTTCGGCCTTGACCTGGCCCAGAGCGGCTTCAACACCGGCAACCGGGCCAGCCAGTTCGGGGTGTTCGCCGGACTGGATCATGGCCTTCGCCTGCGCGAGGTCCTGGGAGGTTTCAACGACGGCCGCCTCCAGCCCATTGCGGGCCTCGTCCAGGCTGGTGGACACCTTGGCGATGGCGTCCAGCAGAACGTTGGTCTGGTGCAGGCTCTCTTCAGATGCCCGCACGGCGACCGCGGCGAGGCTACCCTCGCCTGCGGTGAGCTTCTCCTGGGCGGTGGCCGTGGCATTCTGCACAAAAGCCAGCCGTTCCTTGGCCTGGGTGATGTTGTCAGCGACCTGCACCAGAGCGCTGTCCGCGTACTTGGCGCGCAAGGCCGTCAGTGACTGTTCGGCGCTGGCGATCTTGGCATCGGCTTCGTGGGCTCCGGCGCTGATGGCTGCCAGTGCCTGCGGGGCGTTCTTCTCGAGCTCCCGGAGCGAGTCGAAGTCGGCCTTCTGCTCCTGGAGCGAGCCGAGCGCTGCCTCTGAACGGCGGATGATCTCGCCGAGCCAGCTGCGCTGCTGTTCTTCGGTGTCCGGGATGTGGTCGTCAAGCTGCTGCTGGAGCTTGAAGGATTCGGACATGTGGGCTTTGGCCTCGGCCAGGGCCTTGGTGAAGTTCCCCACCGCGGCATCGCCATACTGGGCCTCCGCGAAGCCGAGTTCCTGTTCGCTGGACTTGATAGCGTCGTCGGCCTCGATGATGAGGGAACCGCTCTTGCGCCGGAGTTCCTCGATGCTGAGCGAAGCCAGCGGATCGAGCTCGGCACCCTGGGGACCGTAGCTGGCGCTGGATGCCAAGGCTGCCTTTTTGCGCTTGTTGCGGAAGTAAAGGTACGCGCCGGCCCCACCGGCAACTGCAATACCCGTTCCTACCAGGACCGCAGCCCCGGCGCCATCACCCGAGGGGACATTGCCGCTGCCGCCGCCTGCCGCATCCCCGATGGCTCCAGCGGTGTCAATGGCAGCCTGGGCGAAGTCCCTCTTGCCGCCAGCCAGGTTGGCTGTGACGGCGTTCTGGCTGATGGCTCCCTGTTTGGACTTGATAGGGCTGGCAGAGTTCAGGACGAAGCTGAATTTGCCGTCATCCTTGGCTATCGCCAGGACGGCGTCGGACCTGCCCATGCCCTTGTTCGTCGCAACGGCCGCGGCCCAGTCAGCTGGAACGGTTGGGTTGGTGAACGTGTCCACGGTCACCACATAGAGGTTGTACTTGTGGTCCTTCAGGAGCTTCTGGATGGCTTCCTGGACCTCGCCACTGCGTCCGCCGAGAACCTTGGCGTTGTCCACAATGTTGGTTCCGGGTGGGATGGTCACCGGGTCTTCAGCCCAGGCCGCGCCGGCAGGAACCGCTAGCAGCCCGGTCAGGCCGATCACGGCGAGGATACGTTTGAACTTTGACCGCATGTGCAACCCTTCAGCACGCCTGACACCGATTCGGGACGAATAAGCGTCTCAGAATGCAGCAGCGCCCCCACGCGTGGTGTAAAGCCGCAGGTCGCTGTGGCATTTCCTTTTGATTCTATGGTGCACCTCTTGGTGCGTCCACAGCGGCGAATATGCCACCAGCGAAACCCTTGGAAGTGCCTGTTGGCAGCGGAATTCGGTCTCCCAGCAACCTCCCAGCCAACGTTCGTCCCAGTTCCAGCCAGACGGTACATAGTTAATGCAGACGAGGATGAAAGGAAGTCCAATGACTGAGAACCCAACCCAGGGTGCAGCGCCGGAGAACCGCAATCCGGATGAGAACCGGAATGCGGACCAGAACCCTGCGGAGGTCCGCAGTGACGCTGTCGGTCAGGCTAATACGACCGAGCAGCTGGACCGATCCGGGGCACCCGACAACCCCACCCAGCCGCTGCCGGGTGCACCCCGTCCGGTTTTTCCTCCCCGCGAGCCCTTATACGGCCAGCAAACGCCGGGCCAGCAGGCTCCCGGCCACGAGTACGCCCAGCACGGGGCGCATTCGGCAGCGCCCGGCGGCTCTGCGGGTCAGCACAACCCGGGTCAGCACAACCCGGGTCAGTACGGAACAGGCCAGTACTCCCCGGGCCAGTACAACGCTGCCCCGAACCCGGCCGACGCGCCCCGCAGGAAAGCCTCCTTCGGCGTCGGGACCCTGGTGGCAAGCATCCTGGCCGCAGGCCTTGTGGGTGGTGGCGTGGCCACGGTCGGTTCGGGCAACCTATTCAACAATGGCTCGCCGTCGGCCGCGAGCAGCGGCAGCCAGTCTGAGACCGTGATTGTTAACAACAAGGACGACGTCAACGCCATCACGGCCGCGGCGCTCAAGGCGTCGCCCAGCGTGGTGACCATCAGTGCCACGAGCGGCAGTTCGGGCGGCACAGGCTCCGGCATCGTTATGGACAACGAAGGGCACATCCTGACCAACACCCACGTGGTGACGCTCGATGGCCAGAGCGCCAACGCAGCCCTGGAGGTCCGGACCAGCGCGGGCAAGGTCCTCAAGGCCACACTGGTGGGCACTGACCCCCTCTCTGACCTTGCCGTCATCAAGGTGGACGACGCGTCCGGGCTGACCGCAGCCACGCTCGGTGACTCGGGCAAGCTCAACGTCGGCGACACGGCCATCGCCATCGGCTCCCCACTTGGCCTGACCGGAACAGTCACTGACGGCATCGTCTCAACCCTGAACCGGACCATCAGTGTTGCGTCCTCGGCGGCACCGAAGGAAGGCGACACTTCCCAGGGCGGCGATCAGGGCTTCCAGTTCGCCCCGCCAAACGGTGGCCAAGGCCAAAGCACCGCCAACCAGGGTTCCATCTCCATCAACGTGATCCAGACTGATGCCGCCATCAACCCCGGCAACTCCGGCGGAGCGCTGGTCAACAGCAAGGGAGAGATCATCGGCGTCAACGTCGCCATCGCGTCCGCCGGCTCCGATTCTTCGACCACCGGCGGAAATATCGGAGTGGGCTTCAGCATCCCCATCAACCACGCAAAACGGGTGGCACAGGAGATCATTGATACCGGCAAGGCCTCCCACGGCCAGTTGGGTGTCAGCGTCAAGGAAAAGTCGTCCAGCAGCTCGTCCTCGGGCTTCTCCGTAGGTGCCGACGTGGCAACGGTAGAGCCGAATTCAGCTGCCGCAAAGGCCGGTATAAAGGTGGGCGATGTGGTGATCAAGTTCAACGACCTGGTCATCAGCGAGCCTAACCAGCTCACAGCGGCCGTCCGTGAGCAGGCCGGCGGCTCCACCGTCAAGCTCACCGTCCTGCGCAACGGCCAGGAGCAGACGCTGGACGTCACGCTCGGCACCGCGGCGGACCAGTAGGGCCTGAACAGCAGAGCGCACGGCAAACAATCCACGACGACGGCGGAGGTCACCAAAGGTGACCGCCGCCGCCGTCGTCCGCGTTCCCGTGCGCCCGGGCAGGGCCGTGACACAGGCGTTAACGGGACGGCAACGGGGGACGGCTATATGGTTAGCTAGGATCTACCCGTACCCCGGGCGTTCCGAGGCCATGACCCCATCCGGCTGGCTGTCCACAAGCATGGAAGGCTGCTGTAAATACAGTGGAAGAGACATTGAAGATCATCGTCCTGGTCAAGCATGTACCGGACGCACAGTTCGACCGACACCTCACCGGCGAGGGCTACACTACGGACCGTAACGAAAGCATCCTTTCCGAGCTGGACGAATACGCGCTGGAGGCGGCTTTGCAGCTGGCTGAGGCCCGCGGTGGCGCCAAGGCCGGCAACCAGGTCATTGCGCTGAGCATGGGCGCGTCCGGTGCCGTGAACGCGGTGAAGAAGTCACTCCAGATGGGCGCCACCGAAGGTGTGCACCTCACGGACAGTGCCCTGGCGGGCTCAGACGCCGCCGCCACTTCGCTCGCGCTCGCGGCCGCCATCCGCCATATTGGCACCGGCGCTCCGGTGGACCTTGTCCTCACGGGCATGGCGTCCACCGACGGCGAAACGTCCCTGGTCCCGGCCCAGCTCGCCGAGCGCCTCGGTCTGCCGCAGGTCACCTTCGCGTCCTCGCTGACGGTCGACGGCGGCCGGCTCACCGCGCGCCGCGACGCCGACACCTACTCGGAGACCGTCGAAGCTTCGCTGCCCGCAGTGGTCTCCGTGACGGACCAGATCAACGAGCCGCGCTACCCCAACTTCAAGGGCATCATCGCGGCCAAGCGCAAGAGCATCACCACGCTGTCGCTGGCCGACATCGGAGTCGATCCCGCGCACGTGGGCCACGCCGGATCGTGGACCACAGTGACCGCTGCCGAGGAACGCCCGCCGCGCACCGCCGGAACCATCATCACCGACGAAGGCGACGCCGGCATCAAGCTCGTCGACTTCCTGGCCGCCCAGAAGCTGCTCTAAGAGGGATCACAGACATGGCAAACGTACTCGTATTCATTGACAACCCCGGCGATGCCCTGAAGAAGAGCACCCTCGAACTGCTCACCCTGGGACGTTCCCTGGGAGAGACCGCTGTTGCCGTGAACGGCGATCTGCACCAGGATGTTTCGGCCACGCTCGCCGAATACGGCGTCACCGCCGTTTTCCGGCCCTCCGCCCAGGACCTGGATGACTACCTTGTCTCGGCGAAGGCAGCCTATCTCGCGGCCGCCGCGGGTGCCGCCAGTGCCGGCACGGTCCTCCTGGACAACTCGCCCGAAGGCAAAGAGATCGCGGCGCGGCTCGGCATCCGGCTCAACGCCGGCGTCATCACCGATGTTGTGGCGGTCGACGCCGACGGTACAGCCCACAAGTCGGTCCTCGCGGGGTCCTACACCACTTCTGCCAGGGCCACCACGGCGGTTTCCGTGCTGACGGTGAAGGCCAACAACGTCACGCCGGAGCCGGCCTCCGTGGCTTCCGCCCCGGAGACGTCCACCGTCGAAGTGCCGGCGGACGGCACGGCCACGGCAGCCCGCATCACCGCCCGCGAACAGAAGGCGGCCAGTGGACGCCCGGATCTGTCGGACGCCCGCATCGTGGTGGCCGGCGGACGCGGAGTGGACGGCGACTTCGGCCCGGTGGAGCAGCTTGCCGACGCCCTCGGAGCTGCCGTCGGCGCCTCCCGTGCGGCCACGGACGCCGGCTGGATCAGCCACGACGCCCAGGTAGGCCAGACCGGCAAAACCGTGTCGCCCCAGCTCTACATCTCGGCAGGAATTTCCGGTGCCATCCAGCAGAAAGCCGGGATGCAGACAGCAAAGGTCATCGTGGCCGTGAACAAAGACGCCGAGTCACCAATCTTCGAAATCGCCGATTTTGGCATCATCGGGGACCTCTTCGACGTCCTTCCGCAGGCCACCGAAGAAATCAAGAAGCGAAAAGGCTGACCCTTGGCCCACTCCGCTGCCTCAGCACAGAGCCCGTTCAACCCGGACATCCACCGGGTTGGGCGGGTGCTCTGTTTCGCCGCCCACCCGGACGACATTGACTTCGGTGCGGCCGGCACCATCGCCGCCTGGACGGCCGCCGGCATCCAGGTCAGCTACTGCATCATGACCGACGGCGACGCCGGCGGCTTCGACCCGGCGCACCGGGCGGAGATCATCGCCCTCAGGGCGGCCGAGCAGCGCCGGGCCGCCGAACTCGTGGGCGTGACTGACCTCCGCTACCTCCATGAGCGCGACGGCTACCTCGAACCGACGCACGAGGTGATGAAAGGTGTGGTGAAGCTGATCCGGGAAATCCGTCCCGACGTCGTGCTTGCCATGCATCCGGAACGGAACTGGAGCCGCCTGCAGAAGAGCCACCCGGACCACCTTGCCGTGGGTGAGGCCGTGACCCGGGCCGTCTACCCTGCAGTCGAAAACCCGTTCGCCTATCCGGAACTGGCTGAGGCAGGCCTCGCCGCGTACAAGCTGCCGTGGCTGTGGCTCTACGCCGGGCCGGACGAGCGGGATAACCATTTTGTGGACGTCACCGACCATGTGGCCGCCAAGCTTGAGGCGATCCACGTGCATGTGAGCCAGCATCCCGACGTCGGCGCCATGGAATCTGCGGTGCGGAATGGCATGCACGTGACTGCCCGGCGTGCGGGGTTTGCCGAGGGCCGCAGCGCCGAAGCCTTCCATGTGGTCGCCGTCAACGGCCCGGGGACCATCGCCGGCTTCTAGGACCGCCGGCGGCTGGGGCGGCCGGCCTCTGGCGCAGCCGCCCCCGGGCTCAGGCGCCCAGCGGTGCGGCAGCCACGGTGGGGAACGTCGGCGTGGCCGAACCACCCACGGGCTCCACGGTGATGCCAAGCGCTGCGGCGGATGCAATGCCCTTCACTACAGCAGGCTTCGACAGGGCTGCTTCGTCCATCAGGCCCTGGGAAACCGGTGCCGAGCCGTCCTTCGGGATCAGCCACATCTGGTAGACCTTGCCGGCAGGCGGCGCGGGCACACCGTTCATCTTGACCACCACGGCATCCTTCGACGACGAAATCAGCACCGTGGCGGTGCCGCCGGCGGAGACAGGTACGGATGCTTCGCGCACGTCGCCAGCCCGGACCACCTGGTTCAGGGGATCGTTCTGGTCAGCAATGTAGGCACCCACGCCCACTCCACCGAGGGCGATCACGGCGGCGGCTGCCACCGCGGTGAGCCAGCGGCGGGCGCCGGCAGGCCGGCGCCGTTCTTCCCGGCGGACCCTGGCGGCGGCGAGCTCATCCAGGGCTTCTGCAGACGACTGCTCGGCCGGCATGGCCGTGGTGGCGGGAGCCACGACTGTTATTGGCCCATCGGCAGGCAGCTGCGCGAGGGACGGCAACTGGGACACGATTCGTGCGAAAAGATCCGCGGGAGGTTCCGCCTCAGCCGTAAAGGACGCCGCGAGGGTCTCCCTGTCCTGGCGGACACGCTCAAGGAAGGCGCTGCGCTCGGCGTCGGGGGCGGCGGAGATGTAGCGGTCAATGGTGGCGCGTTCAGCATCGCTGATCGCGTCCAGGGCATAGAGCTCGGCGAGATCCACGGCCCGCCCGGATTCCAGGTCGGCGGCGATCTCAGTTCCGAACGAGCCGGGACGGCGGGTGCCTCCCTGACTATTCATTTCTGTCATCTCAACTCACCCCCAGACAGGTCTTCAAGCGGATCAGTCCGTCGCGGATGCGGGACTTGATAGTGGGTACTGCTGCGTTTAGCTTCTCCGCGACTTCGCGGTACGTGAGGCCGCCGTAGTAGGCCAGCCGCACGGATTCCTGTTGTGTATCGGTCAGCGTTTCCAGGCACCGGACCACCGCCTCGGCCTCCAGCCTGCTGTCCACCTCGGTGGAGACGGAGTCGTGGTCCACGTCCTGGCTGCTGGCGCCGTACTTGGCCTCACGGTCGGTGGCCGACTGCGAGGAACGGACCTTGTCCACGGCCCGGCGGTGCGAAATGGTCATCAGCCACGAGAGCGGGCTTCCTGCTTCCGGGTTGAACTTTGCGGCGTTCTGCCATACCTGGAGGAAAACCTCCTGCGTGGTGTCTTCGCTGAGTTCGGGATCGATGAGGACCCGCCGCGCCATGCCGAACACCCTGCGCGATGTCAGTTGGTAGAACTCGGCAAACGCGGCCTGGTCGCCGCCGGCTATGCGGGCGAGCAGCCCGGCCAAGCGCTTGCCGAGATCCGCCGGTGAGTTTGTAACTGCGGCCGGGGCCTCGGAGTTTGGCGCGTTGGGAGTTTCCATCACTACCCAGCATAAGTCGCCCGGCGGTGAAACCTGAGCATCGCGGCCGGTGCTGCCCCGGGGAAAGGGGAGAGCCGACGGCGCCGCCCGCCTCGTCGCTAGCCGTGTCACCTGCCCGCTCCTTCCTCGCCCTGGAATTGCTGTCAGGAGTTATTCGGTGCCGGCAGCCGTCCGGATGGGCAGCGGGCGCTCAGATCTGGGCGCCGGAAAATCCCTGTTGGCGCCAGGCCTCGTAGACGGCAATGGACGCTGCGTTGGCCAGGTTCAGGGAACGCAGGGACGGAAGCATGGGGAGCCGCACCGTGGACGTGACATGCGGATCGCTCTTAAGGTGCTCAGGCAGGCCTACCGATTCCTGGCCGAACATCAGCACATCGCCGGGGCGGTAGGCGATGTCCGCGTAGCTGGCGGTGCCGTCCGAGGTGAAGGCGTACACACGCTCCGGCTGCAGTTCGCGCCAGGCGTCCTCGATGCTTTTGTGGACGGTGACGACGGCGAGGTCGTGGTAGTCCAGGCCGGCGCGCCGGAGCTTGGCATCGGAGAAATCAAAGCCGAGGGGTTCCACCAGGTGCAGTTGGGCGCCGGTTATGGCTGCCAGCCTGATCGCATTGCCGGTGTTGCCGGGGATTTCGGGGGCATGGAAGAGGATTCGGAACACGGTCCAATCCTAGTCAACCAATCCGGGTCAACGGTTCAGTGCCCGCTTCCCAGCGCATGCAACGGTTCAGTGCATGCCGCGAAGCAGCCTGGCCAGCACGGACACATTGACGGTGTTGGGTGTGGGGCCGGAGGAGAGGAAGTGCTTGAGGCCGCGGACCAGGCCTGCCGCGTTCACCACCTGGATGGTTTCGGAGGTGCCGGCTGTTCGCCGGTGGCGGTCGATGACGGGTTCGTGGAGGTTGCCGTCGGCGCTGTGGATGACTGTCCAGCCGGTGACGTTCAGTTCCGGGAAGATGTCCTGCATGGCCCGGACAACGTGGGCCAGTTGCGGCGGCGCGATGGAACGTCCGCCGTGCCTCAGGGTTTGCCCGTCCCAGGCGTAGGCGCCCTTTGGCAGCAGCATGGACCCGATCAGCGCCAGCCGGTAGCCGGACAGGAGTGCGTGGTCGATGTGGCTGTTATCGGCCGGGGACTGCAGGCCGTTGACCAGCCGGGCCGCAGGAATCGCAGGCAGAACCTGGCGGGTGATGAGCTGCACCGTGCGCAGTTCGCGCTGGATTCGGGCCTCGGCGCCAAAAATACCCCGTTTGCGCGGCATCCCGTGGACCTGCTGGCTGGCCTGGGCGAACGGGATGAGCGGCACCGTGCCGGACGCCTCGAAAGCCGCGGCATCGTAGGGCGGGACATAAAGGGGCGGGTCGCCTGCGGTGTTCCGCGGCGTGGTGGTTCTGTGCACTGTGGCCGAGGCATGGCTGCCCGCCGCCGGCGCATCAAAGTGCGGCCCTGCGGCGGAATCGTCGGTGTTGCGGGCGGTTCCCGCGGCGTACGAGCGGTCGTAGGCCTTCCGGCGCGTGGGGTCTATGAGGGTTTCGTATGCTGCCGTCACTCGCCGGAAAGCAGCGGCGTCCCCGCCATGGTCAGGATGGGCCTTCCGCGCGGCCCGGCGGTAGGCCACCTTGATCTCCTTGTCGGTGGCCGTCACGGCGACACGGAGCACCTCGTAGTAGGAGTTGCTGCTCTCGGTCAAGCACTCATCCCTTTTCTTCGCTGGCCAGTCCACGGCATGCAGCCCGGTGGGCCCCAGTTTACGGCCTGCCCACACAACGTCTGCGCACGCCTCAGTGGTTCCCGCGGCCCGGCGTCTAGACTCTTTGAGGATGACGGCAGGCGGGCCGTCCGGGCGAACATATTGGGGTGGACGTGAAGGCGCAGGCGGCTGTACTCGTGGCGGGGGCGCTGCTCGGCGTGACAGCAATGGGAGGCTGCAGTGTAGACGTTCCCGATCCGGCCGCCCCGAAAGTGGCGCCAACCGTCACCGCCCTGGCCACCCCTACCATCACCCCGGGCCATGACGCAGAAGCGGTGGCCGCAAAGGACATGCCGTTCTCCGCTGGCGGTTCCCTGGCCGCCGGGGTCCCCGTGGGGATCTCGGACGGACTCAAGGATGCACCCGGCTGGCAGCAGGTCAAGGAGAACGTGGCCGGCGAGAGTCAATTCGTGAAGTCCGATGGCTGTCTGGTGGCGGCCAAGGTCCGCACCAACCAGGCACCGCTGGCGCTTCAGGACGACAAGGAGTCGACTGTTGGCCTCTTCACGTACCTGGACCCGACCATCCTGCCCGGCTATCTGAAGACAGCGACGCTGCGGTGGGGCGGTGAGGTTGGCAAGCCGGGGCCATCGGCTGAGGTGCTGGCTCTGGAGAAACCCGGCCAAGCGGGCGTCAGGCCCACGGCCGTTATGGCCCGGGTGTTCGGCACTGCGGCATCGTCGGTCTACATTTCGGTGGCCTGCCCGGACGATGCCACACTGGCAGCCGCCCGGGCCTACATCGCAGAACGCCTCCTGTTGGTTCCGCCGTCGAACTAGCGGTGTCGGTTACTTACCATGCCTGCGCCAGGACCCGGCGGGGGAAAGGCGGTTCAGGGCCAGCGCGCCCACGAGCAGGCCGAAGTCCCGTAAGGCAACGTCGTAGAAGCTGCCCAGGACCAGTAGGTTGATGATGATGCCCAGCAGCCAGACGGCGACCAGCAGGGAACCGAACCGGGGCCGGACGGCCACTGCAATGCCGGCGGCGATCTCCACGACGCCGACGATGTACATGAAGCTCTGCGCCGACACGGGCACCACGGAGGTGGCAGCCGGCGCGAGGTATATGGTCCAGTCGGTCAGGGTGTTGGTGAACTTGTCCAGCCCGAAGAGAATCGGTGCGACGGTGAACACGGTGCGCAGCAGGAAGAAGGCCTGCCTGTCCGGTGCCATAGCCTGTAGCCGACTGCCTGCGGTTTTTTTCGCGTTGGTTGTCATGGTGGACTCCTTCTAAAAGTAGGTATGATTATTTTAGAAAGATTGGCACCATTAAGCAATGGATATTGTTTTTAGAGTTAGGGGTACAGGGTGCGCAGACTTCCGTGGGGCCGCCGCATGGCGGCCGTGGCTTCCTTGGGCGACGACAAGCGCCGGCAGCTTTTTGAACTGGTTGCCGCTTCCGATGCCGCAGTCGGGCGCGATGAGGCTGCGCTGGCCCTCGGCCTGCCAAGAAGCACTGCGTCCTTCCACCTTGACAGGCTGGTCCAGGACGGACTCCTGGCGGTGGAATTCCACAAGGCCGCCGGGAAGTCAGGTCCTGGCTCCGGGCGGCCGGCGAAGATGTACCGGCAATCAACGAGTGAGGTCGGCGCTTCCGTGCCGGACCGCAACTATGACCTCGCCGCTGAGCTGCTGGTCGCAGCGATCGAGCACTCCACAGCGACCGGCGGAGCCGTGGGCAATTCCCTGCTGGCCGCGTCGTACGGCAAGGGCAAGGCGCTGGCCGCCGGCGCCGCAAGCCTGGCGGACTTCATGGCGGGGGAGGGCTACGAGCCCAGGCCTGACGGCACCGGCGGCTTTGTGCTGGTGAACTGCCCGTTCCATCGGCTCTCGGACGGGCACCCGGAAGTGGTCTGCGCCATGAACGGATCATTTTTGCAGGGCGCGGCTGCGGCGTGCGGGGAGCCGGAGGAACGTATAGCGCCGAACAGCGAGCCTGGCCAGTGCTGCGCCAGGATCACCCCGCCCTGACACCTGATGGGCCGGGGCCGCGGGTGTGCCGCCCTGGGCGCCGCTAGAATTGAGGCGTGCCCGTCTACCTCGATCATGCAGCCACCACGCCACTTTCCGCCGAGGCGCTGGCAGCCCTGACCCGGGAACTTGCCCGCACCGGCAATCCTTCGTCCCTGCACGGCTCGGGCCGGCGTGCCCGCCGCTCCGTGGAGGACGCCAGGGAAGCAATCGCGAAAGCGGCCGGCGCCCATCCCTCCGAGGTCATCTTTACGTCCGGGGGCACTGAGTCCGACAACCTTGCCGTGAAGGGCCTGTACTGGGCCCGTTCCGGCGAAGACCCGGCACGGCGGCGCATCCTCTGCTCCGCCGTCGAGCATCATGCCGTGCTGGACACCGTGGAATGGCTGGAGCGGCACGAGGGTGCCATTGTCACGTGGCTTCCCGTGGACAGCGAGGGCGTGGCGGACCTGGGCGTGCTCGCCGCCGAGCTGGCCCGGGACCCCGGGACCATTGCGCTCGTGACGGTCATGTGGGCCAACAATGAAGTGGGCACCATCCAGCCGGTGCACAGGATTGTGCAGCTGGCGCACGCCGCCGGGGTGCCGGTCCATTCGGATGCCGTGCAGGCCTTCGGCTCGCTGCCGGTTGATTTCAAGGCCTCCGGGCTGGACGCGATGTCCGTTTCCGGGCACAAGATCGGCGGACCGGTGGGAGTCGGCGCCCTCCTGCTGGGGCGGGCCGTCAAGCTGACCCCGGTGCAGCACGGCGGCGGCCAGGAACGCGACGTGCGCTCCGGGACGCTGGACACGGCGTCCATCGCCGCCTTCGCTGCTGCCGCCGAGGCCGCCACCGCACGGCTTGCCGCCGAGTCCGCGAGGATCGCGGCCCTGCGGGACAGGCTCATCGACGGCGTCCTGCAGCGGGTGCCCGAAGCTGCACTCCGCGGCGCCCCGGGGGAGGGTCGGCTGCCCGGCAACGCGCATTTCACGTTCCCTGGCTGCGAAGGTGATTCGCTGCTGTTCCTGCTGGACCTGGTGGGGGTGGAATCCTCCACGGGATCCGCCTGCACGGCCGGTGTCCCGCGCCCGTCCCACGTGCTGCTGGCCATGGGGCTGGACGAGGAGACAGCCCGTGGCGCCCAGCGCTTCACGCTGGGACATGCCTCAACCGACGCGGACGTGGATGCCTTGCTGGCAGCCCTCCCCGGCGCGTACCAACGCGCCCGCCAGGCAGGGATGGCCGGGCATGAATCCTCGATCCAGACTGCGGGAACGGTAGCGCGTCAGGCGTCCTCCGGCAGGAGCTGATCGAGCCCAACGGACCTGTCGGCCAGGCGCTCCGTTGTGACTCGGGTCCTGGCCGAGCATGGCCCTGGCCCCCACCTTTCCGCCGTTCAGGGCATTGGAGCAGTACTCGCTGCGGTGGTGCTGGCCGGTGAAGGGGTGCAAGGCGTTGGCGACGTCGCCGGCGGCAAAAATACCGGGCGCGCTGGTCTGCAGGGACGCGTCCGTGAGGATCCCGTTGTCCAGGGTGAGGCCGGCCGCCTGCGCGAGTCCGGTCTCGGGAACCATGCCGACGGCGATGACCACGATGTCCGCAGGGAGCGCCTCTCCGGAATCGGTGACCACCCCGGTGACAGCGCCGCCGTGGCCGGTGATTTCCCGCGCTGAGGCAGGAAGCCGGAAGCTCACGCCGTTGGCTTCGTGGAGGCTGCGGAAGAACCGTCCGAGGTCAGGGCCGATGGCCCCGGCCAGGGGGATCTCTTCCAGGCCAAGGAGGGTGACGTTGTTTCCGTACGTGGCGGCCGCCGCAGCCAGTTCCATACCGATCCAGCCGGAGCCGATCATCACCACGTTCCTGCCGCCCGCCGCCAGGCTGCTGCGCAACCGCCGGCTGTCGTCCAAGGTGCGGAAGGTGGATACCCCGGCCAGATCGCTGCCGGGCACGCGGAGGGTGCGGGGCGTCGCGCCGGTGGCGAGCAGCAGGGAGCCGTATGACAGTGTGCTGCCGTCGTCGAGTTCCACCGTCCTGGCGTCCGGCCGGATGTCCGTGACGCGCGCGCCCAGGCGGAGGCCGACGTCGTTCTCCGCGTACCAGCCTGGCGGCACCACCGGGACGGCGTCCTCGTCAGCCTTTCCCAGCAGATACTCCTTGGACAGCGGCGGCCGCAAGTAGGGGTGATGGCGCTCGGCGCCGATGATGGTCGCCCGGCCTTCGAACCCTTCCGCCCGCAGGGTCTTGGCAGCGGTGGCACCGGCCAGGCAGCCGCCGGCAATCACAGATTCCCCCGCGGCCGCAATGTCCTCAGCCATGTCCGTCCGATTCCCGCTGGTGCGTGCTCGAAGTCTAAAACCGTTAGTTCTGACTTTAGAAGTGAAGGCCCGCTGGGTCAAGGGTCTTTTGGGGAGGATTCGGCGTGGCGATAGACTGGTGCGGCAGGCATTGTGCTATTTCTGCGGCAGCCGGTTGAACGGCAGCCGCCCTCTGCCGGCATCCCCCGAACCTAAAGAAAGCCAGCATGCGAGTTCTAGCAGCCATGAGCGGTGGAGTCGACTCCGCCGTTGCCGCAGCACGTGCCGTTGAAGCCGGGCACGACGTCGTCGGCGTTCACCTTGCGCTGTCCAGGATGCCCGGAACCCTGCGGACGGGCAGCCGCGGCTGCTGCACCATCGAGGACTCGCGCGATGCGTGGCGGGCCTGCGATGTGCTGGGCATTCCGTATTACGTCTGGGATTTCTCGGAGCGCTTCAAGGAAGACGTGGTCCAGGACTTCATCGATGAGTATGCTGCCGGGCGGACACCCAATCCCTGCATGCGCTGCAACGAGCGGATCAAGTTTGCCGCCCTGCTGGAGAAGGCCATCGCCCTGGGCTTTGACGCCGTCTGCACCGGGCATTACGCCAAGGTCATCAAGGACGCCGAAGGCAACCCCGAACTTCACCGGGCGGCGGACTGGGCCAAGGATCAGAGCTACGTCCTGGGTGTCCTGACCCACGAGCAGCTCAAGCACTCCATGTTCCCGCTGGCTGACACGCCCTCCAAGGCTGAGGTGCGGGCCGAGGCCGAGCGCCGTGGACTGTCAGTGGCCAACAAGCCCGACAGCCACGACATCTGCTTCATTCCCGACGGCGACACCGCGGGCTGGCTCGCCGAAAAGATCGACATGACCACCGGTGACATTGTGGACGAGACCGGCTCGAAGGTGGGGGAGCACCCGGGAGCCAACGCGTTCACCGTGGGACAGCGCCGCGGCCTGAAGCTCGGCACACCCGCAGCGGACGGCAAGCCCAGGTTCGTCCTGGAGATCCGGCCCAAGGAAAACAAGGTAGTGGTGGGGCCCCAGGCGCTGCTGGCCATTGACGAGATCCGCGGCATCAAGGTCTCGTGGGCCGGTCTGCCCATCGCGGAAATCGAAACGGGCGCCGAGTTTGACTGCTATGCCCAGGTCCGCGCCCACGGAGACCCCGTGCCGGCAACCGCGCGAATGCTGCCCGGCGAGGGTGCACCCCAGCTGCTGGTCACCTTGACCGATCCGCTGCGCGGTGTGGCACCTGGCCAGACAGTGGTCCTCTACCAGGGCAGCCGCGTCTTGGGCCAGGCCACCATCGACGCTGCCCGGTCGTTGCAGCGCGCGGAGCTCTGAGGCGGAGCAATTTACCCCGGTCAGGTAAATTTTGTGTCTCAACTCACAAAAAAGCCGGTTGATGAGTCCGGCGTCTGGTTGAATCTAGGCATCAGGACAGCGCGCTGCCCGCTCAAGCCAAGACACCCATTTGCGGGCGGCGAGCGCGTACTCATCGAACAGAAAGTTCACAGATGACCAAGAGCACTCAAGCCTTGCGCAGCGCACTCGCGCTCGCAGGCGTTTCCGCCTTCGCATTGACGGCCTGCACGGGCCCCTCGGGTGGCGGGGGCGGTGGCAGCACAGCTTCGGAGAATGCAAGCAGCGTCATCGCATATGGCACCACAGACAAAGTCACCGCACTGGACCCGGCGGGCTCGTACGACAACGGTTCGTTTATGGTGATGAACCAGATTTACTCCTATTTGTTGAACTCCAAGCCCGGTGGCGCCGATCCCGTGCCGGACCTTGCCGAATCGTCGTCCTTCACCAAGCCTACGGAATTCACCGTCAAGCTGAAGAGCGACCTCAAGTGGGCCAACGGGCACGTTTTGGATTCCAAAGACGTCAAGTTCTCCTTTGATCGCCAGGTGGCCATCAACGATCCCAATGGACCGGCATCATTGTTGTCCAACATCGATTCCATTGCCACGCCTGATGCCAGCACCGTTGTATTCACGCTGAAGAATGCCAACGACCAGACGTTCCCGCAGATTCTGACCAGCCCGGCCGCGCCGATCGTCGACGATGAAGTCTTCCCGGCAGACAAGCTCCTCAGCGACGAGGAAATTGTCAAGGCCAATGCCTTCCACGGCCAGTACATCATCGACTCCTACAACAAGAACACGCTGGTCAGCCTCAAGGCCTGGCCGGACTACAAGGGCGTGCTTGGAAAGCCCGCCAACGCAGGGGCCACCATCAAGTACTACACCGACCAGACCAACATGAAGTTGGAGGTCAAGGGCGGGCAGATCGATGTTGCCAACCGCAGCCTGAGCGCCACGGACATCGATGACCTCAAGAAGGACTCCAACGTCACGGTCCATGTCGGACCCGGCGGCGAGATGCGGTACATCGTCTTCAACTTCGACACCATGCCCTTCGGTGCCAAGACCCCGGAAACGGACCCCAAGAAAGCGCTGGCCGTCCGCCAGGCCGTTGCTGACCTCATTGACCGCCAAGCCATCTCGGACCAGGTCTACAAGGGCACGTACCTGCCCATGTGGTCCAACGTCCCGTCCGGTTTCGTGGGCGCCAACGAATCCTTCAAGCAGGCCTATGGGGACGGCTCCGGCAAGCCCAGCCTGGACAAGGCCAAGAAGGTCATGTCCGACGCCGGCATCACCGGCCCGGTAACGATCAAACTGCAGTACAACCCTGACCACTATGGCAAGTCATCCGGTGACGAATACGCCATGGTCAAGGACCAGTTGGAGAAGAGCGGTCTGTTCACCGTGGACCTTCAGTCCACCGAGTGGGTCACGTACAACTCTGCGTCGAAGAAAGACAGCTACCCCGTCTTCCAGCTGGGCTGGTTCCCGGACTTCAGCGACGCGGACAATTACCTGACACCCTTCTTTGTGGGCGGTGGCTTCATGAACAACCACTACTCCAACAGCGAGGTCGAAACGCTGATCGCAAAGCAGCTTGTGACGGCTGATAAGGCAGAGCGTGAGAAGACCATACAGGAGGTCCAGAACCTGCTTGCCAAGGACATCTCCACGTTGCCGTTGTTGCAAGGGGCACAGGTGGCTGTTTCGGGGACCAAGGTGAAGGGCGTGGATTCGACGCTGGATGCGTCGTTCAAGTTCCGGCTCGGCACCATTTCCAAGTAACACCTGTTACACCTGCGTAGGAGGTGGGGCCGGCCGGCCCTGCCTCCTACGTGTTGGCTCCACACTTTTCGCTTTCCAGACCAAGCAGGTTCAGCATGGCCACATTGATTGATGCGCCGCCGCCAACTGTAGCGGCCCCCACATCCAAATCCGCGGGAGGTGGCCTCGGGAGGTATATCCTGATTCGCTTCCTGCTCATTTTCCCCACGATCTTCATCCTCGTCACCCTCGTTTTCTTTCTGATGCGGATCACCGGCGATCCCATTACCGCAGCCCAGGGCGGACGCCTCCCGCAGGAACAAATCGACGCCTTGGTTCACCAGGCCGGCTATGACCGGAACCTGTTCATCCAATACATCGAGTACCTTGGCCACATCGCCACCGGAAACTTCGGCCGGACTATTTCAGATGGCCGGCCCGTCATCGAGATGCTCGCGAAATTTGGTGCAGCCACCCTGGAACTGAGCATCAACGCCGTGATGGTGGCGTTGCTCGTGGGAATACCGCTGGGTATGTTCGCCGCCCACAAACGCGACAAGGTTCCGGACGCTGTCCTGCGCATGTTCGCCATCCTTTGCTATGCCACCCCTGTCTTCTTTGCCGGCCTGCTGCTGAAGCTGACATTTTCTGTAGGACTGGGTTGGTTCCCCGTAGCTGGCCGTGCATCCACCACAACGGAATTGGCGATGGGCCGGCTGGCAGCGCCCACTGGCGTCTACTGGCTGGACGCCCTTCGCAGCGGCAATCTGGCAGCCTTTGGCGACATCGTCCACCACGCAGTCCTGCCGGCCGTCGCGCTGGGCCTATTGACCGCGGGCGTCTTCCTCCGTCTGGTCCGCACCAACGTGATCGGCACGCTGGGCAGGGACTATGTTGAGGCAGGCCGGTCCCGAGGTGTCAGTGAATACCGCCTGGTGACCAAGCATGCCTACAAGCCTGCGCTGATCCCCATCATCACGGTGATGGGTTTGCAGATTGCCCTGCTGCTCGGCGGTGCGGTGCTGACCGAAACCACCTTCGAGTGGAAGGGCCTTGGCTATCAGCTGGCGCAGTACCTTACCGCGCGTGACTTTGTGGCTGTCCAGGGCATCGTGATGCTGCTGGCCGTCATTGTGGCGATCACCAATTTCGTGGTGGATATTGCCGCTGCCCTGATTGATCCGCGAGTGAGGTACTGATGGGCACCACAGTTTTGGAACCGAAAAAGAAGTCCTTGCTGGACCGGCTTCCGGTCTCGTCCCACATCCGCCAGAGCGTTGGCCTGCAACGGACCATGCTGCTCATCGGCGTCGTCCTTTGCGCTGTTTTTGTGGTGGCCGCGATATTTGCGCCGGTGCTGGCGCCCTACGGGTATTCTCAGATTTCCGATGACGCCGGTTCTTTCCCGGCGCAGGCCGAACCCGGTGGCAAGCATCTGATGGGAACAACCGTGGGCGGATACGATGTGCTGTCCCGGATGATCTGGGGATCGCAGACAGCCATGGCGGTGATTGTTGCTGCCGTGTTGATGTCCATCTTCCTGGGAGTGTTCCTCGGACTGGTGAGTGGCTACTTCGGCGGCTGGCTGGACCGAGTGCTGGTGGTGATTGCTGACGCGATTTACGCCTTCCCCACACTCCTCGTGGCTATCGTGATGTCGATTGCCATCAATAAGGGACAGTCTGGCTTCTGGGGCGGAATCCTCGCCTGCGGGTTTGCCATCACGGCAGTGTTTGTACCGCAGTACTTCCGGGTGATCCGTGCTGAAACCATCCGGCTCAAGGCTGAACCGTTTGTGGAATCCGCCCAGGTTGTTGGCGCCTCAAGCGCCAGGATTATCAGCAGGCACATCTTTTCCAACGCGACCCGGACCCTGCCGCTGATCTTTACGCTCAACGCCTCCGAAGCCATCCTCACTCTGGCAGGCCTGGGCTTCCTCGGTTTCGGTATCGAGCCAAGCTCCGCCGCTGAATGGGGCTTTGACCTGAACAAGGCGATGTCCGACGCCTCCTCAGGCATTTGGTGGACCGGCGTGTTCCCCGGCCTCGCCATCGTGCTGACGGTGGTTGGCCTGACCCTCGTGGGTGAAAGCATCAACGACCTGAACGATCCGCGCTTGCGCGGACGCAAGGCTGCCGGCGCCAAGGGCGCCCCGGGACCATCAACCGCGGCCGCGCAGTCTGCCATCGCAGCGAATGTGAGAGGACTGTGACCATCAATATTGATTCGGCATCTGACCAGTCCAGGCCGGCAGACCAGCCCGTACTGGAGATCGACCACCTCAAAGTCACGTTCGCCACCGATGGCGGAGACGTCTATGCCGTGAAGGATGTGAGCCTGGACGTCCGCTCCGGCGAGGTCCTGGCCATCGTGGGCGAATCCGGCTCGGGCAAGACCGTGACCGCGAAAACCATCCTCGGGCTGCTGCCGGAGACAGCCACCAGCGGCGGGGCTGTCCTGATCAACGGGAACAACGTGATCAGCGTCAGCGCCGCGAAGCTGAGGCAGATCCGTGGCCGCGATGTGGCCATGGTGTTCCAGGAGCCCTCCACGGCACTGAACCCGGTGTTCACCGTGGGCTGGCAGATCGCCGAGGGCATCCGTGCCCACGCCGGCGGGGCCGGCGGGAAGCGGGTCTCGGCCAAGGACGCGAAGGTCCGTGCCATTGAGGCGCTGCGCAAAGTGGGGATCCCGGATCCGGAGCATCGGGTTAACTACTATCCGCACCAGTTCTCCGGCGGCCAGAAGCAGCGCGTGGTGATCGCCGCCGCGCTGGCCCTGAACCCGGGACTGATTGTCGCCGATGAACCCACCACAGCCCTGGATGTCACCGTCCAGGCCGAAATCCTGGAGCTGCTCCGGGACCTCCGGGACAAGTACGGCACCTCGATCGTGCTGATCACCCACAACATGGGCGTGGTGGCCGATCTCGCGGACCGCGTAGTGGTGATGTACCAGGGTGATGTGGTGGAGGAGGCGCCGGTGCGCGTGCTTTTTGCTGAACCCAAGCAGGATTACACCAAGAAGCTGCTGGCCGCCGTGCCCCACCTGGGCCGGAACTCGGCGTCGGAGGGCCTGCGGGAACGCGCCCACCAGGGTTCGCCGGTGCTGGTGGAGGCAACCAACCTGACCATCGAGTACCCCGGCAGGCTGGGAACTCCGGCCTTCAAGGCCGTGGACGGGGTCAGCTTCACCGTGTCCCCGGGCGAAGTCTTTGGGCTGGTGGGCGAATCCGGCTCAGGGAAAACCACCATCGGCCGGGCCATCGCGGGCCTGAACCGGACCACGGGCGGCAGCCTGAAGGTACTCGGCTACGAGATGCTGAACCTCAAGGAGCGGACGTTCAAGCCCCTCCGGAAGAATATTGGCTTTGTGTTCCAGGATCCGGCTGCGTCCTTCAACCCCCAGCTGACCATCGGCGACTGCGTAGCGGAGCCCATGATCATTCACACCAACCCGAGCCCGGCGCAGGCGCGCAAACGCGTTGCTGAGCTGCTTGAATCAGTGCAGTTGCCGGCGTCGTACGCCCAGCGGTACCCGCACGAGCTGTCCGGCGGCCAGCGCCAGCGGGCGTCGCTGGCGCGGGCACTGATCCTGAACCCGCGGTTGCTGATCGCTGACGAGCCGACGTCGGCCCTGGACGTTTCGGTGCAGGCAAAGGTCCTGGAACTCTTCAAGGAAATCCAGGCCGAGTTCGGGTTCGCGGCACTGTTCATCAGCCACGACCTCGCGGTGGTGGACATTCTGTCCCAGTGGGTGGGCGTCCTGTACAAGGGCAAGCTGGTGGAGCAGGGTATCGGCAGCCAGGTGATGGGCGCGCCGCAGCACGACTACACCAAACGGCTGATTGCCTCGCTGCCGGTCCCTGATCCGGACGAACAGGCACGACGCCGGGAAGCGCACCGGGCGCTGCTGCCCCAGTAGGCACCACCAGCGACCCCACAGTCGCGGCATCACCAGACGGACATCCCGCCCCACCAGGCGGGGTGTCCGTCCGCCGCTTAACACCGGAAGGATTTCTCCGGACGCCCCATAGACTTGGACCATGACGCAGCAAAACCACGATGTTCCCGACACCGACACCTACGATGCCGCCGCGAGTTCGCTGGCAGGCCACGTGGACAACTCGGTGATGGCGGAACTGCTGTCCATCCGCTCCAGCATCGACAACATCGACGCGACCCTGGTGTACCTCCTGGCCGAACGGTTCAAGGCCACCCAGAAAGTGGGCTTCCTCAAGGCCGCGCACCGGCTCCCGGCGGGGGATCCAGGCCGGGAATCCGCCCAGATCGCCCGTCTCCGGCGGCTGGCGGAGGATGCACACCTCGATCCCGCGTTTGCGGAGAAGTTCCTGAATTTCATCATCGGCGAGGTCATCCGCCATCATGAAGCCATCGCCGAGGACCACCAGGCCGCTGCAGAGTGGAAGTAACATCCACCGGGCTTGGGCCCTGGCCGGGGGAGGACCCCGTGGAGGCTGCCCGCATTATCCGCGGCGAGCTTGGAAGCCCGCACCTGCCGTTCCTGGCAGAGCTTCCGGACCGTGGAGTCGGTTCCGACGCCCTGGGGCGGACGGCCGCACTCCTGGTTGAAATGGCCGTGGATGTCCAGCCGTACGGCTGGCGGCTGGTGGACCGTCCGGGCAAGGATTTCCGCCGGGCCGCGTCGGCCCTGTCCACCGACATCAACGTCCTGGCAGATGTCGCCGGCGCCGAGGACACCCCGGCCCCCGAACTCAAGGTCCAGCTGCTGGGACCGCTGGGTCTTGCCGCCGGGCTGCACCTGCACAACGGCGAACGGGCACTGATCGACTACGGCGCACGCCGGGACATTGCCGACTCGCTTGCCGCAGGGGTGGGCGGCTACCTGTCCCGGATCTCCAGCGCCGTTCCGGGCGCACGGCTGGTGGTCCAGGTCGATGAGCCTGATATCGCCGCCGTACTGGCCGGCACCATTCCGACGTCGAGCGGTTACCGCACGCTTCGGGCGGTGGGTGGCCAGGAGGTCACCGAGTCCTGGCAGGTGGTGATCGACGCGCTGCGCGCCGCGGGTGCCGCCGAAATCGTCATCTCCGTGCCTGAAATTGAGGCCCCCATCGACCGGATCATGGCCGCCGGTGCCGACGGCGTGGCCGTGCCGCTGAGGGCCCTGACCACACGGCAGTGGGAGCAGTTGGCCACGGCAGTGGAGGCAGGCAAGCGGATCTGGGCCGGCGCCCTGGACGTCAGCCGCGGCACACTGCCCAGGGTGGCCGACGTCGTGGAGTCCGTCTGGCGGCCATGGCACGAGCTGGGGCTCCCGGCGTCGTCCCTGGGCAGTATCCGGGTCACCCCCTCGGCGGGACTTGCCGGCCACACGCCGGCCACCGCCACAGCAGTGCTGGGCCGGCTCACCCAGGTGGCCGACGGCCTGAACCAGCGCGCGCACGGCTGAGCGGGCGAACGGCTGAGCGGGCCCACCGCTCAGCCGTGCGACGCAAGACTTCTACGTCCGGTTTTCCCAACGGTCCGGCTGGGCGTAGCGGGGCAGGAAACTCTGCGCCGAACTGCCGCCGATGTAGGGACGCAGGCGGTAGTCAAAACCGCCCGCATAGACCAGGACCAGCCCGATCTGCGGCTGGATGACCTTGACCTGGATCCGGTGCTGTCCGTGCTCGCCTGCGGCGCCGTCCCACCACTGCTCGGCGTAAGCCCTGGCATCCACGGTGGCCGGCAGCGGCAGGCGGAGGGGGCCCAGGAACAGCCGCGAGGCTTCGGAAACGCCGCGCAGCCTACCCTCGTTCGTCACACTGAGCTTGAGGTCGGTCACCATGCGCCGGAAACGGCCCAGGTAGTCCACCAGCCGCGGGCCGCCGTCGGAATCCACGAGGCTGGTGGTGTCCTGGAATATCCGCAGGTGCCCGGGGAAACGGATTTCCCGCCTGGCAGTCAGGCTGGAGCGGCCGAACGGATCCTGGTGGGCATGGTTTTCAATCCGGAAGGGGATGCCTTCCCCGTAATCCGGGAAGAACGCGTCCTCCCCGGAGGTCAGCTTGAGCAGCGGCCGCAGCCACGCCTGCCGGCAGCCCACAACGTCGAACACGCCCTCCCCGACGCCGTAGTGCCCCGAACCGGGCGCCAGCGAAAAGTACTCCTGCAGCTCAGGCTGCAGCCGGTGGAAGTCCTCGCCCAGGGCCTGCCGGTAAATAGGGACGTTCATGGTGACCTCCTGGACGGTACCGTCAGCGGCGCTGCAGTAATTCACAATCTACCGGCCGCCTTGAGCCGGATGTACATGTCGGCAAGCTGTGGCGGCAGCTGGTGTGGCTCCGCATCCACCACTTCCACCCCGTGGTGCCGGAGCTCGGCGCTGACCGCCGCCCGTTCCAGGAGTACGCGTTCAGCCGCTGCCGCCCGGAATACACCGGCGGCGTTCTCACGCTCCCGCAGCATCTGCCCCAGCATGGGATCACGGACGGCGGCCACCCCCACAACGTGCTGCTGGGCGAGCTGCGCGGCCACGGGAATGAGTCCTTCCTCCGGCGCCCCGCCGTCCAACGCCGTCAGCAGCACCACCAGGGACCGGTGGGCGGAGACCGCCCGGATCTGGCCGGGGAGGCTGGACCAGTCAAGCTCGATCAGTTCAGCTTCGAGGGGCGCCATTGCCTGCACCAGCTGCCCCAGGAGGTTGCCGGTGGTGGCGGAACCGGCTCTGGCCCGCGGACGGCGGTCGTAGGCAAGGAAATCCACCCGGTCACCGCCACGCTCTGCCAGCACCGCCAGCAGGAGCGCCGCTTCGATGCCGGTATCCAGCCTTGGTTCGTCCTCGATCCTCGCCGCTGACGTGCGGGACGTATCCAGCATGATCACCACGCGCCGGTCGCGTTCCGGGCGCCAGGTGCGGACGACGACGGCGGACCGGCGGGCGGTTGCGCGCCAGTCGATGGACCGGACGTCGTCCCCGCGGACGTAGTCACGCAGCGAGTCGAATTCGGTGCCGGAACCCCGGATCTGCACGGCGGCCTTGCCGTCGAGTTCGCGGAGTTTCCTGAGCTTCGAGGGGAGGTGCCTGCGGGAATGGAACGGCGGCAGGACCCGCAGGAGGCCGTCACAGTTAAACGTGCGCTGGCGTGCCGCGAGCCGAAGGGGTCCATGGGAGCGCACCGTGACGTGCCGGGCGCCCACGTCGCCACGGCGGACCGGCTGTAGCCGGACGGTCATCCGGCGGCTTTCCAGGGCGGGGATGTCCAGGTCCTGGACCGGATTCACAGCCCCGGCAGACGGCTGCCACGCGTCTCGAACAGTGGCGCGCAAGCGTCGCCGGCCACTGTTGCGCAGCGTGATGACCGAAGCGGCCGTGCCGTGCAGCGTCACGTTGCCGGGCTCGGCGCGCGTGACGATGATGGCCCGCGGGGAAGCGGCCAGGCCAAGGTCCAGGCCCAGGAGAGCAGCGAGTGCCACGACCACGCCCAGGACCGTTCCCCCGCGAGGAAACAGCAACACCGGCACCAGGCCCAGCAGTGCCAGCACGACGAACCGTCCGGAGAGTGCCATGTGCAAGCGAATCAGCGGGGGACCGGGACGGACGCCAGCATGCTGCCCAGGACATCGTCCACGCGGACCCCGTCCATCTGGGCATCAGGCTGCAGGGCCACCCGGTGGCGCAGGCACGGCAGCGCCAGTGCCTTGACGTCGTCCGGGGTGACGAAGCTGCGGCCCGACAGCCAGGCCCAGGCGCGGGCCGTATTAAGCAGTGCAGTCGCGCCGCGGGGCGAGACGCCCAGCTGGAACGACGGCGCCTGCCGGGTGGCGCGTACCAGGTCCACGATGTAGCCGATGATTTCCCGTTCGACGGCAACGGTGGCCACAGCCCGCCGCGCCCGTTCGAGGTCCTCGGCGCCGGCCACCGCCCGGACACCGGCGGCAGCAAGATCCCGGGGATTGAAGCCGGCTGCGTGCCGCCGGATCACTTCCACCTCGTCAGTCCGGCTGGGCAGCGGCATGGTGAGCTTGAGCAGGAACCGGTCCAGCTGGGCTTCGGGCAAGGGATAGGTTCCCTCATATTCCACGGGGTTCTGGGTTGCCGCCACCAGGAAGTTCGCCGGCAGCGGCCGGGACACCCCGTCCACCGAGACCTGCCGCTCTTCCATGGCCTCCAACAGGGAGGCCTGCGTCTTCGGGGGCGTCCGGTTGATTTCGTCGGCCAGCAGGATGTTGGTGAAGACCGGCCCCTCGCGGAAACTGAATTCCGAGGTGTGCGAGTCATAGACCAGGGAACCGGTGATGTCGCCGGGCATCAGGTCAGGGGTGAACTGTACGCGTTTGGTGTCCAGGCTCAGCGCGGCGGAAAGGGCACGGACCAGGAGTGTCTTGGCCACACCGGGCACGCCCTCGAGGAGAACATGCCCCTGGGAAAGCAGCGCGATCAGGAGTCCCGTGACGGTGGCATCCTGGCCCACCACGGCTTTGGCAACCTCGTGGCGGACATCCAAAAGCGCCTGCCGGGCGGGATCCAGCGTCCGCGGGGAGGAATCCATGATCTGCGGGGCGCCGTACGGTTCGTTCATCGGGTTCTGACCTCGTTCTCTAGTTTGTCCAGTTCCTGTGACCATTGCACCAGCCTGGTTGCGGTACCGGGGCGTTCCTGGATCAGGCCGCTGATATCTCTGACCGGCCGGCCCATGTGCCGGGCCACTGCCTGCACCACGTCGTCGGCAGTGGCCTGGGATCCGATTCGAAGGGCTTGCGCCAGACGAACCAGGGTGCCGGCCCGAAGGTTGTCCCGTGCCCGGTCCAGTGCGTGGGAATCCTGATAAAGGCGCGCGCGGCCTTCGGCGGTCTCCACGGCCTTGACCACCACGGGGAGTGGTTCAAACACGAGCGGGCCGAGGCGGCGCCCGCGCCACACAATGGTCAGCACGGTCACAAAGACCAGCCAGGGCCCCAGGAATGCCACCCAGTCAGGGGCGAGGTCATCAAGTGTCTGCGTTGACTCCGCAGCGGCCGCGTCGCCCAGTCCGGGCAGGTACCAGACAACGACTTCTGAGCCGCCCAGCGTCCGCAGGGCCAGTGCGGCATGGCCGTGGCCGGCAAGCCCGCCGTTGTTGAGGAGGGCGGTGCTGCCCAGGACGGTCAGGCCGCCGTCATCCGTGCGGGCAAGCAGCCCGGCGGTGCTTCCCGGCGGGCTGAAGCACACTGTGCCGCCGTCGTACAGGAATCCGCCGGTTCCGGAGACAGCACCTGCCGCCGCGGGATCGGTGAGATCGCAGCCCGGTTCCAGGAGCGCCGTTGACTCAGGCACCACACCGGCCTGGCTGATGCCGGTATCGAGGGCCTTCAGCGTGCCGAGCCGCGGCGTCACCAGCACTACGCTACCCGCACTTGCGGCCAGCTCGTCCAGCCGGGATTGGTCCAGGAATCCGCTCCGGTCGTACAGGAGGAGGGTGGCACCCGGCCGGTCCGCGAGTGCTGCCGTGGCGGAGTCAAAGGAGTCAACATCCTGGACCTCGACACCGTGGCGGCCCAGTATCTCGGTGACCGCCCTGGCGCCGCCCGGCCCGGCGTTATGCACGGATAAGGGCAGGGAATCGCCCTTTGGTGCGAGTTGGGTGGAAATAACCACCGCCAGTCCGACGGCGGCCGCCGCGCCGATCGCTGCCCCGCCGCGGTGCCGCCGGAGCCAGGCACGGGCACCGGACACGGCACCGGCGCCGGACCCGGACCCGGATCGGAGTGCCGGGGCGGAACCCGGCTGCGCCTCCGGTGCACCCGACGTCGGAAGTTTGGGCGTCAAAAGATCCGGCGAAGGGTTCTGCATCGTGGGACCCTGCGTCATCGCGGAACCGCCGGTTCGTTACGTTCAGCGGGCAGGGCGGCGCTCGCCGGCGTGAGGGACTGCAGGGCAATGTCCAGTTCGCGCACCGCGGCAAAGTCAGCCTGGCCTGCGGACTCATTTCCGTAGCGGATCCCGTCGAAAGTCCGCGCAGCTTCCGTCAGGCGGCCGGCCTCTGACGGAAACGGTGTGGCCAGTTCGTGCGCCACCTCGTCCGCGGTCCGGCCCGGCCGCGCGTCGAAAAGCGTTCTGTCCTCGGCTGTGCGCACGAGCGCACGGAAACAGTCCACGATGGCGGCGCTCCAGTGGCCGGCCGCGGCAGCGGCCGCCGCGCGCCCACGGTAGGCCTCGGCACTGACTGTTGTGCCGGCGTCGAATACGTCTCCGGCACGCTTGGCCTTCGCGTTGAGGCGCGGGCGGGCCAGGACGACCGCGGCGCCGATCAGCACGGCGATGGCCACACCGATCCACGGCGCCGCCACGGTGGTGTCCGGGCCGGAGCCGCCGTCCAGGGACCGCAGCCAGTCCAGGATGTCCGCCCACACAGTGTCCAGCCAGCCGGGGGCCGCGTCACGGTATTCCGGCTTGGCGAGTTCTTCTTCGGCCCAGCGGCGGGCCTCGTCGCGGCCAGGCAGGACCGGTGGTTCAGCGGCCATCCGGCCATGCCCCGCCGGGCGGTGCCCCGTAGGGCGGCAGCGGATTTTGGCCGCGTCCCGCCCGGTAGACCGGAACGCCTCGGCCCGGGACGCCGTCGGGATCTGCTCCGGATTCCAGCAGCCGGAGCAGGGCGATATCCAGTCCGTCCCGGCGCATCCTGAGGTCGAGGTAGAGCAGCGCCATCACGGAGGTCTGGAAGGCAAAACCCGCTGCGGCGACCACTGCGGTAACGACCGCGGTGGCAACGCCCGCCACCACGGCCGCCGTCATGGCCTGCTCGGAACCGCCGTGGGGTGAGACCACTCCGGTGTAAAAGCCGGTGAGCAGCGTGACGGGAATCATGACGACCTGGGCGATGACCCCCACCATGATGCCCACCATCAGCGTGATGCCCAGGAGCCGCCACCAATTGCTGCGTGTCAGTTCCCAGGAGCGCCGAATGCCGGCCATCGCACCGAGTTCCTCCACGACAACGGCGGCAGGGGCCACCATAAGCTTGATGTAGACCCATACGTACAGCACAAAGCACACCAGCCCCAGCGGGATGAGGATCAGGGCGCCCACTCCGCCGACGGTGCTGACCAGCAGCACTGCCAGCGCCAAAAACAGCAGCGCAACGAGGAGCCCGCCGCCCACCAGCAGGGCCGCAAGGCGGATCAGGGCACCAGCGCGGGACCGCGCCAGGGTCCACATCTGCCTGAAGCCGGTGGGGCGGTTGAGGACGGATCTGGCGACCGGAACCACCATGGCGCCCTGCAGCACCGCGGACAGAAAAACGGTGAGCGAGACGAGCAGGATCCCGGACGCGAAGGTCACCACCAGCGGGACCAGGTCCTGCTCCGTCAGGCCCGCCGCCCAGGCTTCAAGTGACGCCGCGGACGTGGCGGAAAATGAACTGAGAACTGCCGTGAGCACTGCGGCGAGCGTCTGCGCCAGCAGCGCGGCGCCCAGCATGGCCTTGGCGTTGCGCCTGATCGCCTGGAAGGAGCCATCCAGGATCTCGCCGAACATCAGTGGCCGCAGGGGAACGATGCCGGGTTTGGGCGGGGCAACATAACGCGGCTGCTGGTAGGGCGGCGGAGCGCCGTAGGGATTGTGCGACGGAGTGTCCCAAGCCGGCGGGCCACCCGGAGGAGGTCCCCAAACCGGCTGGCCGCCCCAGGGCTGCTGTGCCGGGCCGGGCTGCTGCCCCCACGGAGCCTGGTTCCCTGGCGGCTGGCCTTTCCCAGCCTCGCCGGCAGGATGCGGCTGCTGCATGTTCGGATCCTGGTGTGGCACCCTGTTCCTTCCCCCGTGCGGGACTGTCCGCGTGTTGCCAGCCTATAGTTCCGCCGTCGGGCGTCATAGTGTGGCGCCATGCCGTAAGGCCGTTCAACAGGACAAACCCTGTTCAATAAGGGAATATATAACTATGAAGGCACGCATTCTGGTAGTTGACGATGACGAAGCGCTGGCCGAAATGATTGGGATTGTTCTGCGCAATGACGGCTTTGAGCCGGTTTTTTGCGCCGATGGCAGCCAGGCGCTGGATATTTTCCGTTCATCGAAACCTGACCTCGTGCTGCTTGACCTGATGCTGCCCGGCGTGGACGGCATCGAGGTCTGCCGGCAGATCCGCTCCGAATCGGACGTGCCCATCGTCATGCTCACGGCCAAGTCGGATACGTCCGACGTCGTCCGCGGCCTTGAGTCCGGCGCAGACGACTACGTGCCCAAGCCGTTCAAACCCGCCGAACTCGTGGCACGCGTGCGTGCCCGCCTGCGGCCCGGCGACCAGAAGGCGCCTGAAACGCTGCGGATCGCTGACATCACCATCGACGTGGCCGGCCACACCGTGAAGCGTGCCGATGAGCGGATTTCCCTCACGCCCCTGGAGTTTGACCTCCTCGTAGCCCTGGCGCGGAAGCCATGGCAGGTGTTCACCCGTGAGCTGCTGCTGGAGCAGGTCTGGGGCTACCGCCACGCGGCGGACACCCGGCTGGTCAACGTCCACGTCCAGCGCCTCCGGTCAAAAATTGAACGGGATCCGGAAGCTCCCGAAGTTGTATTGACGGTTCGTGGTGTCGGCTACAAAGCAGGTTCCTGAGCCCTCAGGACCAGAAGCGCACCGCGCCCCGGACCTTCCCGCAGCCAAGGGCCCGGAGCACACGGATGCGCTGCCGTCGGAGCTGGCAACGCTGCCATTCCGGGCACGGATCTGGCGGCGCCGTGGAGTAATCGTGGGGCTACGGGTGGGCCGCCTTGTCCGTCTCGACGTGACCCGTTTCTTCCCTGCGGTCCGTTTTGCCGGGCGGGCCATGCGTCGGCGCTGGCGCCGGTCCCTGCAGTTCCGGACAGTCCTCACCACGCTGCTGTTGGCCGTGACATCCTTTGGCGCCGTGGGCGCCTACCTGTCCAACCAGATCGCCAACAACCTGTTCCAGGAGCGCCTCACCCAGGCCGAATCCGAGACCCGTTACTTTGTCAAGCAGGTCCAGGAGACGTTCGACGGCGCCCAGGTCACCGACCAGTCCAGCGTCATCACCCTGGTCTACGACACTTTGAACGCAGTGGAGGGCCGCGGCTCCGTCATCCAGCGCCGCTACGTTTTCGAAGCCAAGCCCGAACAGACCAAGCCCCGGAACCGCTGGGTGGAGTCGCGGGCCTCGGACCAGCTGACCGTCAGCGTCATCCCGCCTGAACTCCGTACGGCGGTACAGGATTCAGGCAAGGACCAGTACTGGGCCTCCACCGTGATTCCGGTAGGTACCGAGGACAGGCCGGGCATCGCCGTGGGCAACCTGGTGACCTTCAACGGGACCGTGTACGAGCTCTACCTGATCTATGACGTCAACACCGCCCAGCAGACGCTCGACGAAATCCAGGGCGTCCTCCTGGCCGGCGGCGCGGTGCTGGTGCTGATGATCGGGGCCATCGCCTGGTATGTCACCCGCAATGTTGTCAGCCCCGTCAGCCACGCTGCCCTGGTTTCGGAGAAGCTCGCTGCCGGCCAATTGCAGGAGCGGATGGTGGTCAAAGGCGAAGACGAGGTTGCCCGACTCGGGGCATCGTTCAACCACATGGCCGCCAGCCTCCAGGAGCAGATCACCCAGCTGGCCATGTTGTCCCAGATGCAGCAGCGGTTTGTCTCCGACGTCTCCCACGAGCTCCGCACCCCCCTGACCACCGTCCGGATGGCCGCGGAAGTGTTGTACGACGCCCGCCACGACTTCGACCCCATCAACAAGCGCTCCGCGGAACTCCTGTACAACCAGGTGGAGCGGTTCCAGTCCCTGCTGGCCGACCTGCTCGAGATCTCCCGCTTCGACGCCGGCGTGGCCATGCTCGACGCCGAGCCCGAGGACATCCTGCAGGTGATCGCCCATGTCATTGACGGGGCAGCGCCCGTCGCGGCCGAATACGGCTCGGAGATCATCCTCCGGGCTCCCGCCGTGGGAATTGTCGCGGAGATGGACGCCAGGAGGATCGACAGGATCCTGCGGAACCTCATCCTGAATGCAGTGGAGCATGGCGAAGGCAGGCCGGTCACCGTGACTGTCTCAGCTAACCAGTCAGCGGTGGGAGTTGCAGTCCGGGATCAGGGGATCGGCATGACCCCGGCCGAGGCCGCCCGGGTCTTTGACCGGTTCTGGCGTGCGGATCCGGCGCGGGCCCGCACCACCGGAGGCAGCGGACTGGGCCTGTCCATCGCAATGGAAGACACCAAACTCCATAACGGCTGGCTGCAGGCATGGGGAAACAAGGGTAGAGGGGCCAACTTCCGGCTGACCATTCCGTTGCGCCAGGGCGAGGAGATCGACCGCTCGCCTGTGCAGCTTGAGCCGGAGGACATCATCCTCCCCGACGTCCCACATTCGAAAAACGTGCTGGTCCTGGGGCCCGGCCCCACTGGGGCGCCTGATGTCCCCGCTGGCGGCGGGCGTGGCCAGGGCGCCGGGCGCACCCCTGCCGGGACGGGCGCAACACCGAAGGAGTCTTCATGACGGGACGAAAAGTGCGGGCGATGCTGAAGAGGAGCGTTGTGCTGTTCGTCGTTGCCCTGGTGCTGGCCTCCTGCGCGCGCATTCCCACGGCCGGGCCGGTGGGGAAGAGCGCGGAAGGCAGCGCCGGCAACGTCAACGCACCGGTGTTCCTCCCGGCCGCTCCCCAGCCCGGCGCTACTCCGGAAAACATCATTGATTACTTCTACCGGGCCGGCACCGGATACGAGGGGGACTACGCGGTGGCCCGCGAATACCTGACGCAGGCAGCGTCAGTATCCTGGAAACCCGACCAGCGCGCGCTGGTGTACCGCGAGGCGAAAGTGGTGGGCACCGGCGTCGACAACGTCTACAACTACCAGCTGGACGTTGCGTACAGCGTGGATGTTGACGGCATCGCCACCCAGATGCCCGAGGGCACCATCGAGAACATTCCCGCCACGCTCACCCAGGTGGACGGCGAATGGCGGATCTCGGCAATCCCCGACGGAACAGCAATCCCGGAGGAAACCTTCAAGGTCATCTACGGCGCCTACCCCATCTACTTCTACGATCCCAGCTTCACGTATGCCGTGCCCGACGTGCGCTGGTTCATCAAGAACAAGACCGTCAAAGCCATGACCAGCGCCCTGCTTGCCGGCCCCGCACCGTACCTTCGCGGAGCCGTGGTGAGCGCCTTCCCGTCCGGCATCAAACTTGCCCGCGAATCGGTTCCGGTGGTGTCCGGCGCCGCGCAGGTGGACCTCACCGCCAAGGAACTCACCGAGGCGTCCACGGAGGACAGGCTCCGGATGCAGACGCAGCTTTCGCTCACGTTCCGCAGCCAGCCCGACGTCGTTAATGTGGAGTTGCATGCCAACCAGGACCTGGTCCGCGTCGAAGACAACGGTTCGGTGTTGCCCCCGGTGAGGGACAAAAACGTGCCGGTCCGCGAGATTGCTGTCAGCGGCAATGAGCTGGTTCGCTACGAAAACAACAGGGTGTCCCCGCTGCCGGATATGCAGCCAGTTTCATCGCTCGGGCCCCGCTACCCGTCGGAATCCCCGGTGTCCCAGACCGTTGCCTTCCTCAACGAAAGCCGGACGACGCTCTACAGCATGGTGCCGGGACAGCCCGCCCGTGCGCTGACAACGCGCAGCACCATTACGCACCCGTCCTTCAGTATTCATGACTGGGTGTGGGCCGCAGGGCCGGGAGCTACCGGCGGTACGGAGGTGGTGGCCTACCGGCCCATCGGAGTCGCCGAAGGTGCCGCCGTTCCCACCGTTACGCTCACGCCGTCGTGGTTGGCCGGAAGAACCGTCAAGGAGCTGAGGATCTCCCGCGAGGGCGTCCGGGCGCTGGTCATTTCGGAACAGAAGGGCAAGACGAAGGTGCAGATTGCCGGGATCATCCGGAACGCCGACGGGACACCCCGGGAACTGACTGCCCCGATCACGCTGGTGGTTTCCGGTGACCCGGACCAGGGCGTCTGGGTGAACGACACAACGGTCGCCGTGATGAAAGCCTCGGCAGGCTCGAACGTCACGCCGGAGCTGCTGTCCCTCACGTCCGGACAACCCCAGCAGTTGGCGCCGTGGCCCGGCCTTGTGTGGCTCAGCGCCGGCAACGGGCTGGAGGAAATCTACGGCCAGTCGGCCGAGGGCATCTTCCAGCGGCTCGGCAACGGCTGGTCGCCCCAGCTGAAGGGCCCCATCGACCCCTCATTCCCTGGGTAGCTTTCCACATAGCGCGGACCAGCAGTTCCGGGGCTGCGATACGCAGGCCACCATGGGGTGTGACCGAAGTTCAGCCCGGACGTCCTCCTGCTCGCCACGCTCCTGCCCGCCAGCCGCCTGCTCGCCACGCGCCTGCGCGCCGGTCCGGGGGCGGCGTTGGGGGCCGCTTCGGGGGAAGTCGCGCCAGAAATGCGGCAAGCCTGGATCCGGACCTCCTGCCGCCTCCGCTGCAGTCCGCCAAGCATCGCGGCGGCCACCGCCGCCGCTGGCTGCGGGCCGCCGACCAGATGGGCGTGGCCGCCGCGGAGCTGCTGGCACTTGCCGTCCCTGTGGACTGCGTCTGCTGCGGTGCGGAGGACCTGGCCCTGTGCGTCATGTGCGAACGCCACGTCCGCCTGTTGACCAGGCACCCGTTCCGGGCAGAGGAGCAGGCGCCGGCCCTGATGAACGTCGACGGCGGCCTGATCCTTCCCGTGGTGGCGGCCGGGGCGTACCGCGAGGAGCTGGCGCAGGCCGTGCTTTCGTTCAAGAGCCATGGCCAGCACCAGCTCACGTCAGTCCTGGCGCGCGGACTGGGGCAGGGCATTGCCGCGTCCGTGACCGGCGTCGACGGCGTCTGCCTGGTTCCGGTGCCCAGCAGTACGGCCGGCTACATCAAAAGAGGGTTCAGTCCGGTCCACCTCCTACTCGCAGAGTTGCGTCGGGGGACCACCCTCCGCGGTACACCGGTGTTGGACGTGATCCGGAAATCCCGGCGCCGCGCCGCACTGGAGCGGCTGCCTGGAGGCCAAAAGGGACTCGGCCGCGGTGCCAGGGCGAGCCGGGTCAAGGGGTCCATGAAGGTCCCGAAACGCCACCGCGCGCGGGTGGCCGGACGCCGCTGCATCATTGTCGACGACGTCCTCACCACGGGGGCCACACTCGCAGAAGCAGCCCGCGCGCTGCAAGTCAGCGGTGCCGTGGTGGTGGGCGCGGTGGTCCTCGCCGCGACACGCCCGCCCGATTCAGCTGGCGGCGAATCGCCCGGCCCGGGAGCTGGCGGAATGCCGCCCGTCTTAGAAAAAAATAAACCAAGAAAGGATGAATAACAGGTGGCTATGAACTAACGTCGGTTGTGGGTACCAAGAACAAGTTGTACCTTTCGATGGCGGCTCGGAAGGGGCTCGACTGTCAAGCAGATCGGCCTCTGGGATGTGCCGCCGTCGTGTCACCGAAGTCATTTGGAGGGCACCATGGAGTTTATGATCAGCGGACGAAATCTGACGGTCTCAGACCGCTTCCGCGAATACGCCGGTGAGAAGATCTCGAAGATCGAGTCACTTGGCGACAAGGTCCAACGGGTTGATGCGAAGGTTTCCAAGGAAACGAATGCGCGCCAGACCGGCGATCAGCTCACCGTTGAAGTGACGGTTCTGGGCCGGGGACCCGTCATCCGTGCCGAAGCCAGCGCCGCAGACAAATTCGCCGCATTCGATCTCGCCTACACCAAGCTGCTTGAACGCCTCCGCCGTGCCAAGGACCGCAAGAAGGTCCACCACGGGCGCCACACCCCCAAGGCAGTGCGTGAGGCCACCGCGGCACTGGAGCCAGCAAGTGCCAGTGAGCCCCTATACGTCGAGGCGAGCCATCGCAGCGAACCACAGGCGCCGCCCGCTGAACGATCGCCCTACGAGGTCGAGAACGACATTCCGGCAGGGGATTCCCCAGTGCTGATCCGGCGCAAAGTCTTCCCTGCGGCCTCCCTCACCCTGGACGATGCTGTGGACAACATGGAGCTCGTAGGCCACGATTTCTACCTGTTTATGGACAAAGCCACCAACACGCCCTCGGTGGTCTACCGGCGCCGTGGCTGGACGTACGGGGTAATCACCCTGGACCACGAATGCGAACCGGGGGACACCGCCGTCGAAGAAAAAATCCTCGCTTACCGCTCCGATGACGAGGCTGCAAAACTCTAGGGTGGTTCACGCCCCTCAATGAAAGGACTGATGTGCCTGCGACGCTGAGCCTTAACCAGGCCCGGCGGATCGCCCTGGCAGCTCAGGGACTCGACAAAGGACGGCCCGCCGGCCCCGTGACCTCACGGACGGTGGGCCGTACCCTTGCCCGGATCCAGCTTGTCCAGATCGATTCCGTCAACGTGTTGTCCCGCAGTCACTTTCTGCCCTTCTTTTCGAGGCTCGGCAACTATGACCGCACCATTCTTCAGCGGATGGCCAGCTCGCCTCCCAGACGCATGATGGAGTACTGGGCGCACGAGGCCAGCTTCATCCGGCCCCAGCACTTCCAGGACCTCCGATTGTGGCAGAAACGCACGTGGGTGGGTGCGTCCACCCTGGACCCGGAACTGCGCGACGCGGTGGCCGGAAACATCCTCGACGCCCTCGCCGCCGGACGGCCCATGACAGCGGCGGAACTGACGGTTAACATCGGGCACGTGGAGGACCGGCGGGACGACAACTGGGGATGGAACTGGAACGCCGTCAAACGCGTGCTTGAGGATCTGTTCGAGGCGGGCATCATTTCCGCGGCGTCCAGAACCGAACAGTTCGAGCGAAAGTACACGCTGACGGCCAGGGTGCTGCCGCGCCGGTTGGCCCTCGAAGCCGCCCCGGACCCTGTTGAGGCCATGCACCGGCTCATCGACGCGGCCGCGCAAGCCCATGGCATCGGAACCGTGAAATGCTTCGCGGACTACTTCCGTACACCGGTCAAGGCGGCCGCCGCGTCTGTGGACCATCTGGTCAGCATAGGGAGGCTGGAGCCGATGGCTGTCGCAGGATGGGACCGGAAGGTATACCTGCATGCCGACGCCACAATGCCGCGGCGGGCCGCGGGGCGGGCCTTGCTCAGTCCCTTTGACTCCCTGGTCTTCGAGCGGCGCCGGCTTGAGGAGCTCTTCGGGTTCCACTTCCGGATCGAGATTTACACGCCCGCGCACCTCCGGCGCTTCGGGTACTACGTCCTGCCCTTTCTCCTGGGTGACACCATCGTGGCGCGGGTGGACCTTAAAGCAGACCGTGCGGCAGGAAAACTGCTGGTCAGGTCCGCCTACGGTGAGCCGGACGCACCGCCAGGGACCGCCGTCGAACTCGCAGCCGAGCTGGAACTGATGGCCGAGTGGCTTGAGCTGGGGGACATTCTGATCAGCCCGGTAGGGGACTTGGCGGAGTCCCTTGGGCTCGCCCTGCGTCACCGCGCCGGTCCGCTCCGCTCTCAGGGAACACCGGCCGCGTGGCCTGTGTCTCTCCCGTAGACTAAAAACGCCAGAATTCGGCAGCATAAGACTGGGAGTATCTTCACGTGGCATCACTTATCGAAAAACTTCTCCGCACGGGTGACAAAAAAACCCTGCGGCAACTGCGGAACTATGCCGACTCCATCAATGCGCTCGAAGACTCGTTTAAAACCTTCACGGATGCTGAGCTCCGCGAGGAAACTGACCACCTCCGCGCCCGCCACCAGGACGGCGAGCAACTGGACGATCTCCTCCCGGAGGCCTTCGCCGCCGTGCGCGAGGCCGCATCCCGCACCCTGGGCATGCGTCACTTTGACGTCCAGCTTATGGGTGGCGCCGCCCTCCACCTGGGCAATATCGCCGAAATGAAGACCGGCGAAGGCAAGACCCTCGTGGCCACCGCGCCCGCCTACCTTAATGCCCTCACCGGCAATGGCGTCCACGTCATCACGGTGAACGACTACCTTGCCGAATACCAGTCAGATCTTATGGGCCGGGTCTACCGCTTCCTTGGCCTGACCAGCGGTTGCATCCTGTCCAACCAGGATCCTGCAGTGCGCCGGCAGCAGTACGCCGCGGACATCACCTACGGCACCAACAACGAATTCGGGTTTGACTACCTGCGCGACAACATGGCGTGGGACCAATCAGAACTGGTCCAGCGCGGCCACAACTTCGCCATTGTTGATGAGGTCGACTCCATCCTCATCGACGAAGCCCGTACGCCGCTCATCATTTCCGGCCCTGCCCAGGGCGACACCAACCGGTGGTACAGCGAATTTGCCAAGGTAGTGCAGCGCCTGAAGGCCGGCGAGGACTACGAGGCGGACGAGAAGAAGCGCACCGTCGGCGTCCTGGAGAGCGGCATCGAAAAGGTGGAGGACTACCTGGGTATCCAGAACCTCTACGAATCCGCGAACACTCCGCTCATCGGGTTCCTGAACAACGCCATCAAGGCCAAGGAACTGTTCAAGCGGGACAAGGACTACGTCATCCTGGACGGCGAAGTCCTGATCGTTGACGAACACACCGGCCGCATCCTGGCCGGGCGCCGCTACAACGAGGGTATGCACCAGGCCATTGAGGCCAAGGAAGCCGTGGAGATCAAGGCCGAAAACCAGACCCTGGCCACGGTGACGCTCCAGAATTACTTCCGGATGTACTCCAAGCTGGCAGGCATGACGGGCACGGCCGAGACTGAGGCCGCCGAATTCATGGGCACGTACAAGCTCGGCGTGGTGGCCATCCCCACCAACCGGGACATGACGCGGCTCGACCAGTCGGACCTCGTGTTCAAGAATGAAAAGGTGAAGTTCGACGCCGTCGTGAAGGACATTGCCGAGCGTCACGAAGAGGGCCAGCCGATCCTTGTGGGCACCACGAGTGTCGAAAAGAGCGAATACCTCTCCGGGCTGCTCGCCAAGGAGGGCATCCGGCACGAAGTCCTGAACGCCAAGAACCACGCCCGTGAAGCGGCCATCGTGGCGCAGGCCGGACGCAAGGGTGCTGTTACGGTGGCCACCAACATGGCAGGCCGCGGCACTGACATCATGCTGGGTGGCAACGCCGAATTCACTGCGGTGGCCGATCTGGCCAAACGCGGGCTGGACCCGGAAGAGGATTCCGAAGAGTACGAGGCCGCATGGCCGGCTGGCCTGGAGTCGGCCAAGCAGTCCGTAAAGGACGAACACGAGGAAGTACTGAACCTCGGCGGGCTGTATGTCCTGGGAACTGAGCGGCACGAGTCCCGCCGCATCGACAACCAGCTCCGTGGCCGCTCCGGCCGCCAGGGCGACCCCGGCGAATCACGCTTCTACCTCTCCCTGACCGATGACCTGATGCGGCTCTTCAACTCCGGCGCGGCCGAACGGCTGATGAACAGTTCCGTCCCGGATGATGTGGCGTTGGAATCGAAACTGGTTTCCCGGGCCATCGCGTCTGCCCAGGGCCAGGTTGAAGGCCGCAACGCCGAGCAGCGCAAGAACGTCCTCAAGTACGACGACGTCCTGAACCGCCAGCGCGAAGCCATCTACGGTGACCGCCGCCGGATCCTCGAAGGTGACGACCTCCACGAGAAGGTCCAGTTCTTTGTGGAGGACACCATCACCGCCCTGATCGACTCCGCCACGGCCGAAGGCAACGGCGACGACTGGGACTACACCCAGCTGTGGACCAACCTCAAGACGCTCTACCCCGTCAGCGTCACAGCGGAGGAGATCATCGAGGAAGCCGGCGGCAAGTCCAAGCTCACTGTTGAATTCCTCAAGGAGGAACTGCTCTCCGACGCCCGCGTGGTCTACCAGACCCGGGAAGAGACCATCGGTTCCGAAAGCATGCGCGAGCTGGAACGCCGCGTGGTGCTCTCGGTCATCGGGCGCAAGTGGCAGGAACACCTCTACGAGATGGACTACCTCAAGGAAGGCATCGGCCTGCGCGCCATGGCACAGCGTGACCCGCTGGTGGAATACCAGCGCGAGGGCTTCGTTATGTTCCAGAGCATGATGGAGGCCATCCGCGAGGAAAGCGTCGGTTTCCTGTTCAACCTTGAAGTTGAGGTGACTCCAGCCCAGGATGTGGTGGTGCCCGACGCAGCAGGTGGCCACACCGAGCACGTTGAGCCGCAGATCCACGCTGCCGGCCTGGAAGCACCGAAGAAGCCGGCCCAGCTGCAGTACACGGCTCCCGGCGAAGACGGCGCATCCCAGACACGGGTGGAGGGTCGTGTCTCTTCACGGTCCGGAAATCCCGCAAAGGCTGCAGCGCAGGACGCCACCAAGCGTCCGGCCAGGAAAAAGCGCCGCTGACAGCAGGGATCGAGACTGATCAGCCATAGGTCGGCACTGCAATAGATCGTCACTGAAATAGTTCGACACTGGAAGTGCCCGGAGCCTCAGCTCCGGGCACTTCTGCATTCGTGGGCAAGCGGTTCAGCCGACCATAAACTCGGTCACGCGCCAGACCTGCTTGCTGCGCTCAAGCCGGACCGCTACAGCCCGTGCCCGGATGTCATCAACCACGACGGCGCTTGCCTCATAGATGCCCGGGGCGACCTCGCAGGCGCGGACTGAACGCACGATGGAGTTCTTGTGCAGCCGGGCCAGGGACGGCGAGGCAGAGCGCGACTGTTCGCGGCGGATCAAGGCGGCACGGTGCTGCAGCACGGCGAGGCAGCGCGGATCCAGACGGCGGGCGAGCTGGTGGATCGGCCGGATGCCGGCGAGGACTTCCATGGCCGCCTGCACGGTACTGCGTGTGATCGCCAGGATTTCGGAGGCTTCGTCTGCCGCACGCAGCGGCACGACCGGCGCGGTAGTGGTGCGCGGAGGAACCTGGCGGACTGCTGCCGCGCCGCCCGGGTTGACCGTGGCGGAGCGGATTGGCGTAACTGCGTACATGTGATTCCCCTTAATCGTGAGCTGATGAATATCGGAACGTCGGTTAGGCCGTGGAAGGTGCTTTCAAAATCTGCCCGGGCAGCAGGACATGCGGGCTTTCGCCGATCCGGGATTTGTTGGCCTCGTACCAGCGGGGCCAGTGCAAGGCGACATCCACATCCGAAGCCGCCGGGCCCAAGTGGCGGGAAGCGATGTCCCAGAGTGTGTCGCCCGCCAGTACCGTGACCTCACTCAATGGCGACCTTGGGCCCTGTTCCGCCCGGACGGGCTGGGCCGCCAGCAGGCCGGGGTCCGGGACCGGCGGGCTGGGACGCCAGTCTGGCCGGACCGCCGCCGCAGGAGTTTCGGTGGTCTGTCCTCCCGTGTCTGCAGGGTGTTTGCCCTCCGGTTCCGGGAGCTGCCGGTGGCCGCTTGTGGGAGACCACTGGGCCTGGATGGCTGCGCCGTGGACCGGTACGTCCTGGACCGCCACTTCCTGCGTGGGTACCCAGGCGGGTCCGGCCGGTGGGACGGCTGCGTGAGCCAGCGGTGCCGACAGTAGTTGCACCGACAGTGCGGCCACAGCGAGCCGGCGCATAAATGCCGGGCAGCACTTGCCGGCCCTGTCGGCGGCCCGCCGCCTGCCGCACCTGTCCAGGACGGCAGCCGCTGACGCCAAAACCATCGAGAAGATCCACCACGCCACGATGGCCAGCCCTGCGGCGACAGCCACGGCACCGAGTAGGTCATCGAGGTCCGGGCCTTGCCGGCGTGCTGTGGACAGTTGCCATTGGCCCACCATGCCCCCGCCGGCAACGCAGAGGAAGAAGCCCAACAGGAGGATGGACGCCGCCATGACGGCGTCTGCGCGGAGCCCACGTGCTGTAGCTGCCGTCATGATGTTCCTATCTTATGTTTGATGCTGTTTGATATCATTTGATAAATTTAGGTTCAGTTTGACGCACTTATGCTGGATTTGTCCAGAGACTGGAGTGAAGTCGTTGGTGAATTGACCGCGAACAAACCCGCACCCTACGCTTGGCCCCATGCGTTGGGATGCTCTGTTCAGTGATATGGAGGCACAGTTCGCCGAGGGCGAGCGGCTGGCCGTCGATGCCGAGATCTCTGAGCGGGCAAGAGCGGAAACGGCCTCCGTCGCTCTGGCTGACCGCTTGCGGGGTTCCCTGAACAGCCACGTGGCCGTGTACCTGGCGTGTGGGCGCGCCTTCGAAGGAACCCTGAGCCATGCCGGCGCCGATGCGCTGGTCCTGAACGAGTTGCGTCACCAGGTCCTGGTCCCGTACGGCGCGGTGGCACGCTATGCGGGCCTTGGCCGCGGCTCCGTGGCCGAGACTTCGCAGGTGCGGCGCCGGATCGGATTGGCGCATGCGCTGCGGGGCCTGGCGCGGGACCGGGCCGAACTTGCAGTCACTCTGCGCCACGCGCCGGAAAGGGATACAGGGCTGGCCGGAGTCATCGACCGGGTGGGCAGTGACTTTTTGGACCTGGCGCTGGTCAGCCCCGGGGAGTCCCGGCGTGCATCACAGGTTCGGCAGGTAGCCACGATTCCGTTTGCGGCGCTGGGTGCCCTGCGGTCACGGAGTGCAGGGGAACTGTAGCCGCGGGCCGGAGTTTTTGTCCACCTAATGGGACTTTGCCGCCCCGTAGAGGCGATTATCTGGACAAAAACTCAGCGGACAAACGGTTGCGAGGGCTGACTCGCAAAGCCAAAATCAGCCTTGCTTGGCTTTGGCTTCCAGGATCATGCGGCTGGCCTCGGCGTAACGCTCTTCGATGTATTGCTCCAACATCTTTTCCTCGACGCGCCACTGCCCGCGCCCACCCACCTGGATGGCCTTCAGTTCTCCGCTGCGGACCAAGGCATAGGCCGCCGGCGAGTTGATTTGCAGCTGTTCAGCAACATCGGCGAGAGTCAGGAATCTGGGCATAGCTCCATTTTGCCATTGAAGGCGTCATCTGGTGCGGTTATCCACAGTTTGATGTTGTTTGGTCTTTTGACTTTTGTTCCGGGGCCCATGCCGTAACAATGAGGTGTCCGGACGCAGCCAGCCGCCTGGACCGGAGCTAAGGGGGAGAAGAGCATGAGCCACGATGCTGTTACTACAGGTGCCAGGCTGAAACCGCCGTCGTGGAAGGATCCCCGGCTGCTGGTTGGCGTGCTGCTGGTCCTGGCATCGGTGGTGGGAGTGATCTCGCTGGTTGGCAGCGCTGATCAGACCACCGAGGTTTACGCCGCACGGGACTCCATTGCGGTGGGTGAGAAGCTGACCGCGGACAATGTGGTCCGGGCCAAGGTCCGCCTGGGTGAGACCGAACAGCATTACGTCACCGTTGAAGCAGGGCTCCCCGACGGGTTGGTTGCAGTCCAAAGAATCGGCAAGAACCAATTGGTGCCCAAGGAAAGTCTGGCCACTGTGGATTCGTTGGACCGCAAGCCAGTGGCCGTGACCATTGAGGAAGCACTGCCGCCGCAGGCGGTTGCCGGGACCCGGGTGGACGTCTGGGTTGCCTTGCCGGATGCCCGCAACGGCTTCAGTGAGCCGAAGCTCTTGCTGCCCGGCGCGGAAATTGCACAGGTGACCGCCGGCTCCACGGCCTTGGGGTCCTCCCGCAATACAGTGCTGATGGTGCTGGTTGCCGACGGCCAGATGCCGGCCATCCTCGGCGCGCAGGCGAACCAGGCCAAGATTTCAGTGGTGTGGAACCCGGGCGGGGCCTCATGAGTATCCCCGTGGTCACCGTGGGCCAGGCCCGCGAGGACGTGGTGGGCGGGTTGGAGCGGCTCCACGGTCCGGTCACGGTGGTCCGTCGCTGCACTGAACTGACGGAACTGCTGGCGGCCTGCCAGAGCGGCCTGGCACGGGCCGCGGTTGTGGCTGACGGCTGCGAGGGCCTGACTGCTTCGCTCGTTGATCGGCTCGGTGCCGTGGGCGTGGCGATCATCGCCCTCACGGATGACGCCGACGAGGCTGCCAGGCTGCGCGGGATCGGTGTGGCCTCCGCACTGACCGGCGTAGAGTCCGCCGCCCTGGCCGGCAGGATTGCCGAGGCCGTTGACCAGCTGACAGGCACCGCCAGGGATGCAACGTTCGGGAGCGGGCTGGGGGACACCAGTGCTGCGTTGCGTCAGCGTCCCGCAGCCCAGGCGGACGTGCCGCCGGCCTCCGGGGCGGGAAAGATCATTGCCGTGTGGGGTCCCGCCGGTTCACCCGGCCGGACCTTCGTCGCGGCCAACATCGCGGGGGAACTGGCTGCGGATGGGAAATCCGTGCTCCTCGTCGACGCCGACAGTTACGGGGCCAGCATCGCCGCAGTCCTGGGCCTGCTGGATGAATCTGCGGGGATCGCGCAGGCCTGCCGGCTTGCGGACCAGGGACTGCTCGACGCCGATGCGCTGCTGAAGGTGGCCACACCTGTCACCACCAAACTTGGAACTTTCCGGGTCCTGACCGGGATCACCCGGGCGGACAGGTGGACCGAACTACGGGCAGCAGCACTGTCGCTGGTGCTGGAACGCGCCAAGGAGGTTGCCGACGTCGTGGTTGTGGACACCGGCTTCTGCCTGGAGGCGGACGAGGAACTCAGCTTCGACACGATGGCTCCGCGCCGGAATGCCGCGACCCTGCGGACCCTGGAACTGGCGGACACCGTCTATGCCGTGGGGGCCGCCGATCCGGTGGGGGTTCCCCGGCTGGTCCGCGGACTCGCGGAGCTCGAGCTGGCAGTGCCGAACGTGTCGCCTGTTGTGGTGATGAACAAGGTCCGGGCGGCGGCGGTGGGGAGATCCCCGGAGCGACAGCTGAAGGATGCGTGGGGGCGGTATGGCCCGTCGGCGGAGATCGCAGCCTTCCTGCCGGCGGACAGCCCCGCAGCTGACGCCGCGCTGCTCGGCGGCTCTTTGCTGCTCGAAACAGCGCCGGATTCCAAGCTCAGGCGGGCGATCGCCGATTTGGTTTGTGCAGCTGTCCAGCGATCTTCCCGATCCTCTGTATTTTCTTCCACACCGAGGCTTCGGCGAAAGGGCTAGGCTCACCGTAGGAGCTGCAACGGTGCAGCATCAAACTTGTGATGGAGGCGTTTGTTGATGTCGTCTGGATCCAGCGTGGAGGATCAAGCCTTGGCTATTGGTGACCGGGAGGGGTTCCTGGCGGATTATTACCAGCACCTTGCCGAAGAAGATGCCCGGACTTATTCCCCGGAGGTGCTGGCCAGCCGGGCGGAAACCCACCGCGGTGTCGCCGCGAACCGGCAGCCGGGCCAGGCGAAGGTTTCCATCGTCAACGAGGCGGACAGCAGCGTCGTCTACGTCGTCACGGACGATATGCCTTTCCTTGTTGACTCGGTCAACGCCGAGCTTGTTCGCCAGAACGCCGCCATCGGACTTGTGCTTCATCCACTGTTCGTGGTGACCCGGAACCGGGAAACGGGTCAGCTGGTCAAAGTTGACCGCGTCCCGTCCCACATCGGTCTCTCCAGCGGTGATACGGCCGCGATGCCTGTGCTGTCGCACCTCATCGCGCAGGGCGAAAACGCCTCCCACATGGAGTCGTGGATCGCCGTGGAAATCAACCGTGTCTCCGACGAGGCAAAGGCGTCGTTGCTGGACGGGCTGGACCGCATCCTGGGAGACGTGCGCGCCGCCGTCGAAGACTGGCCCAAGATGCGCAACAAGGCCCAACAGATTGCCGCGAGCCTCGACCAGGTGTCCCACCCGGCCCAGATTGCCGAACTGCGGCAGGCGCAGGATCTTCTGCGCTGGCTCGACGACGGCAACTTCACTTTCCTTGGATACCGTGAGTACCACCTCGTCAACGTCGACGGTGAAGATGTACTGGAACTGCGTGAAGACAGCGGTCTCGGACTGCTCCGGGCGAAGCCGGGCGCGCCGCATATGCAGCATCTCACCGACGCCGGCCGAAAAAAGGCCCGCGAAAAGCGGGCGCTCGTGATCACCAAGGCAAACTCACGGTCCACCGTCCACCGCCCCGCGTACCTTGACTACATTGGCGTGAAGAGTTTCGACGCGGCCGGCAACGTCAACGGCGAGCGCCGCTTTATCGGCCTGTTCGCAACCAGTGCCTACGCCGGATCCGTCCGGAACATCCCCGTCGTGCGCGAAAAAGTGGACGCCGTGCTGGGCAATGCCGGCTACCCGCCGGACTCACACTCCGGCAAGGACCTTTTGGGGATCCTGGAGACGTACCCACGCGACGAGCTGTTCCAGATCGAGACCGAGGACCTGGCGGCCACCGCAACCGGCATCCAGAGATTGCAGGAGCGGCGGCGGACCCGGCTGTTCCTCCGGCCGGACATCTACGGCCGTTTTATGTCCGCGGTGGTCTACCTTCCGCGTGACCGGTACACCACCAATGTCCGGCTCCGCATCGAGGAAGAATTACGGACCACGTTCAAGGCTGAGTCCATCGACTACGAGGCGCGGATGACAGAATCGGCCCTCGCCCGCCTGTTCTTCCGGATCCGCCTGCCCAAGGGCAGCGAGGTCAGCCACTTCAACGCCGACGAGCTTGAAGCGCGGCTGGTCCGGGCAGCCCGTTCGTGGAGTGAGGGCATCGCTGAAGTCCTGCGGGAACGCGGCGCCGATGAGCAGGCGAAGGAGCTTGCCGCGATCTGGTCGGAGGCTTTTCCGGCCGGCTACCGGGTGGATTACGAGGTCGAAGACGCGCTGGAGGACATCGCCCGGTTCGAGAAATACGGGGCCGAAGCCGAACGCACGGCCGGTGCCAGGCAGGAACGGCCGGGCGTCCATGTGTACTTGCCCAAGGGCGCCGGTGAAGTCCTGGAGGAGGACGCCCGCGTCAAGCTGTACATGCTGGAGCCCAAGAGCCTGAGCCAGATCCTGCCGTTCTTCCACAATCTGGGACTCGAGGTGCTGGATGAGCGGCCCTTTGAGATCGAGACGGCTGACCAGCGGGACTTCTTCCTCTATGACCTCGGGCTTAAATACCCTGCCGGCATTGATCCGCTGGCCACGGGACAGCTGCTGGCTGACTCGTTCGGTGCCGCCGTATCCGGCGCCGTTGAGTCGGACAGTTTTGACCGGCTGGTGCTGCGTGAGGGGATGCAGTGGCGGCAGATCACTGTCCTGCGGGCCTATGCCCGGTACATGCGGCAGATGGGAAATACCAACTCGGTGGGCTTCATGGCGGACACGCTGCTCGCCAATCCCGATGTCACCAAGGCCCTGACAGCTCTTTTCGAGGCCCGGTTCGATCCCGCCCTGAGCGGGACCGAGCGCCTTGCGGCGCAGGAGAAAGCCCGCGGCGAGCTGTCAGCTGCCATTGAAGAGGTGGCAACCCTCGACGCCGACCGTGTGCTGCGGACCTTGGCGAACCTGATCGAGGCGACCCTCCGCACCAACTACTACCAGTACAAAACGCACCTGAGCTTCAAGCTCGATCCTGCCCGGATTGAGGGGCTGCCGTTCCCGCGGCCGATGTTCGAAATCTGGGTCTATTCCCCGCGGGTTGAGGGCGTCCACCTGCGCTTCGGCAAGGTGGCCCGCGGCGGCCTGCGCTGGTCTGACCGGCGCGAGGATTTCCGGACGGAGATCCTTGGCCTGGTGAAGGCGCAGACCGTCAAGAACGCGGTCATCGTTCCCACCGGGGCCAAGGGCGGCTTCTTCGCCAAGCGGCTGCCCGATCCTGCCGCGGACCGTGCCGCCTGGATGGCGGAGGGTGTTGAAAGCTACAAGACGTTCATCCGGGGCCTGCTGGACCTCACTGACAACCTCGTCACCGGAGCCGAGGGCGAAACTGTAGTGCCGCCGTCGGACGTTGTCAGGCACGACGACGACGATTCCTACCTTGTGGTGGCGGCGGACAAGGGGACGGCCACGTTCTCGGATATTGCCAACGGGCTGGCCGCAGAATACGGGTTCTGGCTCGGTGACGCGTTCGCCTCCGGAGGTTCGGTGGGTTACGACCACAAGGCGATGGGCATCACGGCCCGTGGCGCCTGGGAGTCGGTCAAACGCCACTTCAGCGAGCTCGACGTTGATACCCAGACCCAGCCGTTCAGCGTAGTGGGCGTGGGTGATATGTCCGGCGATGTATTCGGCAACGGCATGCTCCTGTCCCGGCATATCCGGCTGCTGGCAGCGTTCGACCACCGGCACATCTTCCTTGACCCGGCACCGGAAACGGAATCGTCGTTCGTGGAACGCCGGAGGCTGTTCGAACTGCCGCGGTCCTCGTGGGACGACTACGACAAATCCCTCATCAGCGAAGGCGGCGGCGTGTACGCCCGCCAGGCCAAGTCCATTCCGGTCTCGCGGCAGGTCCGGGCGGCCCTGGGCCTGCCTGAGGCGACCACCGAGCTCAGCCCGCCGGAGCTTCTCCGCGCTATCCTGCTCGCCCCTGCAGACCTGCTCTATAACGGCGGGATCGGAACGTACGTCAAGGCCAGCACCGAGTCCAACGCCTCCGTGGGTGACAAGGCCAACGACAGCATTCGCGTGGACGGCAAGGACCTGCGGGTCAAGGTGGTTGGCGAAGGCGGAAACCTGGGCATGACGCAGCGCGGCCGCATCGAAGCCGCCCTGCAAGGGGTCATCCTGAACACTGACGCGATCGATAACTCGGCCGGCGTCGACTGCTCCGACCATGAAGTGAACATCAAGATCTTTGTGGACCGGATGGTGGCTGCGGACAAACTGACCCCGGAGGAACGGGCAGGCTTCCTCGCCTCCATGACGGACGAGGTAGGGCGGCTGGTCCTCGAGGACAACGTGGACCAGAACATCCTGCTCCTGAACGACCGGATGCGGGTGGCCGAGTGGAGTCCCAGCTATGAGCGACTCATGGACTGGCTGGAAAAGTCGGCTGACCTGAAGCGTGACCTTGAAGCCCTGCCCAGCACCGAAACCCTGCGGGAGCGCCTAAGCCAGGGCCAGGGGCTGACGTCACCGGAGCTCTCGGTGCTGGCGGCCTACGCGAAGATCGAGCTGGCCTCGGCGCTGCGTGACAGCGACCTCGCCGACGATCCGTGGTTCCGGGGGACGCTGCGGGCGTACTTCCCGCAGCAGCTGCGCGAACGGTTCGACGCCGAGCTGGACACCCATCCGCTGCGGCGCGAGATTATTGCCACGGTGGTGGCCAACGACATGATCAACCTGGGCGGCATCACGTTCGCCTTCCGGACCATGGAGGAAACGTCGGCCACGGAAGTGGCTGTGGCGAAGGCCTTTGTGGCGCTCCGCGAGATTTTCGACCTGAACACCATGGTGGGGGAGCTGAACAGCCTGCCGGCGTCGTTCCCCACAGAGCACTGGAGCACCGTCCACCTGGACATCCGTCGTCTGCTGGACCGCGCTGTCCGGTGGCTGCTGGCGCAGGGCGGCACGTCCCGGCCCATCGCTGACACCGTGGCCGAATTCAAGCCGCTCCTGGACCCGATGCGGGCCCGGCTCCTGGACTACCTGCGTGGCGATGACCGTGACCGCGTTGCGGACTGGCTGGAGACCGCGCGCGCGTGGGAACTCCCGGAGGGGCTTGCCTTCCGGTGGGCGGAGCTCTTCGAGAGCTTTGTCCTGCTGGACATCGCCAAGATCGTGCATGCCCGTAAGGAGCCGGTGGAGGAGATTGCGGCCGTTTACTACACAGTGTTTAACCGCTTCCACGCTGACAGGCTGCTGGAACGGATCAGCAGCCTGCCGCGCCAGGACAGGTGGCAGGCACTGGCCAGGGCCGCACTCCGGGATGACCTCTATTCCACTGTGTCGGACATGACGACGGCGGTACTCGAGTCGACGGCGTCAGGGGACTCCGCGGAGGACAGGCTGAAGGACTGGGAACGCCAGAATGCCGAGCAGCTGGGTAGGGCAAAGAGCATGTTTGACGAGGTCAACTCGCTCGAGGCCGACGACATGGCCTCACTGTCGGTAGCATTGAGGCTCTTGAGGTCAATCGTCCGACGCTAGGAATCCCGGCGTCGTAACTGGAGGTGCAGTGGCAATCTTTACGGACCCCATCAGGGAACACGCTGATTTCGGGCCGGGCGATGCCGAATGGCTGCACCTCCTGGTGGGCGACTGGCAGATGGTCGCTGACCTGGCGTTCGCCGACTTGGCGTTATGGTTCCCGCACCCGGATCACGGCTATGTGGCGCTGGCCCACGTCAGGCCGTCCACCACGCACACCGTGTTCCACGGCGACTTTGTGGGCGAGCCCATCCGGCAGGACCTGCAGCCGCTGGTGGACAAGGCCTGGAGCAGCCGTGCCATCGAGCGGTCCAGTGAGACCAACTGGAGCACTGACATGGCGTTGCGGGTGGAGGCTGTGCCGATGGTGCGCAACGGCCGGACCCTGGCTGTGGTGACCACCCACATGGACCTGTCCAGTTCCCGGATGCCGTCCCGCCTGGAGTTGACGTACCGGCAGTGCGCCTACGATCTCCTCCGGATGGGAACGCTGGGGCTGTGGCCTGACTTTGCCTCGCCTACCGGTTCGCGCCGCGGCGCGCCTCGTGTGGGGGACGGCCTGATCAGGCTCGATGCCGAAGGAATTGTGCAGTACGCAAGCCCCAACGGGGTATCGGCCTTCCGGCGGCTGGGCGACGGCGAGTCGCTGGAAGGCCGTTCCCTGGCTGAGGTGACCGCCGGCCTGCTCAAGGACCGGCGGCTGGTGGACGAGACGCTGCCGCTGGTGGTGACGGGGCGGATGCCGTGGCGTAGTGAGATTGAATCCCGTGGTGTGAGCCTGTCGCTGCGGGCCATCCCGCTGCGGGATGAGCAGCAGCGCTTTGGTGCGCTGGTGCTGTGTCGGGACGTGTCCGAACTGCGGCGCCGGGAGATGGAACTCGTTACCAAGGATGCGACCATCCGCGAGATCCATCACCGGGTGAAAAACAACCTGCAGACCGTAGCGGCCCTGCTGCGTATGCAGTCCCGCCGGATGGTCAGCGACGAGGCCAAGCAGGGCCTGGAGCAGGCGATGCGGCGCGTGGCCACCATCGCGCTGGTCCACGAGACCCTTTCACAGGGATTGGCGCAGAGCGTTGACTTCGACGAGCTGATCGGCCGCCAGTTCAGGCTTTCCGCAGAGGTCGCCTCGCCATCGCAGCAGGTCAAGACCGAGCGGTCCGGACTGTTTGGGGAACTGCCCAGCGACTTCGCCACCCCGCTGGCACTGGTCATTAACGAACTGGTGACCAACGCCGTCGAGCACGGGCTCGAAGGACGGACCGGCACCGTGTGGCTCATCGCGGACCGTTCCGAGGAGGAAGACGGCGAGGAACTGCTGACCGTCACAATTGCCGACGACGGTGTGGGACTGCCGGATACGCCGCACGTCGAGGGGCTGGGGCTGCAGATTGTCCGCACGCTGGTCACCAGTGAGCTGGGCGGCACCATCGCGTGGCACCCGCGCGACGGCGGCGGAACGGCTGTCCAGATCCGCCTCAGCCTGGCGGCCAGGTAGCCCGGAGACCTTGCACGTGACTTAACAGCCGATGGCCGCAACCCGGAAGGGTTGCGGCCATCGTTGTGTGAGGCTGTTGGTGCTAGGGCCTTAAGGACCGAGCCTAGGAGGCGCGGCGGGCCCGTGCGGCGCGGCGCTTAAGGGCACGGCGTTCGTCTTCGCTCATGCCGCCCCAGACGCCGGCGTCCTGGCCGGACTCGAGAGCCCACTGGAGGCACGTGTCAACGACGGGGCAGCGGCGGCAAACGCTTTTGGCTTCCTCAATCTGGAGGAGGGCAGGCCCTGTGTTTCCTACGGGGAAAAACAGTTCCGGGTCCTTGTCGAGGCACGCCGCGCGGTTACGCCAATCCATGCTGATCAGTTGCTCCAATTCTGGGAAAAGCTCTTTGTGAAATAATTCACTAGTAGCTACAAAGGAAAAGGGCCCTGAGGGGCCCCCTTGGTCATCTCAGTCAAGCCTGTCATGTTAACGCTGTGTAAACAAGGGGTAATACAGCTTGAAATCCCCGGATAGCTGAGCGATACATCACACGGGCATTGCCGACCCCCGCCACTGTCCGACTATCTCCGGTAGGGTGCCAGTGTGTCAAGACCCCCCACGAACCCTGCAGATCCGTCGCCATCCACGCGCCCGCGCGGCATTGTGGCGATAGCTCTTGTTGTTGCCGCCGAGGCCACCGCGCTATTGGTTACCGCCGCCTGGTACGGCTACGAACTCCTGACCGGTGCACCGGTCCTGTCTTTTTGGGGAGCCGTATTTACTCTGGTCCTCTTGCTCGCTTTCTCGGCCTGGCTCTATTCGGTGGGGCACTTCCTCTTCCGTGGGCGCCGGTGGACGAGGGCAGCGGCGCTGGTCGCCCAGCTGTTTGTCCTTACTATCGGCGTCCCGACCCTTACCGGCGGCGTCATTTGGGCGGGGATCGCCATGGTGGTGCCGGCGCTTGCGGCCATAGTGCTCCTGTTCGACAGACGCGTCATCAGCTACGCATCCCGGACAGGCGATTCGCCTCCGGCGTTCTAGGCACCACCGGCACTTTAGGCGGCCAATCCGTCCTTCGACTGATCAAGCGGTACCCAGCCCAACTGGACGGCGGTGGCGCGGCCGTTCTGGATGAGAACGCTCCGTCCCGGTGGCGGGTTGGGTTCCACCTCGAAGCGGACCCCTAAGAGGTCGCCGTCCATGGACGTCCGGGGCGCGATCAGGATGCCGCAGCCCAGGTTGCGCGCCTGGAGCGCCAGCGGAACCCGCTGGGCGAGTATCGGACTGTACCCCGCAGTCATCACCACCGTGATTCCAAGCGTATTGAGGTCGGCAAGGTCACGGGTGACGTCCTGCAGCAACAGGTCCGCATCGTCAACCAATGCCACCGGGTTCCGTTCCAGACCGCCCGCTGTGGCTTGGCGCAGGATCCCGGACCAGTAGGCACCCGGTTCGGTGTCCTGGTCCGGCATTAGCCACGGTCCTGCTTCAGGGTTGACCCTCGGCAGGAGCCGGAGAAATGACGACTTGCCCGACGACGGGCCGCCCAGCACCGCCAGCACTCCGCCCGCAGACACCCGGACGGATATCGGTTCAAGTTCGTCGCCGCCCACGCCGATGCGGACGACGCGCTGCCCCAGTGGGATCCTGCCTTTCAGTCCAGCCGGGATCTGAGGGGCCGCCCGGTTCAGGATCCGGGCCGCCGGAACCACGGCCGGCAGGGGCTCCACTCGGAATGGTCGACGCCGCAGGGAAGGCTCCGGCGCTTGGGCTAACCGCGGATCCGCGGCCTCAGCGCCGGCAGCCGTGTAGAACTGGCAGACTGCAGTTCTTCCACCCGACAGCGCGCCCACAGCGACGCCCCTTCCCACCGTGGGCGCTGTTGGAGGCAGTTTCGGCCAGGCAATCAGGCTGTCGCCGCTGGATCCGGTCGGGAAGTACACGCGGTTGGGTACGGCTGCGAAGAACCTGGAAGTGACCAGTTCCCGCTGTCCCGAGATGATCACCGTGATACCGGCCCGGTTTCCATCCCGGACTAGGTCATGGAGAACGTCCTCGGCCCACGCCAACGGCCCGGCACGTAAGGCCGAGAGCCAGGATCCCCAGCCAGCGACCACCAGCACGAGCGGTATCTCGTCGTCAGCGGCGGCACGTCCCAGCCGGAGTGACTGCTCCCGTGCCAGACGCTCCAGGATGCGTACGGCACGGCGAAGCTCGTGCAGTCCTGCCGTGGCGCCCACCCGGCAGTGGGAAGCCAACCCCACGAACGAACTGTCCGGGTCCAGCAGATACAAGTGGGATTCCCGGGCGTGGGATGCCAAGCCGAGGACTGCCAGCCGGATGGCTTCGGGCACTCCTGATTCCGGTCCGCCGACAAGCGCCAGGTGTCCGTGGCCGGCAGGTTCCCAGACCAAAGGGGCCGTTCGCTGTTCGGCGGGCAGGTCCATCAGGCCGAGCGTTACGGACCATCTGGTGGCACCGGCGTCGGCCTTGGTCCTGTCACTGGCGCCATCGTCGTCGTCAGCATCGCTTTCTACGGTCCCGGGGGTAGACGAGCCTGCAGGTTCGGGGAGGAGACAGGGGAGCGGCGCAGCAATCGGCTTCCGGATGGCCGGACGGTTCATGGTCTCCCACAACGCGGACATGGAAGCTATCAACGGGGCGGTTGCCTCGGCAGGCGTCGGTTCGTGCCTGGCGGATCCGGAACCCCCCAGCACTGCAGGGGCATCGATGTACTCGGAGGCCAACCATACCGAGATTCCGGCGGGTTCGGACCGGATGGCTCCGGCTGTCAGGGATCCGGCCTGAAACTCCAGCGGAGCCTCCGTTCCGCGGGCCAGGTAAGCCCGGCCCGGAGTATCGACCCTGATCCCGGCCGCGGCTTTCGAATTTATGATGTCCACGGATTCCATCTCCGACTGGACGCGCAACGCGATGCTAGTGGTGACGTTGGCGCGGATGTCGGCCGTCAGCGCGCCCTGGGGCCGTTGTGTGGCCGTGATCAGGTGGATGCCCAGGGAACGGCCGATGGCGGCGATCCTCATCAATTCCCGGAGCGATTCGGGAGCATCCTCCACCAGCATCCGGAATTCATCTATGACAATTACAAGATGGGGGAGCGGCGACGCGCGCCCCGCCGACGTTGCCCGGAATGACGTCAGGTCCGGTGCCTGAACTGCCGCCAGGCTCTGTTCCCGGAATTTGATCTCGGCGCGGAGGGACTGCAGGGCGCGTTCGAGCTCATGGCTGCTCAGGTCGGTGAGCATACCCACACAGTGCGGGAGCCCGGTCAGGGGGCCGAGTCCGGAGCCGCCCTTGAAATCCACAAAGAGGAAGTTGATGCGGTCCGGCGCGTAGCTGAGGGCGAGAGCAACAGTGAGGCTGCGCAGGAGTTCGGATTTTCCTGAGCCGGTGGTCCCGGCGACCAGCAGGTGGGGTCCGTCGTTTTGGAGATCGAGTGTCCGTAGACCCTCAAGACCGCGCCCGATGGGAACGGCAAGCCCGGGCAAGCTGTTGTTTGCTGACCATCGCCTGGATGTTTCGGGCGTGGAGTGGGGGAGCAGCTCTGCGAGCCGGCAGGACGTGGGGATGGACCGTCCCGCACCGACTGGCTGGTTTGCCTCCCGCGCCAGTCGACGGCAAAACCTGTTGAAGACGTCAATGGGCGCCAGATCAGGAGCGAATCGGATGCTGTTATCACCGTCATTGAACACAGACAAGCGTTCACCGAGTTCCACGTCAGCATTCGTCAGCGCTGACCCGTCTTCGGGGGCATGGATGACCTGCCACCCGTGTTCCAATGCCGTGGCGGTGATCTTGGCCGAGGGCTCCGTGCCGTCCATAAGGAGGAGCAGTCCGTGTCCATGGGCAGGCCCGAAGCCGTGTTCGAGCAGGGTCCCGAGAGTGTTTGAGTTACTGGAAAGCGTGACACCGTCCAGATACCGTGCGGCGAGGGGGAGATGCTCCGCCTTGCCATGGACGACCACCCGGGTATTCCGGCCCAGCGGATAGCCGGAAAGCTGCATCAGGAGTGAGCGCACCAGCCCGTCGACGGCGGCTCGTGGCCCGCGGATGGTGGTGAGGGGTCTGGCCGGACTGAGCGTGAGTGGCAGTGTACCGGCCGAAGGAATTGCGCGGCCCGGATCCGTGGGCTCGAACCGGAGGTTGGCCGGCTGGATTGCCTGGCCCAGCCGCAGCCAGATGCCCTTGTTGGTGCGCGGCCCGGCACGGTCCCTACCTGTTGTATCCCCGATGGTCAGGTCCGAGAGCGGCGGCGCGGCCCGCCGTCGTCGTTCCTGGTCCTGGGTGACCGCGGCCCTGACCGCGGCAGCGAGTTCGCGGCGTTGCCGGCGCCCGCCGATCACCGGCACCAAGATGGAGATCGCCGAGACGGCCGTGAAAGCCAGGAACATCCACATTCCGGTCACGACGGCAAGCCCCACGCCAATGACCACCGGCAACACAGCCGTCAGAAGCAGCGCCGCGCGGTTTGTGGGATCGTCGCGCCGGCTGATAACCAACGGCTCGTGGACATCCATCCCCGCGTCGGCCAGGCCGTCACCCGAACGCTCAAGGAACACCAGTGACATGGTGGAGTTGCCGCAACGAATGGTGGAGCCCGTCGAAATCACGGCATTCCGCACGCGCTCGCCGTCCACATCGGTGCCGTTGGCGCTGTCCAGATCAACAATCGTGATGGCTGTCTCGGTGACCACCAGGCGTGCGTGGGTGCGCGAGAGGTCGGCGTCGGGGATGAGAATGTCGGCATTGCTGCGGCCGATGGTGTACGTGCCCCGCCGCAGCGGCACAACCGTCCCCGCGCCGGCGCCGCTGTGGACGGCCAATGCCAGTGACGCTGGAGGCTCGGAGGTGCGCGGCCGGAACCTGCGCGCTGTGAGGTCCGCCCCGTCGACGAGCGTGGCTCCGTTGACAAGCGGAGGCCGTCCGAGCCTGAGCTCAGCGACGTTCTGGCTGTCGACAGAGACAATCCCGGTCCCGAAATTTGCCGTCAGCGCGGCCTGCAGTTCCGCACCGGCAGCCCCGTGTCGACCCTCGATGGTCAGCTCCACGGGTGGTTCCTGGAGAGCTGCGCCCGGGCTCCGAACGAGCGTGCAGTGCAGCAACATGATGTGTAAGTCCTAACGGTCAGCTTGTCTCTAAGCTAGCCATCACGCGGGACGGTGTCGTGAGGCGACGTGCCGTATGTGGACAAGGGCGGGAGCACCGGATTAGTAGGTCACGATGGGGTCTCGGGTAGGCTGGTGCAGCAGACAATGCGCAACATTGCGCTGCCCGCATTCGAACCAGGAGATTTTGTGACCGCTGACCTCGTCATCGTAGGGTCTGGCTTTTTCGGCCTGACAATCGCAGAACAGGCCGCCACTGAGCTCGGCTTGAAGGTGGTCGTCATCGACCGCCGCCACCACATCGGTGGAAACGCGTACAGCGAAAAGGAAGAGCAGACCGGGATCGAGGTGCACCGTTACGGCGCCCACCTGTTCCACACTTCGAACGAACGCGTGTGGGAGTACGTGAACCGGTTTACCACTTTCACGAACTACGTCCACAAGGTCTACGGCGTTCACAAGGGCGAGGTCTACTCACTGCCCATCAACCTGGCCACCATCAACCAGTTCTTCCGCGCCAACCTGACGCCTGGCCAGGCGCAGGCGCTGATCCAGGAACAGGCCGGCGAGCTCGCTGGGACGGATCCGCAGAACCTGAACGACAAGGGCATCCAGCTCATCGGACGGCCGCTCTATGAGGCGTTCATCAAGCACTACACCGGCAAACAGTGGCAGACCGATCCCAAGGACCTGCCCGCCGGCATCATCTCCCGCCTCCCGGTGCGCTACAACTACGACAACCGGTACTTCAACGACAAGTACGAGGGCCTGCCGACGAACGGCTACACGGCCTGGATCGAAAAGATGGCGGAACACCCGAACATCGAAGTTCGGCTCAACACCGACTTCTTCGACGAGTCGCACGAATATAGCAAGGACAAGGTCGTCGGCAACATCCCCGTGATCTACACCGGTCCGGTGGACCGTTACTTCGACTTCGCAGAGGGCGACCTTTCGTGGCGCACCATCGACTTCGAAAAGGAAGTACTCGACGTCGGAGATTTCCAGGGAACGTCGGTGGTCAACTACAACGACGCCGAGGTGGCGTACACGCGCATTATTGAGCCGCGCCACTTCCACCCCGAGCGCGAGTACCAGACGGAAAAGACCGTCATCATGCGCGAATTCTCCCGTGCCGCAGAAAAGGGCGACGAGCCCTACTACCCGATCAATACGCCCACAGACCGGGAACGCCTGCTGAAGTATCGCGACCTTGCCGCAGCTGAGAAGGACGTTCTCTTTGGCGGACGGCTAGGCACGTACAAATACCTCGATATGCACATGGCCATAGGCTCAGCCTTGACCATGTTCGACAACCAGATTCGGCCTCATTTCGAAGGCGGAGCGAAGCTTGAAAGCGGAGGCGTAGACGCATGAGTGTCTCAACTGAAAGCACGAACGGCACCGAAAGCTCACAGGCGAACGAAGAACGCTGGGATACGCTCCAGCGCGTTATCCTGCCCAGTTCAAGCCAAATGGACACTGTGCCGCTGTACATGGACATGGGCACGGCCACCGGTATCCAGCTGCCCACTGTCGGCGACCGCGACGGAAAGGCCAAGAAGCCGCAAGCCTTCAGCAGCCCGACGAAGGAAGCTCACGTTGAGGACTTTCTATCACGCTTCTCGACGTCCGTCCGGTCCGGGGAGCGCGTCTCTTTCGGTAGCTACTTCAACGCTTTTCCTGCCAGCTATTGGCGCCGGTGGACCCGCGTTGAGAAGGTCCGCCTGCATGTGCGCACGCAAGGGACCGGATCCGTCATTGTCTATAAGTCGAACGCGCGCGGTTCGCTGCAGCGCGTGGACACCCGCAGGGTGGAGGGCTTTTCGGAGAATTTCTTCGAACTGTCCCTAGCACCGTTCGGCGACGGCGGGTGGTACTGGTTCGATCTCGTGGCCGGCTCGGAACCGCTCGTCATGCTGGACGCGGAATGGCAGGGCCCGGTGGCCGAAAGCCAGCCTGGATCGGTGACGCTGCAGATCACGACGCTTAACAAGACGGACTTCTGCCTCAACAACTTGCGGCTTCTCGCTGAGAGCGGCGAGGCGCTGGAACACGTCCACGAAATCCTGATCGTCGACCAGGGATCCCAGAAGGTTGCGGATGCGGAAGGCTTTTCGGAGGTCCGGGATTCCCTGCAGGGGAAACTGCGGATTATCAACCAGTCCAACCTCGGAGGCTCCGGAGGTTTTGCCCGGGGGATGTTCGAAGCTGTAGAGAATGGCAGCGACTACGTACTGCTGATGGATGATGACGTCGTCGTCGAGCCTGAAAGCATCATTAGGCTGCTGACGTTCGCGGACCGCTGCAAGACTCCTACGATTGTCGGCGGACACATGTTCGACCTGTACAACCGGACAGTCCTTCATACGTTCGGCGAAGTCGTGAACCCATACCGGTTCCAACCGTCGCTGCCCAACGAAGAGATGATTCTTGGACACGACTTCATGTCCTCAAACCTCCGCCAGACGTCCTGGCTGCACCGCCGCTGCGATGTGGATTACAACGGCTGGTGGATGTGCCTGATTCCGACGAAGGTGATTCGCGAAATCGGGCTCTCCCTACCGCTATTCATCAAGTGGGACGATTCAGAATACGGACTTCGAGCGAAGGCTCATGGCGTCCCCACGGTCTCTCTGCCCGGTTCAGCCGTCTGGCATGTATCTTGGATCGACAAAGACGATCTGGTTGGTTGGCAGGCTTATTTCCACGCCCGTAACCGGGTGGTTGCAGCGCTGCTGCACAGCCCCTATGAACATGGTGGACGCGTCGTCAGGGAATCCCAGTACATCGATGTCAAGCACCTGGTGTCGATGCAGTACGCCACCGCGCACGGCCGTGGATGGGCCCTTGAGGACATCCTGAAGGGTCCGGAGGCGCTGCGGGACCTGCTCCCGGCCAAGCTGCCCCAGATCCGGGAAATGATGTCAGGGTACTCTGATTCCGTGTTCCGCCCCGACCCGGACGAGTTCCCGGCTCCGAAAATGGACAAGCCTCCGCGCCGGGGACACGGGATCTCCCAACCGTCCAAGATCTCGCTGATTCCTTGGGCAGCCAAGACCGTGATCCGGCAGTTGGCCTCCCCGGTCAGCGGATCAAGCGCCGAGCGGCCGCAGGCCACCGTGGCCCACCAAGACAACCGCTGGTGGCGGATGGCCCAGTTCGACAGCGCCGTGGTGTCCAACGCAGAGGGTACCGGCGCGTCCTGGTACCGTCGCGATCCGAAGCAGCTCCGGAAGATGCTGGCCGAAAGCGCGCGCCTGCACGCCGAACTCCTCAAGGACTGGCCGCAACTCAGCCGGAAATACAAGGCCGCAATGAACGACCTCACGTCGATTGAGTCCTGGAGGAAGACGTTCGAGCAACACACTCAGAACGAGGTCAAGTGAGCGGGATCAGTCCCGGGGAACTAACCACGCCCGGACTTGGCGGTGGCCTACGCGATCTTCGCCAGTCGAGCTTTCTGCTGAAACTGTTGGTGCGGAAGGAACTCAAGGTCCGCTACCGCGGTTCCGTTCTTGGACTCCTGTGGTCCTACGTTAAGCCCGGTGTGCAGTTCATTGTTTTCTATGTGGCACTTGGTGTGTTCCTCGGGCTGGAACGCAGTCCGAGGAACCCCGACGGGCTGTCCAACTACGCCGTTTACCTGTTTTCAGGCATCGTCCTGATCAATTTTTTCTCGGAGGCGTTGGGCAATGCGGCCAGGTCGATAGTCAACAACGGCAACTTGATTAAGAAGATCTATCTTCCGCGCGAGCTATTCCCAGTTGCGTCCGTATGGGTCTCGGCTGTCCACTTCTTCCCTCAGCTGGTGGTGCTGGTGGCAGGCTGCCTTTTTGCTGGGTGGCACCCAGACGTCTTCCAGCTTCTTGCGGCCGTTGCCGGCTTTGCGATTGTTGGCTTGCTTGCAACCGGTCTGGGGTTGCTATTCGGTGCCGCCAACGTCTACTTCCGCGACTCCGAAAACCTCGTGGACATGTTGCTGATGGTAGCGACTTGGGCCTCACCCGTGATGTACGCGTGGACCATGGTTGAGCAGAAACTCGGCACAACTGCGTTCGCCGTCTACCAGGCAAATCCGGTGACGATCGGCGTCGAGCTCTTCCACTATGCCTTCTGGTTCCCGACGACAGATGGATCCGCTGCCATGCCTCCCAATCTGTTCAGCCTCTGGACACCTGTGGGACTGGCAATTGCACTCTTGGTCCTGGTTCTGGGCCAATTCACTTTTCGGCGGCTCGAGGGCCGCTTCGCGCAGGAGCTGTGAGTGGTCAACGCAATCGAAGTCTCTGACATCAGCAAGCAGTTCGTGCTGCGCCATACCCGGTCCATCAAGGAGGCCGTGGTCTGGCTAGCCAAGGGGCGGAAGGGCGACCTGTCGGAGAAATTCCACGCCCTGAAGAACGTCTCGGTGGAAGTGAAGACAGGCGAAACGGTCGCGCTCCTCGGACTGAACGGATCCGGAAAATCCACGCTGCTGAAGCACATTTCAGGCGTGATGCTGCCGGACTCCGGCACGGTGCGGACTCGGGGCCGCGTAGCGGGCCTGATCGAAGTGGGGGCGGGATTCCACCCGGACCTTTCCGGCCGCGACAACGTGTTCCTCAACGGCGCCATCCTGGGCATGACCGAACAGCAGGTCAACGACCGCTTTGACGACATCGTCGAGTTTTCCGAGATCGGCCAGTTTATCGACACCGAGGTGAAGTTCTACTCCTCGGGCATGTACCTGAGGCTGGCGTTCTCGGTTGCCGTGCACACGGATCCTGAAGTGTTCCTGATTGACGAGATTCTCGCCGTCGGGGACGAGCCCTTCCAGCGGAAGTGCATCGACAAGATCCAGGAACTGGCCCGGAACGGGAAGACGCTCGTGGTGGTCAGCCATGACCTTGACCTGGTGTCGCGCATCTGCGCGCGGGGAATCCTGCTGGAGCACGGAAACGTGCTCTTCGACGGGCCGATTCACGACGCCGTGGCAATGCTGCGCTCCTAGCAGCAGGCCAGCCCGCTCGTGCGGGAGAGAACGTCCAGCAACGGAGCGGACAACTATCGCTCTCAACGGAAGGTAGTTGTGTCATCTTTGCCTGCGCCTCGGCGCGACATCCAACGCCTCAGGACAGTGGCCGTGGGGCTGGTCATCGGCTACCACATCTGGCCGCAGGTACTGCCGGGCGGCTTTGTTGGCGTCGACGTCTTCTTTGTCATCTCGGGTTTCCTCATCGTCGGATCGCTCGTCCGCGAAGTCGAGGCCACCGGACGGGTGTCCGTGCGGTCCTTTTACGCAAAGCGGATCAGGCGGCTGCTCCCGGCGGCCAGCCTGGTCCTGCTGGCAACCCTCGCGGCGATGGTGCTCCTACTTCCCGCAAAGCCGATGGCGGTCGATCTCCTTCGACGTGGTCATGGCGGCCCTGCAGGTCCAGAACTGGAACCAGGCGTTCGCCTCCGGCAGCTACGAAGGAGCCACGGCCCTTGTTATCGCCCGTCCAACATTATTGGTCGCTGGCCGTCGAGGAGCAGTTCTACCTGGTGGTGCCGCTGTGCCTGTTGGCTGCGGCCGCCTTGGCCCGAAAGTCCGGCCTGCCCAGGAAAACGGCGTGTCTCTACCTGATCGTTGCGCTGTCAGCGGTGTCATTTGTCCACAGCATCGCTTTCTCGGCAGCGGACCATGACGTCGCCTACTTCGCCACATCTACCCGTGTCTGGGAACTCGGCCTCGGCGGCATCCTCGCACTGACCGCCCCGCGGTTGCAGCTGGGGGAACGGACCGGGCGGCTTCTGGGGTGGGCCGGGCTGGCGGCGGTTTTGTGGTGCGCCTTCACCCTCTCCACCTTCATGGATTTTCCAGGCTATGTGGCGCTGGTCCCCGTCGTGGCAACGGTCCTGGTGCTGGCGGCGGGCACCCCGACCGGAAAAGACGGACGACGCCGGGCGCTTCAGCGCATCGTCGGTGCTCGCTATCGGGCCGTCCAAATACCTCGGGGACATCTCGTATTCCCTTTACCTGTGGCACTGGCCGGTGGTGGTTTTCTACGTTTTCCGCCTGGGCAGGGCGCCAGGAATCCTTCATGGATCGGTGATAGCGCTTATCAGTCTGGCCGCGGCGATTGCGTCCTATTACGTCTTCGAACAAAGGTTCCGCCGGCCGCTCCGGCATCCGCTGGGGAGCCCCGCGGCCGGCCCCAGCGGCCGGTTCCGCCACCGCGGCGCGTTTGTCATGGCGTCGGGACTGGTGGCTGCGACTTTCCTTGCGGCGGCGGCGCCCTGGGAATCGTCGAAGCGAAATCCCAGCAGCTGGACGGTGCCCTCAACATCCGCCAGTATCCGGGCGCGATGGCGCTCGACCGGGACCGGCCGGCTGCAGTTCCCTCTGGGCTGGCGCTGCGGCCCGACCCGGCGGTGGCGATGAAGGACGTGCCGTTGACGGGCGGCAACGAGTGCGGCGCGTTCGATCCTTCGACAATGGGCGATGAGGCATGCCGTTACGGCCGTCCTGATGCGGAGCGGACCATCCTGGTAGTGGGTGACTCGCATGCGGCCCAGCTGGTTGACCCCCTGCTGCTTGTGGGGGAGCAAGCCGACTGGAACGTGCAGGCGATGGTCCGGAACGGTTGTCCTTTTTCAGCCGCGCCGCCCGAGTCCTCGGATACGGTCTTCCACAACTGTCCCAACCAGAACCTCGTATCACTGGAGCGGATACTGCACCGGAAGCCTGATCTCGTAGTGGTGTCCGGAATGACGCCCTCAGGATACCGGCGTGCCCTGCAATGGGGCTGGAAGGATCCGGAGTCGCTCGTGTCCGGGTATGTGGCCATGCTCAAGCCACTTCGGGACGCCGGCATCAGGGTCGCCGTTGTGATGGATATTCCCTATCCTGACTTTGCGGCACCGGACTGCGTCCAGTCCCATGGTCCGGTCGCGGACGCATGCACAGTGAAGCAGCGCGCCGAGGACCGTCCGGAGGATCTGTTGGCTGCAGCGGCATCGAGGGTTCCCGGCGTGGAGGTCATCGACTTCTACCCCTACTTCTGCGCAGACGGGGCCTGCCCGTCCGTCGTTGGCAATGTGCTGGTCTACCGGGACAACCACATGACCAACAGTTTCGCCCGGACCCTTGCCTCGCCGCTGGGGCAACTGCTCCGGCTCTGAGGCATGCGGACGTCCTGTAAAGGATGCCAGCGGAGCTGCCTGGCCGCTGCGCGACAAGTCAGCCGCAGGCGGTTACCTTGAATAGCTTGGCCTCGCCGTGCTGCGCGAGGAGTTCGAAGCCGGGTGTGGCGTCCGGGATCTGCAGCCCGACGAAGCCGTGATTTCCTCCATGGACTTCGCTGGTACCGAAATCGAGCACGTAGCTGACGTTGTCGGCCCGGGCCGCTGCGCACACGGCAGGATCAGTGCTTGCTTCCCGAAGCTTGTCGTTCAGCAGTTCCGTTGCCTTGGTGTACGTCGTTAGCGTGTGCTTGGACGTTGTGTTGCGGTCGGCGATGGCGAAGGCCATTGCCCCCCCGGTCCATGGGTTCACGGCGATGGTTGCGCCTGCAGGGACAAAATTGTCCAGCTCATCGATCAGCGCCAACTCGTCAGAACTAACTAGCGGAGAGCCCGGAGTCGTTGAGTAGTTAGCCTGGGCCGAGCGTACAGGGGTAATCATGGGCGGCGCCTGAGCACCGGCGATGGCGGCGAAGAAGACCACTGGCAAAATGACGGAAGAGATGGACGGCCTCATGAGCAGAGCGGGCAGCCTTCGGCGCTCCGTGGCGGCGCGAAGGCGCATCTGCAGCGCGTGAAGCACCCATGCGGCACCGATTGACGCAAGGGCAACGGCTGTTACCGGCAGCAAAGCCGCGAGGCGGTAGCTGTCGTTGTACCAGACACCTGTCAGGATGTTGCGGACCCAGCCGGCAGGGCCGGCTGATACGACCACGAACAAACCGGCCACTATGAGGAAGGAGCCGGCGAGCCAGATAAAACGGTGTCGCCGAAGGACGTAGACAAGTCCAGTGATGACGAGAATGCTGACTGCCCAGGCCGGAGGGCGGAGCATCGCGGAGTTAGTCAGAACTTCGCCGACGGCCTGCCCAGGAGTTTGCACCGGTAACCAGGTTGCCGCAGCCTCCGGAGGACGTACGAACTTCCAGAGGACAGCAATGATCCCCAGGACGACAATCAGGGCCGCTCCTGCCAGGAGACTGAGCCGAACCGTGTTGCCGTTCCGGCGGCGCGCCACGGAGAAAATTACGAAGGCGGAAACCACGACGGGAATCGACAGCGCGATCAGGGACATCACGCCATTCGGGTGCGCGATTGCTACCGCGATTGCGGCCAGCGGGGCCAGGGAGTAACGCGCCACCGTTCCGAAACCGGACAGCTTGCTGGTTCCGAAAAAGATGTTCACGCAGGCAAGGGACGCCGGAATCATGCTGACGGACAGGAAGTTGGGGTACAGGACGCCGAAGTCGAGCAGGAGGATTGGAAAGGAACCGAAACCTGCCGCCAGAATCCCGGCTGCCCCGACGGCGTAAGGGTTCGGCCCCAAAATCGACCGCACGAGGAACATACACCCCAGCGTCCACACCGCGGCCGCGATGCACAGGTTGAGGACATTGACTGAGACGGTCAACGGTGCGCCGGTGATCTGGATGAGTAGTGACGCTACCCCGTGCCAGGCAGCGGGGTAGAAGTACGGCGGGTTGTCACCGTTGGTCATCCCGGTGAGCGTCATTGAGGAGGCATTGCCGGACTCAAGAACGTACCGCACAGCATTCAAATGGAAAACATTGTCGAATGTTTGCGAGATGCTCTCTGGCCTACCGAAAGCCTGGTGAAGCTGGAGCGCAATGGATCCTGAGCCGATGACGAATCCTGCCGCGGCAATGGCGTGGATCCAAGTCGGCCTAGTGAATGCCAGACGTTGGTGGTTAGCGCGGGGCCCGCGTCGTTCGATCAACTTTCTTAAGCCGAAGATAGCCGCGGCCGCAAGGACAGTGCCGGCAACAACCGGTAAAGGCGACCACGCGATCCCAAGGAATGGAGCCACGATGGCAATCACAGCCACCAAACTGACCGTCAGTGGCGGGGCCACGGCAATGAATGCCGGTTTTCGCAAACCAAGGGCGAAAAGGATCAGCGATCCTGGCAGGAAGAGCAGCGCCAAGCACGCAGCCACGATTGGTACGGTAGAAAACCAGCTCATTTAGACTCCACGAGAACGACAGAATGCGGGCAGGGGGACCGGGAGTTGATTCCGGCCCGGCCGCCCTAGTCCTCTAAGAGCCCTAAGAGATAGCTTCCGTAGCCACTCTTCACGAGCGGCTCGGCGCGTTCGCGCAGCTCGTTGTCAGTGAGGAAGCCATTGCGCCAGGCGATTTCTTCAGGCGCACCGATCTTGAGGCCTTGACGGTTCTCCACCGTGCGGATGAAGTTCGAGGCATCGCTGAGGTCATTGAAGGTCCCAGTGTCCAGCCAAGCAGTGCCTCGCGGCAGGATCTCCACCTGAAGCTTATCCCTCTCCAGGTAGGTCCGGTTCACGTCGGTGATTTCCAGTTCACCACGTGGGGACGGTTTGAGGTTCCGGGCGATTTCGATGACGTCGTTGTCGTAGAAATACAGTCCTGGGACCGCGTAGTGGCTGCGCGGCTTTTCCGGCTTTTCTTCCAGGGAGAGCGCTTTGCCGGCGTCGTCGAACTCGACAACGCCATAGGCTTTCGGATCCTTGACCCAATAGCCGAAGACGGCCCCACCGTCGATGTCGGCATGGCGCCGCAGCTGGGTTCCCATTCCCTGGCCGTAGAAGATGTTGTCGCCCAGAACCAGCGCAACGGTCTCGTTGCCGATATGCTCAGCACCGAGGACGAAAGCCTGGGCTAGGCCATCGGGGGAAGGCTGCTGCACGTAGCTCAGGTTGATACCAAACTGAGAGCCATCGCCCAGCAACCGCTGGAACTGTTCAGCGTCATGCGGGGTGGTGATGATCAGAATGTCCCGGATCCCCGCAAGAATGAGCGTGGAGAGCGGATAGTAGATCATCGGCTTGTCGTAAACAGGGACGAGCTGCTTGCTGATGCCAAGAGTAATCGGGTGTAGCCGGGACCCAGTTCCGCCGGCCAATATAATTCCACGCATGGGTTCAATCATTCACCACAGCTGACCAAGCGCCAAAACGGGAACGCCGGTAAGCCCCTTCTAGGCGGTTCGGCGCGGTCCGGTACTGCCGCGCACGCCGGCGCTCAGACCCTCGGCCGCGCTGGACAGGCGTTCACCCCTGCCCGAGGCGAGAACGGTGACCAGCAGAAGGTGCCTGGCGTCGCCAAGAACTCCACGCAGCACCCAGTATGGCTCTCGAAGGGCGAACTTTCGTCCCAAGAGTATACGGTTCCGGACGATGTAGTAGTAGCGCCAGCTCGCGGCCGTTCGTATCATGACCGGCTTCCCGCGCCACGTAACAGTCCAGGGGCCGATGCTGGCCGGGACCATCGTGCCGAGCGAGTGCGTAAGTGAGGCATCCGGGGCGATGATGCAGTTCAAGCCCTCGGCCTTCGCCCGCAAATAGAAGTCGCTGTCCACACCATCGATGAAAAGTGCTTCGTTGAAGTTTCCGATTGCGTCCAGCGTTTCGGCTGGAATGAGCAGACCGGATTGGACCGGCTCATCGCCTATGACTATGTTCCGCACCAGTTTCCGTGCGCGGCTCGGCAGCCCGCTAACGGTTCCAGGTGCGACCACTCCCACCCTGACACCAGCTGACTGCGCAGCGGCGGCGGCCCGTGTGAGCTCATCAACGAACCCCTGTTCCACAAGCGAGTCTTGATCCATGGTGAGGATGAAATCCAGACGCCGTTGACGCTCCCGGGCGAAGTCCACACCGCTATTGAGTGCCGCCGCGATTCCGGCGTTCTTGGGCAGCCTCAGCACGGTGCAGCCCAGTCCCGCGACAGCATTGAAGACATGCTCGTCCGGTGCGCTGCTGCCGTCGTCCACCACGATAACTTCGGCGCATTGCGCCAACAGGGCGACACAGTTGTCGAGGAGGTTTGGGTGGGGGTTGAAGGTGCTGACTACGGCTACTGTGACTGGTTCGAGCTCCATGTCCGTTATGCCCCCAGACCGTGTCGGGCCATCATCCGGAGGCCCCGGCCGTCCTTGTTCTTCATGAGGGTGGGCAGGAGTGAGAGTGCGTGAGCGCGCGATGTCAGGCGCAGGTGTGCGGCTGTGGCAGCCTTGCGCCAGCCCTTTCTGGTGGCGAGCTGGGCGGCGAGCGCAAAGTATTCCCGCTCGCCGGAGAAGCGGGCGCCGCCCATTATGAGCATCGACGAGGCGCTCTCGGAGTGGCGACGATAAGCGAAGCATTCCGTTGGAACCAGGAGCAGCGACCGGTCCTGCATGATCATGTCCATGATCAGCGCCAGATCCTGAATGACGGAGAACTCGTTTCGGAAGTCCACGGTCCGTATCGATGCCGTCTTGAAGGTCAACGAGGGCCAGTACAGCCAATCTCCGTGGAGCAGGCTGGTGGCCAGCTTTTCGCCGGAAAGCAGGGTGGCTTCGGAAATTCTTGGCCGAAGTAGCTTCTGCTTAACAGCGTCAACCAGCGTGCTGGCCGGTCCGCCGGATGCATCAATGACCCTGACGCCGGGCTGGATAATATCCGCCTCCGGGAAGGAATCATGGGCGGCCAGGATAGTTTCCACGTAGTTGGGCAGGAGGATATCGTCGCAGCCGACCACAGTGACGAGGTCCTGCGACGCCATCCGTACGGCCGTCCGGAAACTTGCCGTAATGCCTTCGTTTTCAGGTTTTTTCACGTAGGTGATGCGGCTGTCGGCGAGGTCGGAAACGTAGTTCTCAATGGTCGGATCGGGGTACGCATCATCAATGACTGTGAGAAACCACCGAGGATCACGTTGGGACAGCACGCTGTCGATGGTGAGCTTCATGTAGTCCGGGTCGCCCCAGTAGGGGACACAGATATCGAGGGATTTTGCCATGCTCAAATATTGCTTTCGGGGTGGTGGGCTCCGCCCTCCTGCGGAGCGGCGGACAGGTTGTTGATGCGTTCGATCTGAATACGCAGGATGGCTACCTCCTCCGCCAAAACACGCGTTTCTTCTTCAACAACGGATATTTCCCAGGAGAGGTGAAGGCAGACGCCGAGCAGCATCAGGATGCTCAGGATGAACAGCAGGTTGGATGGCAGTTGCACGCCCAGGACTTGGGAAACTATTACGAGGAGTTGGGGAAATGCTGCGAGAACCAGCGTCGCGACGCCAACTACAAGCCACCAAATGGCGTATTTTTCGCGGAGTTTCTTGCGGCGAAGCATCTCGGTTACGAGCCCCACGATGGCTAACGCCAAAAGGAAGGCCGCTATGTTGGGCATCATTTTTGTCCTGCCATGGTGGGAAGCGATAGGGTTAGGTGCGACCGCTTGCGGGTCAGCGCAAACGCAAGGGCGAAGAACGAACGTCCCAGGTAGACGGCCGCTTTGATCGGGTGGTGGCTTGGCGTGCCGCCTTGACGGGGACGCATCTCAACTGGCACCTGCGTTACGGTCAGCCCAGAGCGGATGGCCACCACAAGGGAATCGATGGTATCGCCCAGATATTCGGCGGGATAGTGGTCAAGATACTGCGCGATTGCCCGGATGTTTCCGGCCCGGAATCCGGACGTGACGTCCGTCAACGGTGTTTTCGCTAACCGGGTCAGCACGGCAGCTAGAAATTTCATGGCCCATTTCCGCGGACCGGTGACTGTGTAGTCGCCACGGTTGGCGAATCGTGCCCCGATCGAGATGTCGGCTGAAGCCAGGCCGTTGAGTACTTCCCGGATGTTGCGGGGGTCGTGCTGACCATCGGCGTCCACCTGGATCACCTGCGCGTAGCCGAGCCGTTGGGCATACCTGAATCCCGCGCGCATGGCGCCGCCGACGCCGAGGTTGAAAGGCAGGTTAAGGACCGTGGCACCTGCCGCGGCTGCTATGTCGGCCGTATTGTCCGTTGAACCGTCGTTGACTACGAGTACGTCGTAGGGCTCTTTAAGGCTCAGCACTTCGGACACGGTTGCACCTACGCAATCCGCCTCGTTCCACGCCGGCATAATGACCAAGACCCGGTTGTTTTCCAAATTGCGCATATTATCCCAACTATATCAACGCACTGGGGGCGGATGACGCGCTGTCACATTGCAGTCCGCGCACAGCAACTCTATTGGTCCCGCGGCACGTATGGTGGCCGTCGATTCAGATCCCCACCTACAGCCTGCAGTTCTGACGCCTAGCTGCCATCGGCTAGTCTCAGTTTCATGACGAGCGAGCAAGCCCCCCTGCCCAACGACATCCGTGTCAGTGTATGCATGGCAAGTTACCGGGGTGCCTCGTTCATCGCCGAGCAAATCGCTTCGATCCTAAATGAGCTCGGTCCCGACGACGAACTCCTAATAGTCGACGATGCCTCACCCGACAACACACTGGAAATCATCCAAACTTTCACTGACGCAAGGCTGAGGTTGATCCAGAGCCCTCGCAACGTCGGATACGTCCGTGCTTTCGAGACTGCCGTCCTTGCGAGCAAAGGGCAGTTCATTTTCCTGTCCGACCAAGATGACCTGTGGGTTGCGGGACGAGTCAATCGAATGCTTGAAGCCCTGAAATCTGCCCGCATGGTGGCTACCAATTTCGCGATGCTTGGCGGTGGTCCCAGACCATGGATTCCGCCGCTAAAACCAAGCATGGATCCTCGGAACCTAGTCAACCTTTTCGGCATTTTAGTGGGGTACCGTGCCTACTACGGGTGTGGCATGGCGTTCAGGCGCGACTTGCTTTCTGTGGTGACGCCGATACCCGGTTATGTCCGCGAGTCCCATGATTTGTGGTTCGCAATATGCGGAAATTTGGCCGGCTCGATCGTCCACTTGGATGCGCCGTCATTGCTCCGCCGACTCCACGAACAGAACGAGACTCCTGCAGGATTCCGGTCCATGCGCAGGATTGCCGCGGCGAGGATCATGATTGTCCGGCTGATGATGGAAGGATTGCGCAGGGTCCGCAGCAACCGTACGCAGGGTTCGAGACGCTAAGCTGGCTGAATGCAGAAACTCCTTGTCACCGGCGGTGCCGGCTTCATCGGTTCCAATTTTGTCCACTACGTCCTCGAGAACACTGAGGATCACGTCACTGTCCTTGACAAGCTGACGTACGCAGGCAACCTGGAATCTCTGAGCGGGCTCCCGGAGGAGCGTTTCCAGTTCGTGCAGGGTGACATCTGCGACGCCGCCCTGGTGGACACGCTAGTGGCTGACGCCGACGTCGTGGTGCACTACGCCGCCGAATCGCACAACGACAACTCCCTGCATGATCCCCGGCCGTTCCTTGACACGAACATCATCGGCACGTACACGCTCATCGAAGCGGCCCGGAAGCACAACAAGCGCTTCCACCACATCTCCACCGACGAGGTTTACGGGGACCTGGAGCTCGATGACCCCGAACGGTTCACGGAGCAGACCCCGTACAACCCCTCCAGCCCGTATTCCTCCACGAAGGCCGGTTCGGACCTGCTCGTCCGCGCATGGGTGCGTTCCTTCGGGCTGCAGGCCACCATCAGCAACTGTTCGAACAACTATGGCCCGTACCAGCACGTGGAGAAGTTCATCCCGCGTCAGATCACCAACGTGATCGACGGGATCCGTCCCAAGCTGTACGGGAAGGGTGAGAACATCCGGGACTGGATCCACGCCAACGACCACTCCTCGGCCGTGCTGGCAATCATTGCAAACGGCACGATCGGCGAGACTTACCTGATCGGCGCCGACGGTGAGAAGAATAATAAGGACGTTGTGGAGCTGATCCTCAAGCACATGGGCCAGTCCCCGGACGCCTACGACCACGTGGTGGACCGCCCCGGCCACGACCTGCGCTACGCGATCGACTCCGCCAAGCTCCGCGACGAGCTCGGCTGGGAGCCGAAGTTCTCCAACTTCGACGCCGGCATCGAGGACACCATCGCCTGGTACCGCGACAACGAAAGCTGGTGGCGGCCACAGAAGGCCCAGACCGAAGCCAAGTACAAGGAACAGGGCCAGTAGACGATGTCGATCGAGTTCTCTAAGAAGCTGACCGCGCACGAAACCCCGATCCCCGGCGTCGTTCTTTATGACCTTCCGGTCCACGGTGACAACCGCGGCTGGTTCAAGGAAAACTGGCAGCGGGAAAAGATGGTGGCCCTGGGTCTGCCGGACTTCCGCCCCGTTCAGAATAATATTTCGTTCAACGAAAAGGCCGGCACCACCCGCGGGATCCATGCTGAACCGTGGGACAAGTTCATCTCGGTCGCCACAGGCAAGATTTTCGGCGCCTGGGTCGACCTGCGCGAAGGGCCTTCGTTCGGCGCCGTCTTCACCGCTGAACTCGATCCGAGCCAGGCAATCTTCATTCCCCGCGGCGTGGGCAACGCCTTCCAGACGTTGGAAGACAACACCGCCTACACCTACCTCGTCAACGACCACTGGTCGGCCGATGCTCAGGGTCAGTACACGTTCCTGAACCTCGCGGACGAGACGTCCGCAATTTCGTGGCCTGTCCCGCTCGAGGAGGCAGAGCTTTCCGATAAGGACAAGGCCCACCCCCGCCTCGCGGACGTCGTGCCGATGCCGGCGAAGAAGATCCTCGTGGTCGGTGCCGACGGGCAGTTGGGCAAGTCACTGCGGGAACTGTACGACGGCGACGCGACCGTCGAGTTCGCCGGCCGGTCCGGATTCGACCTGGCCAGCGAAGCGTCCTTCGCGGAACGGAACTGGGGGAACTACTCGACGATCATCAACGCTGCCGCTTACACCGCCGTCGACGCTGCGGAAACCGCCGAGGGCCGCACAGCTGCTTGGGCCGTCAACGTTGCCGCGGTGTCTCGGCTGGCCAGGACCGCCGTCGAGCATGACCTCACCCTGGTGCACGTTTCCTCCGACTACGTATTCGACGGCGTTCGCGAGAGCCACGATGAGGCTGAAGCGTTCACTCCGCTGGGTGTTTATGGCCAGACGAAGGCAGCCGGCGACGCCGTCGTAAGCGTCGTTCCCCGCCACTACATCGTTCGGACCAGCTGGGTCATCGGGGAAGGCAACAACTTCGTCCGCACTATGGCATCCCTCGCCGGCCGCGGCATCGAGCCGGCTGTCGTCAATGACCAGATCGGACGGCTCAGCTTCACCGAGGACATCGCGGCAGGCATCCAGCACCTCCTGGACTCCCGCGCGGATTACGGCACCTATAACCTCAGTAACGACGGCGAGCCGCAGTCCTGGGCGGACATCGCCGCGGACGTGTACGAGCTTTCGGGCCGGCCCAGGTCGGCCGTTACCGGTGTGAGCACCGAAGAGTACTTCAAGGGCAAGGTTGCCGCACCGCGACCGTTGAACAGCGCTCTGGACCTGGGCAAGATCAAGAACTCGGGTTTCAAACCGCGGCAGGCCCGGGACGTGCTGGAAGAGTACCTCGGACAGCGGACGGCAGCGGAATAGGGCGGCCCGACCTATGCAGTACGATTCCAGTACGTTCGGCGTGGTCGCCCTGGCGGCGTATCAGCCGGACTGGGAGCTCTTCCGGGCCCAGCTGAGATCCATCCAGAACCAGACGCACGCACATTTCCAGTGCCTCATCTCGGCCGACGGCGGTTTCGCTGACGTCCGCGACTTCGTGGCCAGGGAACTTGGAAGCGACGAACGGTTCCGAGTGATCGGGTTCGAGGACAGATTGGGGTTCTACGGCAACTTCGAACGCGTCCTCGAGCACGTCCCCGCAGACGCGAAGTGGGTGGCATTGTCGGACCAGGATGACTCCTGGTACCCGTCGAAGCTCGAAACGCTTGTGCCGCACCTGGTTGATGTCAGCCTCGTGGCGGCGCAGGCGCGAGTCGTCAGGCTTCCGGGCAAGCAGGTGGTGACGGCATCGACGCAGCGGAAGAACGTTTCGCTGGATGCGTTGCTGGCCCAGAACCAGGTGACCGGGAGCCTGTGCGTTTTCAGGCGCGAACTGCTGGACCTTGCACTGCCGTTCCCGCGTCTGAACACCATCTCGCAGGTACATGACCACTGGCTGGCTGTCTGCGCGAAAGCCACCGGCGGTGCGCTCGTGGTCGACGATATTGTCCAGGATTACGTGCAGCACGGCGGCAACGTCCTCGGTGAGGTCGGTGGCAGGAAGAGCCTCGCTAAGTCCTTTGAGCACGTGACCGCGCTGTCCCGGAAATTCCAGGGCAGCAGCAGTCCGCTTGCCTTGCTCAGGACTGCCAACGACCTGAGCTTCGGCTGGCGCAGGGTCATGGCTGACGCCCTGCGGGAACGGGTTGTTCCGGGTGCTCCGGGCCTGGACGCCGGGGTGGCTGCCTTCGAAACGGGACACGGCTGGGTGCCGACCTCGCGCGCTCTGGTCGCGGGTCTGCGCAGCGGCGACATTGCTTTGCCGTGTTTCGTGGAATTTGTTGCCGGTGCTCCGGTTGAACTATTCGCCAAGGGGCGTCGGAAGTAGCTGCCCTTTAGTGCGCTTCCGCCGAGGGGATGGGCGGCTGAACGACGTGCCTGAGGCTGTCACGTACCACCATGATCTGGTATCCGGCAACGACCAACTCAGCCAGAGCTACGGCCCAGGCAACGCCGGGAGCGCCGAAGGCGATGCCGAGCGCAAACATCAGAGGAACATTGACGGCGGCACCGATCGCAGTCGACTTTGCCAGGGCGGCACCCCTGCCCAGCGGGATGAGGCAGGCCAGGCCCACTACCTGGGCAACGATTACGCCGGCGAGAATCAGCCCGAACGGAATGCTGAGGCTGTAGTCGATGATGATGACGCCACCGGAGAAGAGCGGGCTCGCCCACGGCGTCAGGAGGGCCAGAAGGAGTCCGGCAAGCAACCCGACGATGGGGGCAAGACCTGCCACAGTACGGATCCGGTGGGAACTCCTGGCCGGGCCTGCTTCCGGAATCCATCCCTGAATCACTTGGAGCACAGGGCCAAATCCAGCCACGGCGAAACGGAAGAGTTTATCTGCCAAAGCGTATTGGGGGAGGGCTGCTGCGACCACCTGGTTAACGGCAAGCATAGGCAGGTTGCTGTTGAGACTCCCCGTTCCCGCTGCGATGACACCGTATTTTTGGTCCCGCAGGCGTCCAATGGCGTGGATGAGGTGAAGATCAGCCTTCGGGGGGTGCCCCGTCCCGGAAAGTGCGCCGACTGCGCCTAGGACGACAGCCGCCAGGTTGAAGGCCAGTAGCGAGAGTACAAAAACGATGGGTTCGGGGAAGAACTGGATCAGCACAACGCCTGCCACAGTGCCTAAGCCCTGGGGAAGCACGTCAAAAAGAAACAGTTTCCATGGCTTGGCTTGGCCGATGAAGAACCACGAGGCACCGACAAAGGGCAGGATGTAGGCCACGGAAGCCAACGCGGCCACGGGTGCATCGATCTTACTTATGAGCATCATCACGACATACATCACTGGCGTGGCAAACAGGAAGAGGTAGACCCGGCTGACCAGCGAATCCATGAACATCTGTGGACGTTTCTCGTCCGGAAACGATGCCACCATTGCGGCGCCGACGGTTCCCCACCCAAAAGCGACAATGATTCCGAAGATAGCCGCCGTCGCCTGTGACAGCGCCAGTTCACCCCACGTGTTCTTACCTAAGGTAGCTATGACAAAAGGGATTGCCAACAGATTGATGGCCGTTGAGAAAACAAGCGAAGTGGCAAACCCACCGAACCGACGAAGCAAAGCAGGAGCGGCTCTTGAAGCCAACTGTAGGTCTCCGATCCTCAAAAGATACATGCAGCCCGGGGGAGTCCCTAGCATGCCGACCTGAATCCTACCCCGCATGGCTCAGCGAATCATGTCAGGCCGGTTCTCAGGGGTCGGGACCGAAGCCACTACGTCTTCATTACGGCGAATTAGTAACTAAGTGTGCGGCATCCTAGCTGGGAGTTATTGGAGCTGAACAGCGAGACTGCAACGCCATAAGCGCAAACGCTATATTGTCCGCGGGCCGTGATTGGTACTGTTGTCGCAAAACCGTGATCGCCAACTGTCTGCAACGCGGTATTTACATCCTGACGTTTCAAATTGGCCGTGAAAGGAAATCCTTTTGTGGTGCCGTCCGGGTACTTGATGTAGATGTGAACTGGGTTGGAGATCCCAGGCAGCACGGGGTCCAGCGTCCAGCCCTGAGTCAGGAGTGTTGCTTGGCCATTGGTGGACTGAATTCTCGCGCCGTCGAGATATCCCATTGTGGGAGGCGTTAAGCCGACAGAGATGTCTTTGCATCCAAGCGCTTTCGGGCCGGCAGATAGGGGCGCGACGTTGATTGCCTGAACGCACACCGTATACTTGCCGGTCGAAGTGATGGAAAGTGTCGCCTGGAAGCCGTGGTCGCCCACAGTGCTCAAAGCAGCGTTAACATCGGGTCTCTTCAGGTTGGCAGTGACGACTGTAGGTGAAGGACTGGCAACGGCGGATCCGTCTTTGGCCGTGATGTAGACGCTCGCTGGAATACTGGTCGCGGGCTGAGCGGGGTCCAGGGCCCAGCCGCTCACCTGGATGCGTGCGGAGTTGACTGCCTGTACGAGAGATATTGCATCGAAGCTGCCCATAGGGACTGGACTGGCCTCAACGTTTATGGATTTGCATCCGAGAGGAACATTGGAGTTGTTGCCGATCGCATACGTGCAGGCACGGTAGGCTCCGGGCGAGGTGAGAGGCACGTGATAGTCAAAACCGTGGTTGGTGCCCAGTCCTGTGATGGAATGGACATCCGGCCGTGACGTATTCGCGGTCATTCTGTAGCCGGTTGTGATGCCGGCAGGGTTCGTGACGTACGTATCCGCGTACGAGGAAGCAGATGGATTTGCCAGATCAACTGCCCAGCCTCGCAACTGCAGGGACGCTTTGCCTTCTGCTCGGACTACTCCGATACTGTCGAAGGAGCCTATAGGTGCTTCGACTCCAGCCGCGGTGACGCTTTTGCAACCAAGCGCCGTATTGCCAAAGATGCCGATGGAAAAGGCGCAAACCTTGTACGTCCCGGATCTTGTGATCGGTACGGTGCCGTCGAAACCATGTGAGGGACCATAACCGAGCGCTCGATCAACGTCCGGCCTGGAAGCGTCGGCCGTCCATGGATAGCCGGTCGTGCTTCCGCCAGGTGCTGTTACATAGACGTGTGTCTGGTTGGAACCGGGAATGTTGGCAAGATCTACCGACCACCCCCGCACTCGGAGGGATACCTCACTCCCAGTGCGGCTGATAGCGAGCTCATCAAAATTCCCGGTAGGGAGTGCTGCACCTGCGAAGCGCTGGAGCGATGTGTAGTCCCCGTTCCAGACGTTCGAGTCACCTGCGAACGGCCCCGTGCTGCTGTACTGCCAGATGCTGTAAGTGCTCCAGCTCGCAGTGGGAACTGCGCCAGCGTTGTTCGTCGGGGAGCTAGGGTAGGCGGCCACCCACAGGGGATAGTCACCGAACCCTGCGGGATTACCGAGGCACTGATTCCACCAGCTGGTGTTGGTATAGATAACGGGAAGGCGCCCGGTCAATGATTGCATTGTGTTGCCGAAGTCGCGGACCCATGAACCCAACTGAGCTGGCGACATGCCGTAACACGTGTTGCCGAAATAGAAACCGTTGATTGTCCGGCCCTCATAGGGGTTGAACTCAAAGTCCAGCACTGGGGGCAATGTGTATCCGTCGGCGGTCCAGCCTCCACCGTTCTGCACGAAGTAACGGGCCTGGTCGGCGCCTGAGGACCAGTTGGGGATAGCGAAGTGGTATGCCCCGCGGATCATGCCGACATTCCGCGAGCCCTGGTATTGCGAAGCGTAGGTGGGGCTCGTGTAGTAATTTCCTTCGCTCGCTTTCACGTAGGCGAACCTCGCACCCATGTTCCACTGCTGCTGCCAGTCCACACTGGGCTGGTGGCTGCTGACGTCGAGTCCTTGGACGCCAAACGTCGGCATCCACGTGCCTTCGGTTCCGAGGGCCTCGGTGCTGAGCTTCTTGAAGCTGGTGCTCGAGGATGACGCTGCCACTCGGGCGGAACGCTGTCCCATCTCTGCGCCGCCGGGACCCGCGGCCTCAGCCATTGCGGCTTTCGCAGCGGCGGACTCAGCGTTCGGTGCGGCGCTTGCCTCTGAACTCTGAGCAACCGTCGGCGCCGTCGAAGGAGCAGCGGTGGTCGTCGCTGTCGTTAAAGGGGCCTTCGTTGTCTCTTCTGGAGCCGGGCTGGGCGATGCTGTGGCACTTGAATCAGGCGTCGGAGTCGGGGTCGGTTCAACAGCGAACGCGACGCCCGCCAGGCCGGGGCCCGCCACGAGAGCGGCAGCCAAAACGGCTGTCCCCAAAACTTGCAGGAGGGGACGATGATTGTTGGGCTGGTTCCGCTTCATTTTGGCTCCGGTGACAATGAGGCGCTAACTTAAGCGCGTCACTAGTGGGTTGCAGTTCAGGAGACGCTGAACTGGTTATATCGAGACTTAACGCGCCTACCCTAACACCGCAGTGTCTGCAGTAACCAGAGTTTCCGCTGTTGCCAATGTGAAAGATGCGTCACTGTTATCCACAGCCCGACTCATATGACTTGGCGCCGTGGTGTAGCGTCCCTAGGCTGTACCCAGTTGAACTGCCTCCGCCGGGGGCGGCAGTTGTATTGGGGAACTACATGGACGCTGTGCGAATCGTGGAAGACGAAGTCCGCGAGCTAATCCGCCGTCGGGGTCTTGATCCGCTGCGGCAGGCGGGCGAGGTCCGTCGTCTCGTAGAGGCGGCTGTCAGCGACTACGACGAACGGGCCCTGATGGGGCCGCTCCCTCCGATTGGTCCGCTGGAGGCCGCCCGCAGGTTTGTCTTTGATGCGGTGGCCGGCTTCGGTGTCCTTCAGCCGCTGCTGGACGATCCGACCATCGAGGAAGTCTGGATCAACGCGCCCAACGAAATCTACGTCGCCAGGAACGGCGAGTCGGAACTGACCTCACTCAGCCTCACGGACCAGCAGGTTCGCGATCTCGTGGAACGCATGTTGAAGAGTTCCGGCCGCCGCCTGGACATGTCATCGCCCTTCGTGGACGCAGCCTTGCCTGATGGTTCGAGACTCCACGTAGTTATTCCAGATGTCACCCGCAGGCACTGGGCCGTGAATATTCGCAAGTTCGTGGTGAAGGCCAGCCGCCTGGAGCACCTGGTCGAGCTTGGAACCCTGACACCTCAGTCCGCCCGTTTCCTCGGTGCAGCGGTGTCCAGCGGACTGAACATCCTCGTGTCGGGCTCAACCCAGGCGGGCAAGACCACCATGCTCAACTGCCTGGCCGCGAGCATCGGCAGCCGTGAGCGCGTCATTACGGTCGAGGAAATCTTCGAACTTCAGTTCCCGCTCAGGGACGTCGTCGGACTCCAATGCAGGCAGCCCAACCTCGAAGGCGAAGGCGAGATCCCACTGCGCAGGCTTGTAAAGGAAGCCCTCCGGATGCGCCCGGACAGACTAGTGGTGGGAGAGGTACGGGAAGCGGAAAGCCTGGACATGCTGATCGCCTTAAATAGTGGACTTCCGGGGATGTGCACCGTCCATGCAAATTCAGCCCACGACGCTGTGGCCAAGATCTGTACCCTTCCGCTACTCGCCGGTGAAAATATCTCGTCTGCCTTCGTCGTCCCCACGGTGGCGTCCTGCATCGACCTCGTGGTCCACTGCAGCCGGCACGCCAGCGGCCGCCGCCAGGTAACCGAGATCCTTTCCCTCGGCCGGCGGGTGGAAAACGGCATCATCGAATCCTCCATGGTTTTCGCCATGGAGGATGGCCAGCTGCAGCCGCGGGCCAACTCCATGCCCGCGGCGGAGAAGTTTTCCCGGGCAGGGTACGACGTCGCGGCGCTGCTGGAACCGCGCTGATGGCGCCTCTGGTAGGGGTGCTTGCGGGCGCCGGGCTCTTCCTGATCTGGTGGTCGTTCTGGGAAAAGCCGGCAGCGCTGAAGCGCCGGCCCAGGGCCAGCCGCCTCGAGGACCTGCTGGCCTCCGCCGGCGTCGAAAAGGTCACGGGGACGGGCCTCGTGGCCTCATGCTTGGGACTGGGCATATTTGTGGCTCTCATCCTTTTTGTGGTCAGCCGGTCATGGCCTATATCCGTCTGCTTCGGAATCTTCGGCGCGTGGCTGCCCGTCAGCATTGTCAGGTGGCGGGCGAACAGGAGAACCGCCGTCCTACGCCAGCTCTGGCCGGACGTGGTGGACCACCTGCGCTCGGCCATCCGCGCCGGGCTCTCACTGCCGGAAGCCCTGATCCAGCTGGGGGAGAAAGGCCCCGAGGAGCTTCGGCATGTATTCCGGGACTTCGGAGCCGACTACCGCGCGGGCGGGCAGTTCGATGCATCTCTTAATAAACTCAAGGACCGGCTGGCGGACCCGGTGGCGGACCGGATCGTCGAGGCACTCAGGCTGACCCGTGAAGTGGGCGGTTCGGACCTGGGGAAGCTGTTGGGCACCCTTGCGGAATTTCTCCGGGAAAATGCGCGGACACGCAGCGAGCTCGAGGCCCGGCAGTCCTGGACTGTCAACGCCGCCAGGCTCGCGGTTGCCGCTCCCTGGATCGTTATGCTCCTCCTGGCCACCCGGCCTGAAGCCGTGAACGCCTACAACACGCCCATGGGAGCCGGCGTCCTCCTCGGCGGGCTCGTGGTGTCGCTGGTCTGCTACTCCATCATGCTCCGCATCGGCGCCCTTCCGCAGGACGAACGGGTGCTGCGATGAACGGGATCTCGGCGGCTGCGATTGTGTGCGGCATCGTCCTCGGGACGGGCCTGTGGCTGATCTTCGTCCGGTTGCCCTTTATGCGGCCGCTCACATTCGTCGAGCGCATCGATCCGCAGCTGAAATCGCAAAACCTTGAATCGCGGTTGCTGCGGGCCAGCGGACAGAACGCCACGCCATTCGGACCGTTGGAACGGATCGTGCGTCCCCTGCTCCACGACGGACTCGCAGCCTTGGGGAAGCTGAACCTAGGGTCAAAGGCGCTGACCCGCAGGCTCGCCCAAGCCGGCATCAACAAATCACCCATAGATTTCCGGGCCGAACAGCTCCTCTGGGCCGCCGCTGGATTCGCCGCCGCCATGGCCGCGGTGGTGCTGGGCGCGGTAGCCGGCCGGTTCAGTCCATTCCTCGCGGTTGTCGCCGTCCTCGGAAGCGCGCTCGGCGGCTTTCTCTTCCGTGACTTCTGGTTGGGCGTCCAGATCAGCAGGCGGGAATCCCGGATGATGGCGGAGTTTCCCAGTCTTGCCGAGCTCATGGCCCTGGCTGTCGGTGCCGGTGAAAGTGCCACGGGGGCCCTGGACCGCGTCTGTCGCAGTGCCAGTGGCGAGCTGGCCAAGGAGTTTTCCAAGATTCTTGCTGAGACCAGAGCGGGAAAACCGCTGGTGGAAGCGCTCCAGGAGTTTTCCTCGCGGACAGATATGGGGCCGCTCGTCAGATTTGTCGACGGAATCATCGTCGCGGTCGAGCGGGGCACACCCTTGGCAGATGTGCTGAGGGCTCAGGCCCAGGACGTCCGGGACACCGCAAAACGGGACCTCATGGAGTCGGCGGGCAAGAAAGAAATTGCCATGATGGTTCCTTTGGTCTTTGGTGTACTGCCCTTAACAGTGGTTTTCGCAGTGTTCCCCGGCATCGCGGCCATCAGCCTTGGACTTTAGCCATGAGCATCGCCAAGCCGTCACAGCCGCTAACCGCCACATGATTTCCACCGCGTCATTTACACAACGAATGGGACCGAAATGAAAAACATGGGAATCTCGGGCAGCCTGCTGCTCCTCGCTTTGCTGGCCGGCCTGTGGGCACGGACCAGTGAAACTGTGTCAGGCCGGAGGTACGCAGCGACGGATCCCGACGTGCCGGCCCAAGACCACCCGGAACGTGGCGACGTCCCCGGTTGGGTGATGATCACCTTAATGTCCGCAGTCTTGGTGGCGGCGTTGCTGGCTCTCGCCGGCCCAGCCCTCGAAACGATGTTCAACCAGGCCATGGACAAGGTCGGAAAGTAAGTCATGCTGGGCGCCAGCCAGTGCATGCCCAGCCGGGAACCGTGCCGGTCCCGGATCGGTGCTGAGCCGGGCTGGCGCACGGATGAACGCGGTTCTGCCGTCGTGGACTTCGTCCTGGTGGGCGGCCTGCTGACCATGTTTTTTCTGGCGATAATCCAGCTGACCCTGGTCCTGCACGTCCGCAACACACTGATCGACGCGGCAGCCTCAGGGGCACGTTATGGAACGCTCGCAGACCGGGGAGCGTCAGATGCCCAGGAACGGGCGGCGACGCTCATCGAGACTTCCCTGAACGCTGAGTTCGCGCAGGACATCACAACTGCCGAAGTGATGTTCCAGGGCCTGCGGACCCTCGAAGTGACCATCAAGGCTCCCATGCCCGTCATCGGGCTGATCGGCCCCCGGGACCTGCTGGAGGTGAAAGGCCATGCGGCCATCCAGCCCTAACACCTGGCGTTGCCGCCTACGCAAGCGATTCAGCGAGGCGCTCCGCAACGAGCACAGGGAAAAGGGGAGTGCAGTGGTCGAATTCACCTTCCTCGCGCTGCTCCTGATGGTCCCATTGGTCTACTTCATCATCACCGTGGGCCAGATCCAGGGTGGGTCCTTCGCCGTGGTCGGCGCCGCCGACCAGGCCGCGAAGGTGTTCGTCGCCCAACCGGATGCAGAGTCTGCCCAGGCTGCTGCCGAACAGGCAGCCCTCATCGCCCTCGCGGACTTCGGCCACGATGCCGAGCAGGCACGCGTATCCACCCGCTGCGACCCTGCCGACTGCCAGGCTGCGGGCACGGCCATCACCGTCACGGTCAACCTCACTGTCGCGCTGCCCTTCGTGCCATTCAACGAGGACTTCAGGCTCAAGGCCAGCGAAGTTGAAGCCTCGTCCACCCAACTGGTGGGCAGGTTCCGGTGACCCAAAAGTGACGCAGAAAGCGATCCCCGAAGCCACGCAGAGCGATCCAGGTGAGGGCGGCCAGATGACCGTCATGATCATCGGCTACGTCGCGCTGGCCCTCCTGGTGGTCACAGTGGTCATCGGCATCTCCAGCGTCTACCTCGAACACAAGCGGCTGTTGTCCCTGGCCGACGGCGCCTCGCTGGCCGCCGCCGACAGCTACACCTTGGGCGAGGTCAGGGGAGAGGGCGGGAGCCCCTCAGCCGTACTGGGCCCTGGACGCGTCCGCAGCGTTGCGGCCGACTTTATCGCCCGGAGCCCGTCGTCGGCCCGGTTCGACGGGTTAGCCGTTTCAGCGTCGACCGGCAGCCCTGACGGGTCCACCGCCGTCGTGGTTCTCAGCGCTGTTGTCCACCCGCCGGTGGTGAACTTTCTGGTGCCTGATGGCATCAGAATTGAAGCGGCCTCCACGGCCCGTTCCCGGCTCACGCGCTGACCGGAAGCGGAGAAGCCAGGAGAAGTCCGGCACTCCGGCCGGATAGCGTAGGCTTAAACAACCATGGCCAACATTGATTTTTCCGCAGAAATCCGCGCTCTTCGCGCCACCTACACCTCCATCGAGCGAGTCAGCGATGTTGAGGCTCTGAAGGAAGACATCGCCGAACTGAGTGAACGCGCCGGCGAGCCTGACCTGTGGGATGACCCCGCCGCGGCGCAGAAGATCACCTCCCGCCTGTCGCACCGCCAGTCCGAGCTGGAGCGGCTGAACCGGCTGGTATCGCGGATCGATGACCTGGAAGTGCTGGTGGAGCTTGGCCAGGACGAGGATGACGCCGATTCCATGGGCGAAGCTGCAACCGAGCTGGAGTCCATCAGGAAATCCCTGAAGGAACTCGAGGTAGTGACGCTGCTTTCGGGAGAGTACGACGAACGTGAAGCCGTGGTGTCCATCAGGGCCGGGGCCGGCGGCGTTGACGCCGCAGACTTCGCCGAAATGCTCATGCGTATGTACCTTCGCTGGGCCGAACGCCACGGGTACCCCACCATCGTCATGGACACCTCCTACGCCGAAGAGGCGGGACTGAAGTCCGCAACGTTCGAAGTCAAGGCACCGTATGCGTTCGGCACGCTCAGCGTCGAAGCAGGAACCCACCGCCTGGTGCGGATCAGCCCGTTCGACAACCAGGGCCGCCGCCAGACGTCCTTCGCCGCCGTCGAGGTCATTCCGCTCATCGAGTCAACGGACTCCATCGACATACCGGACAACGAGATCCGTGTGGATGTGTTCAGGTCCTCCGGTCCCGGCGGGCAGTCGGTTAACACCACCGACTCCGCCGTCCGGCTGACCCACATCCCCACCGGCACCGTGGTGTCGATGCAGAACGAAAAGTCGCAGCTCCAGAACCGGGCAGCAGCCCTGCGCGTTTTGCAGTCCCGGCTCCTTCTCCTGAAGAAGGAGCAGGAGGACGCCGAAAAGAAGGCGTTCGCCGGCGATGTCAAGGCATCCTGGGGCGATCAGATGCGCTCCTACGTCCTGAACCCGTACCAGATGGTCAAGGACCTCAGGACCGAACACGAGGTAGGCAACACCTCCGCCGTGTTCGACGGCGAAATTGACGACTTCATCGACGCCGGGATCCGCTGGCGCACCGACAACCGGAACGCCGAGAAGTCGTAGCTGCAGTGCCTACCCGGTAGCCCTGATCGCGCGACACACCCCCGAAGCCCCCGAAAACCGGCCAAAAGCCTGCGTATAGTCGAGGAGCCGGAGCTCTACTTCCCCCAAACGAATGCCCGTGCGCCGGCTGCAGATCTGGGCTGTATCAGCCGTGCCCTGCAGGGTAATTAGGGCCATGATCCGATTCGAAAATGTCACCAAGGTCTACGACCATACGGCCCGGCCTGCGCTGGACGATGTCAGCCTTGAGATTGACCGTGGTGAATTTGCCTTCCTCGTCGGCGCTTCCGGATCCGGAAAGTCCACCTTCCTGCGGCTGGTGCTGAAGGAAGACCGGGCCTCCTCGGGCGCCGTGTACGTCGCCGGGCAAAACGTCGCCAAGATCTCCAGCTGGCGCGTGCCCAGGCTCCGCCGCGGCATCGGCGTGGTCTTCCAGGACTTCCGGCTCCTTCCGCAGAAGAGCGTGTTCGCCAACGTAGCCTTCGCGATGCAGGTCATCGGCAAGAGCCGCAGCGTCATCCGCGACACCGTCCCCGAAGTCCTGAAGACCGTGGGCCTGGAAGGCAAGGAAAACCGCCTTCCGCATGAGCTTTCCGGCGGCGAGCAGCAGCGTGTGGCCATCGCCCGTGCCGTAGTCAACCGCCCCGGCATCCTCCTCGCCGATGAACCCACCGGCAACCTGGACCCCACCACCTCCATGGGCATCATGGGCGTGCTGGACAAGATCAACCAGAACGGCACCACGGTGGTCATGGCCACGCACGACGACGACATCGTCAACGAGATGCGCAAGCGCGTTGTAGAGCTCAGGAACGGCATCGTCATCCGCGACGAGGCCAAAGCTTTGTATACCTCGATGATCCCCGTGGTGGGCCAGTCCCGCCGGCTCAGGGACGCCAGCGGCCGGGACGAATCCCAGCCGCCCGCATTAGGGGAACGTAATCCGGGCGCAGGGGAGGAGCAGCGATGAGGTTGGCTTTTGTCCTCGGTGAGATCGGCAGTGGCCTGCGGCGCAACGTCTCCATGGTGGTCTCGGTCATCCTGGTCACCTTCGTCTCACTGACGTTCGTTGGTGCCGCAGGCATGCTGCAGCTCCAGATCAACCAGATGAAGGGCTACTGGTACGACAAAGTCCAGGTTGCCATCTTCCTCTGCAGTGACGGTTCGACGGCGGCCGGTTGCGCAACGGGCCCGGTCACCCCGGAGCAGCAGGACAACCTGCAGACCCTGCTCGAATCACCCGCCGTGGCCCAGTACGTCAACGATTTCCAGTACGAGTCCAAGGAAGAGGCCTACAAGCACTTCAAGGACCAGTTCTCGAATTCTCCGATCGTGGATTCCGTCACGCCGGACCAGCTCCCTTCATCGTTCCGCATCAACATGAAGGATCCGGAAAAATACCAGATCATCAGCGAGACGTTCTCCTCGCAGCCGGGCGTCGAAACGGTCATTGACCAGCGCCAGCTGCTCGAGCGGCTCTTCTCGGCCATGAATGCCGCCTCCCTGGTTGCTGTCAGCATCGCCGGCGTGATGATTATCTGTGCCATTCTCCTGATCGCCACCACCATCCGGCTCTCGGCCTTCAGCCGCCGCCGCGAAACCGGGATCATGCGCCTGGTGGGCGCGTCCAAGATCGTCATCCAGCTGCCGTTCATCCTTGAAGGCGTGATTGCGGCGGTGATCGGCGCCGCGCTGGCATCCGGCACGCTGTGGGCAGTGGCGCACTTCTTCCTGGGCGAATACCTGTCCAAGCAGTATCCGGACACGGCGTTTATCTCGCCGGGCCAGACGCTCATTCTTGCGCCGGCCTTGCTGATCCTTGGCGGATCTTTGGCAGGAATTTCGTCGCTCTTGACCTTACGCAGATATTTGAAGGTCTAGGCTGTGCAAACCGAACAAGGAATCCTGATGAACGAATTGCACCGAACTGCGCCCCGACACCGGGCCGAACGCCGGCGACCTGCGGGCCGCCGCGGCGGCCTGATCAGCGGCGTCCTGGCCCTGCTCCTCGCCGCCAGCATGGGTGCGTCAGCCCCGGTGGCGCACGCCGATGAGCTCGATGACAAGCGTGCCGCCCTCGAAGCTGAGGCGGCCCGGGTTCAGCAGTCCCTGGAATTCGTGGACTCACGCATCGCGAAGGCCGCCGGCGACCTAGTGATCTATCAGGGCCAGCTGCCCGGCGCCCAGCAGGCACTCCTGGAGGCCCAGGGGCGCGTGGCCAGTGCGGTCAAGGAAGTCGAGGCCCTGACGGCGCGGGTTGACCTTGCACAGCAGAATAAGGCCAAAATCACCCAGCAGCTTGAGGCTGACAAGCAGAAGATTGCGGACACCAAGAAGCTGATCGGCCAGATCGCCACCCAGGCCTACAAGTCCGGAGGCGTGCCGTCGAACCTGACCCTCTTCTTCGGGGCAAACAACGGCGGCAGCCTGACCGACACCATGGACCTCGCGGACCAGGCCATGCGCAGCCAGAACGCCGCCATGGACAAGCTGTCCCAGCAAAGCGCCACAAATGTGAACTCGCAGGCCCGGCTCGAAGCCGTTGAGGCAGAAATCAGGGACCTCAAAGCCAAGGCAGACGCCGCCTTGGAACGGGAAAAGGCTGCCCGTGACGAGGCGGCTGCCAAGAAGGCCCAGGTTGACCAGCTGATCGCCGATACAACAAGACTTGACGCTGAACTCCAGGCAGCGAAACCTGGCATTCAGTCCCAAATGGCGGCGGTTGCAGCAAGCCAGAACGCCATAGCCAACGAGATCGCCGAACGTGACCGCAGACTCCGGGAGGCCTGGGAAGCAGAGCAGCGCCGCCTCGCTGAGGCTGCTGCTGCCGCCGCACGGGCGCAGGGCCAGGCCGAGCAGCCGTACGCCCCGGTGACCGGATCGCCGTCGGCCTTTGGCTTGCGGCATCCCTTCTCGGGCGACGTGCCCATCACCTCCGGCTTTGGCTGGCGCTCAACCCCGCCGGGAACCATCGACTTCTACGGCACCGGCGGTTACCTCCACACCGGCATCGACTTCGGCGCCGCCTGCGGCACTCCGGTCTACGCAGCGGCAGCCGGCGAGGTCTTCTCCTCAGGCTGGAACTCCGCCGACGGCGGCGGCTGGCGCGTGAAGCTCTCCCACGGAGTGGTGCAGGGCAACTCGCTGACCACTATTGTTTACCACAACGCCAGCGTCGTGGTTTCCAACGGCCAGCAGGTTTCCGCCGGGCAGCTCATCGCCTACTCGGGCAGCACCGGCAACTCAACGGGCTGCCACGCACACTTTGAAACCTGGCTCAACGGGGCCGCAGTGGACCCGATGCGGCTGCTGTAACGCCGGTCCGCGCCTGCCGTACACTGGTATGACTCCGCGCCGGAACGGCCGGAGCCAACCAGGATCCAAGAACTGAGGAGTTCAACCGTGCCCAAAGAAAGTGGCCGTAAAGTAGTGGCCACCAACCGCAAGGCCCGGCATGACTACCACGTGCTGGATACCTACGAGGCTGGCATCGCCCTGATGGGGACCGAGGTCAAGTCGCTGCGCGAAGGCCACGCCTCCATGGTGGACGGTTTCTGCACGTTCTATAACGACGAGCTGTGGATGGAGGGCATCCATATCCCGGAGTACAACCAGGGGAGCTGGACCAATCACTCCGCACGCCGCCGTCGGAAGCTGTTGCTGCACCGTGAAGAGCTCAACAAGATCTCCGTGAAGATCCGGGAGTCCGGCCTCACAGTGGTGCCGCTGCAGCTGTACTTCCTCGATGGCCGGGCCAAGGTGGAGATCGGCGTCGCACGCGGTAAGCGGGAGTACGACAAGCGCCAGACCCTGCGTGAGCAGCAGGACAACCGCGAAGCCCTTCGCGAGGTCCGGGAACGCAACCGCAGGTAGGAATGATTTCCGCCGGGCATGCGTTATGATAGATAGTCCGGCAGGGATTTGTGCGTGCACAGCCCGGCCGGTTTGAAAACAAAATACGGGGATGATCGGTTTCGACGATGTTAGTCGCGACAGGTGAAGCGGGCCGAGGATGCAGAATTATCTCGTAAACGCTGTCTGCAAACCAATAAGTGCCAAATCAAACCGCACTGACTTCGCTCTCGCTGCCTAAGCAGTAAGACAGTCCGTCAGCCCGAGGTTGCTATTGCCCCGGATCCTGGCGTCATTTAGATAGCCACTGCTGCTTGCCTCCGTCATCGGGGCAAACGGGACTCTTAGATGACTGGGCCCGGATCAGCCACCTGTTTGCAGGAGGGCTGGGGCCGAGAAAGTCCGACGCAAACTGCGCCCGGAGAAGCCCTGTTAACACAACATCGGACGGGGGTTCAATTCCCCCCATCTCCACATTTTGAATGTCGCAAGACATTGCCAGAAGACCCGGACCCGCGTCCGGGTCTTCTGGCATTTAAGCGCGGTGTTGAGTGCCCTGTTCACCCACGGCGTAGCTTTTCCGGGACTACGCGGTGCTACCCCGTGGTTGTCGCCAATAAGCTCCGGCGCAGCAGCAGGTCTGGAAGCCGGGGGCAGCAACGCCAGCCAGGAGGTGCGCCATGGATCCGGCGCGGGAACACAACACTGCAGCGGCCGACGACGGTCCGCTGGACTCGTATTCGGAGACCGTCATGCGCGTGGCTGAGACGGTCACCCCGCATGTTGCGGCCATTGAAATGACCGGCAACCGACGCGACGGCCGTTTCCGGATGGGTGCCGGCTCGGCGGTGCTCTTTACGGAAGACGGCTACCTCCTCACCAACTCACATGTCGTAGCCGGCACACATCAAGGCCATGCCGCCTTCGCGGACGGCAGCAGGACAGATATTGAACTGGTGGGGGCGGACCCCTTGTCCGACCTCGCGGTGGTCCACGGCCGGGCGCCGAAAGTGGCCCCGGCGCAGTTCGGCGATGCCGAGACGCTCCGGGTGGGCCAGCTGGTCATTGCGGTGGGGAATCCGCTGGGCCTGGCCGGATCAGTTACAGCGGGTGTGGTCAGCGGCCTGGGCCGTGCCATTCCGGTGTGGTCCAGTGGCAACCGGCGCGTGATCGAGGACGTCATCCAGACCGACGCGGCACTCAATGCAGGCAGTTCCGGCGGAGCTTTGGCTGATACCCACGGCCGTATCGTGGGAATCAACACCGCCGTGGCCGGCGCCGGGCTGGGCCTGGCCGTGCCCATCAACACCACCACGCGGCGCATCATCTCGGCGCTGCTCAAGGACGGCCGCGTCAGGCGGGCTTATCTCGGCGTGGTCAGCACACCCTTCCGCCTCAATGCGAGCGCCGTGATCAGGACGGGACAGCGGGACGGGCTGCGCGTGGTGGAGGTCCTGGCCGGTTCGCCTGCAGATCGCGGGGGCCTGCGTGCGGGTGACGTCATCCTGACAGCCGGAAGCCGCCCCGTCAGCAACGCCGAAAGCCTGCAGAAGCTGCTGTTCGCCGATGCGATCGGCCAGCCGCTGCTGATTCGAGTGCTGAGGGACGGCCAGGAAGTGGACATTGTGGCAGTGCCCGAAGAGATGGCCGGGAACGGGTAAACCGCTACCGGCGCTTCTTCAGGTGCGCTACCGGGTCCTGCGGGCCTTCAATCGGGCTCTTGGCCTTCTTCTCCGCGCGTTTCTCCTTGATGGTTTTGACCGGCTTCTTGTGCAGCTGCTGGTGTGGTGACTTGTCCGGCATGGCGTGCTCCTTACAACGGGGGACGGGCTGCGTCCCACTTCGTAAAATACGCCTGTTCAGCCCCGAATGTAATGCCCCGAATCAGTCCGGAACTGCAACGTCCGCGATGCCAACGAAACGGGTCCCGACGCCGTCGAACTCGCTCCTGATGAGGCCCGGCCGCAGCGGCGGCACCTCGTCCGGGGCATGGTGCTCGCACACCACATACGTGAATTCCGGCCACCATTTTTTGGGCCGGGCCGCTTCCTCGTAGCCGCAGACGGCACATTCCAGGTGCACCCAGACCGGACGCTTGCCGGTCCGGTTGGCCCGCGACTGGATCAGCCATGCCGGTGGGTTGTCCAGGATTTCGCCCAACTCCGCCTCGGTCAGTCGTTTCGGGATGCCATGGCGCTGGGCCATTTCCATCGGTACATCAAGGGCAATTGCCGCGTCGCGTCTGCTAATCATCAGAGTCAACGATACGGGACCGGGACAAACCTGAATGAGTCCCTTACGACGCCAGTGCGATGCCGACAGCCGCCGCGGCAAATCCGGCGGCCAGGTTGGCGCCGATGTTCAGGGCGGCGGCACTGAACCGCGACTCGCTCAGGAGCCGCACCGTGGCGGTGGTCCAGGAGCTGAACGTGGTGAGCCCGCCCGCCAGGCCGGTGGCGACAGCGGTCTGCCACTCGGGGGCAAGGCCGAGCCGTCCGGTGATGCCGATGGACAGTCCGATGATCAGGCACCCGGTGACGTTGACGGTGAGCGTGGCCCACGGCCAGTGCCGCAGCCTACCGCTCGGGCTGACGGCCGTGCGGAGCCCCTCGCGGTGGGCGAACCAGCTGTCGACGGCGAAGCGCAGCAGGGCGCCCGCCATGCCGAACACTCCCACCAGGACCGCGCCCATCACGGCGCTGTCCCCGCCCGGTCACCCTGCAGCCGGTCGGTGAGTAGCCGTCCGGTCCGCCAGCCACCGGCCGCGCCGCCCAGTCCCAGCAGCAGGGATAGCCCCAGGTAGGCGATCCACACGGGATGTTCGCCGGCCCTGGACAGCTGGTCACTCGAGAAAACGACTGCTGAGAACGTGGTGAACGAGCCCAGGAATCCGGGCCCCAGGCCGGCGCGGAGCCAGAATGCCGTCTGCGGCCGGGCCATCCAGACCGTAGTGAGGGCAGCCAGCACAAAACTTCCGGTGACGTTGATGGCCAGGGTGGTCCAGGGCATTGCCCCCACGGTTTCCGGAAAGGCGAGTCCCAGCCCGTACCGGAGTTCCGTTCCGGCGAGGCCGCCTGCCGCCACGGCCAGCCAGGCCCGCCAATGCGGCGCGCGGACGTTCGTCATTCAGCTGCCGCTGAGGGTGCAGCCGGTATGGGGGTGGTCACTGTGGACCCAGAGCGCCGCGGTGACTTCATCCGCGAGATCGTAGTCCCGCTTCCTGCCGGCGTTGCTGATCCGCACCACCAGCGCTCCGCCAAACGGCTTACGGCCCACTACCTCGACCTCGTCGTCGAGGTCGATTTCCTCGGCGGAAAGATACCGCAGCAGATCAGGGTTCTCGTCGCTGATACGGGTGATCCGGCCGGTGTGCCCGGGATCGAGTTCGCCGAGCAGATGGGCCTCGGGCAGCAGCACCGTGCCGTCCGCGGCGGGGATCGGGTCACCGTGCGGGTCGCGTTGCGGGTTGCCCAGTTTTGCCGCCATACGCTCAATAAACGTGTCCGACACCGCGTGCTCCAGCAGTTCGGCTTCGTCGTGGACTTCGTCCCAGCTGTAACCAAGCTCCTGCACCAGGTAGGTCTCAATGAGCCGGTGCCGGCGCACCATGGACAATGCCAGCCGGACCCCGGAGTCTGTAAGGGTGATGGCGCTGTATGGCTTGTGGTCCACCAGGCCCTGGTCCTTGAGCTTGCGGACCATCTCCGAGACCGAGGAATTGGCCACCCCCAGGCGCTGCGCGAGCTGCGAGGACGTGATGGGTTTGTCCTGCCACTCCGTGAAGCCGTAGATGACCTTGACGTAGTCCTCGATCGAGGAGGAGGGCGCGCTGGTCTTCACGTTTCCAAGCCTACCCGGTGGTCAGCGCCCGTCACGCCTTCGTGGCCCGCCACGTCAACGTCAGGTACGGCAGGCTGATCTCCTCTTCGGCGGCGTGCCCCAGGTGTTCGTGCAGGTACCAGTCGAGGTTGGCGAGGACCTTGCCGCGCGTGGCTTCGCCGGCGCGCAGGTAGTAGCTGCGGGACTTCGTCAGTTCCATGATGTCCGCCGTGCTGAGGCTGTCCTCCCACCGCGTCACATGGCTCTCGAGGCCTTCAAACTCCGGCCCCACCACCGGGCGGAACCCGGGCTTGTAGACGTCGCCCGCGTGCATGATGCGGGACAACCGGTGCACCCACGGAACGGACGTGTCCAGCTGGTTCCAGATCAGCCCCAGAGTTCCGCCGGGCCGCAGGATCCGCGCCAGTTCGGTGCTCGCCGGCAGCGGATCGCACCAGTGCCAGGCCTGCGCCACGCTTACGACGTCGAACGAGGAGTCAGCGAGTCCCGTCGCCTCTGCCGTCCCCTGCGTCGCGTCCGCCGCCGCGTAGTGGGCCCGCAGCTGTTCGAGCATGTCCGGCGACGGATCCACGGCGGAAACCGCCAGGCTGCGTTCCAGTAGAAGGGCGGTGAACTTGCCGGTTCCGGCGCCCACGTCCACGGCGTCCGTGGCCCCGGCAGGGATCAGCCAGTCCGCTGAGTCGGCAGGGTAGCCAGGGCGTACGCGCTGGTAATGTTCGCCGCCGTCCTGGAAACTCTGTCCGAGTTCCAGGCGGCGTCCGTGCTCAAGTCTGGGGCCACCCCGTGCCACGTGCGGCCTCCTTCAACTGAGCCCATCGGTATCCTTCGAATTTACCGCATGGGCCGCAGCCGGGTGGGCAGCGGTCAGGTCAGGAACCAGGGGAGGAAAGCGTCAGTCAGTCGTCAAGGCACGGAGCCGCGCCGGCGGTGCCCGGCGTGTTGGGAGCCCAGTGAGGGTACGTGCGGGAGTCGTTGGCCGGAACCCAGCGGCCCGCGTCCACCACGTAGTCCCAGCCCAGGCCGGTCCGGCGGAGTTGCTCCAGGCCGGCAAGGAGCCGCTGGGCATCCTCCAGCCGTGAGCCCACGCCGAAGCTGGCCCGCAGGGAACCGGAGGGAAGGCCGAGGCGCTTGAGCAGCGGGTGCGCGCAGAAGCGGCCGTCCCGGAGACCAACGCCATGCTCGGCCGACAGGTACGCGGCCACAAGCCCGGCGTCGTACCCTGCCACGGAGAAGTTCACCACGCCGATGGTGCCCGCTTCAGCGTCCGTGTCCGAGAAGATCTGGTGCACGGTGACGCCGTCGATCTTCCCGAGCCCTTCCACCAGGAATGACCTGATGGCTGCCTCGTGGGCGTGCCAGCGGTCGTGGTCCAGGGACGCGATGACCTGGGTGGCGCGGGCCAGAGTGGCCGCGCCGAGGACGTTGGGGGAGCCGCCCTCGTGCCGGGCCGGACCGGTGGCCCAGCTGACGCCGTCGAGCCTGGCCTCGCGGACGGCGCCGCCGCCGGCCAGGTGGGGCGTGCCAGCGTCGAGCCAGTCGGTGCGGCCCACCAGGACGCCGGAGCCGAAGGGCGCGTAGAGCTTGTGCCCGGAGAAGGCGAGGTAGTCGACGTCGTCGGTGCTGATATTGATGCGCCGGTGCGGCGCCAGCTGCGCGGCGTCCACCACGATCCGCGCTCCGTACTCATGGGCGAGGGCGGCCAGGGCCTTGATCGGGAGGATCTCGCCGGTGACGTTGGAGGCGCCCGTGACCGCGAGGAGGCTGACGTTGCCCTGCTCAAGTTCGGCGCGGAGGACCTCGAGGGTCCCCACGATGGTGTCCGCGGCGACAACGCTGCGGTGCGGGACTCCCTGCCACGGAAGCAGGTTGGCATGGTGTTCGATGTCCAAGTAGAGGACATCGCCATTGGGCCGTCCGTCCGTCGCCGGCAGGCAACCCGCCAGCAGGTTCAGCGAGTCGGTGGTGTTCCGGGTGAAGATGACGGAGTCGTCCGGGCGCCCGCCCACAAAGTCGCGCACGATGTCCCGGGCGTTCTCGTAGACGGAGGTGCTGATCTGCGACGCGTAGCCGGCGCCGCGATGGACGCTGGCGTAGAACGGCAGGATCTCGTTGAGGTAGGCCGACACGACGGAGAGGGCGGGAGCGGATGCGCCGTAGTCCAGGTTCGCGTACCGGACATGGCCGCCCTGGATCAGCGGTGCCTGGATTTCCGCCCCGGTGACCGCAGAGAGGGGGCGCCCTGCAATAGCGGCGTCATCGTGGATCAGCGCAGTGGCATTGGCGGGGGCGGCGTTGCTGGGAGAAACAGTGTTAGGGGAGACGGTGGCAGTTGTCACGGAGACCTCACTCTAGAAGGACTCCCGGTAACGGGAATCCGCGCTTGCCGTGTCCATTCCGGACCGGCCTGGTCGTCACCCGGGGCACCCCACCGCGAATGGAGGGTTGCCGGCCAGCAAACCGGGGTTTCGCGCTGGCACTCGTGACCTGTTAAGAAGCCTAGAACATCCGCCGCTGCAGAAAGGAAGCTCGGCCCAATGTTAAGGACTTTGTTACGCGCGTTTGAGGAACAGCCTCATTTGTCGAAGATACGACGGCGGACGCCCCCTTGAGGAGGCATCCGCCGTCGATAATTCGAAGAAAGTGCCTAGAGGAGATCGTCCAGATCCGGGTTCAGCCGCTTGAGCACCTCTGAGTGCAGGATGGAGTTCGTGGCCAGGGCGTTGCCGCCGAACGGCCCGTCCTGTCCCTCCAAGGAGGTGAAGCGGCCGCCGGCTTCCACTACGATGGGCACCAGGGCAGCCATATCGTACAGGTTCAGTTCGGGCTCGCAGGCGATGTCCACGGAACCTTCGGCCACCATGCAGTAGGACCAGAAATCGCCGTAGGCGCGCGTGCGCCACACGTCCTCGGTCAGGCCCAGGAACTCATCCAGGTTGCCGCGTTCCTTCCAACCGCCCAGGCTGGAGTAGGACAGGGAGGCATCCGAAAGTTTGGAGACGTCGGAGACGCGGAGCCGCGTTGCGGCGGCAAGGGACTTGCCCATGTACGCGCCGGAACCCTTGGCGGCCCACCAGCGTTTGCCCAGCGCGGGCGCGCTGACCACTCCCACCACGGGTTCGCCTTCGTCCACGAGGGCGATCAGGGTGGCCCAAACCGGGACGCCGCGGACAAAGTTCTTGGTGCCGTCGATGGGATCAATGATCCAGCGGCGGGAGCCATGGCCCGAACTGCCGAATTCCTCGCCCAGCACGGCGTCGCGCGGACGCGAGCGGGACAGCTGGCCGCGGATGGCTTCCTCCGCGGACTTGTCCGCGTCCGTTACCGGCGTCAGGTCCGGCTTGGTCTCGATGCGGAGGTCCAGTGCCTTGAAGCGGCTCATGGTCTGGTCATCCACGGAATCTGCCAGCACATGGGCAAGGCGCAAGTCATCGTTGTAGCTCGAAGCGGGTTGGATCATGGTTCCAAACTACCGTCTCAGGGCCGCAGTGTTGGGGACATCGGCGTCCCGTCTAGCCGATGCTGCCGAGTTCCTTGGTTTCCTGGCCCACCAGGCGGGGATCCGTGCCCAGCAGCCGTCGCAGGGACGCGAGCCGGGCCGGGCCGGTGGGGCCCGCGTGGCCGGCGGACACCCAGGCATCCACGCCGCAGTTGACGGCCGCGGTGTTGTGCTTGCAGCCACGCTCGCAGGCATCCGTACCCGGCTCCAGGTCCGGGAAGGACCGCAGGATCCGGTCCGGGTCCACGTGGGCCAGGCCGAACGAACGGATGCCAGGGGTGTCGATGATCCAGCTTCCGGCGGGAGCTCCGGTCAGCTTCAGGGCTAGGGCCGACGACGACGTGTGGCGGCCGCGGCCGGTCACGGCGTTCACACCACCGGTGGCCCGTTCGGCCCCGGTGAGCGCATTGACCATGGTTGACTTGCCCACGCCGGAATGACCCAGCATCACCGAGACCTTGCCCTCGAGGTACGCGCGGAGCTGCGAAACTGCGTCACTGTCCAGGCGGGCCGAGAGGCCGTCGTCGGAGCGGGCATCGATACCTGAGGCTTCGGAGTCCGACGTGCGGCTGATGATCACCGGGAAGTCCAGGTGCTCGTAGTTGGACAGCAGTTCCGCCGGATCCTTGACGTCCGCCTTGGTGACGAGCAGCAGTGGCTCAATGCCGGCGTCGTAAGCGGCCACCAGGGCGCGGTCGATGAAGCCTGTGCGCGGCTCCGGGTTTGCGGCGGCCACCACCACCACCAACTGATCTGCGTTGGCCACCACCGCACGCTCGATCGGATCAGTGTCATCGGCGCTGCGGCGCAGCAGGGTCCTGCGGTCCTGGATCCGGACCAGGCGGGCCAGCGTGTCGGGTTCCCCGGAGACATCTCCAACGAGGGAGACGAAGTCGCCGGCAACCACGGGGGAGCGGCGGAGTTCGCGGGCCCTGGCTGCGATGATGATCCGCTCGTCGCCCGAGTCTTCGCCGACGACGGCGGTGTACCGGCCGCGGTCCACGGTGATGATGCGGCCCGTGACGGCGTCGTCGTGGCTGGGGCGGTCCTTCGTGCGCGGCCGGGAGCCCTTTTTGCTGGGCCGGATCCGGACGTCGGACTCGTCCCAGGAATCAGTGCTGCGTGCCACCGGGCGAACCTTCCATGCCGTCGGCGGCAGCCGCGCCCTGGGCCAGCATGTCGGCCCACATCTGCGGGAATTCCGGCATGGTCTTGGCAGTGGTAGCGATGTCCTGGACTTCGATGCCCGGCACCGCGAGGCCGAGGATGGCACCGGCGGTGGCCATTCTATGGTCCGCGTAGCTGTGGACGACGCCGGCGTGCAACTTTGCCGGGCGGATCACCAGGCCGTCGCTGGTCTCCTCCGCGTCGCCGCCGAGGCGGTTGATTTCGGTGACCAGCGCGGCCAACCGGTCCGTCTCGTGGCCGCGAAGGTGCGCGATGCCGGTCAGCCGTGAAGGTCCGCTGGCCAGGGCGCAGAGGGCCGCCACGGTAGGGGCGAGTTCGCTGGTTTCGTCAAAATCCGCACCCTTGATCTCTGGCCCGGCAGTGACGGTCAGGACGCCGTCAGCCAGGCTGACGTCCGCGCCCATGTCCGCCAGGATGCTGCGCCAGAGGTCTCCCACCTGGGTGGTGCCGGCGGGCCAGTCCGGGATCCGGACGGTGCCGCCGGAGGCCAGCGCGGCGGCCAGGAACGGGCCGGCGTTGGAGAGGTCCTGCTCAATGCGCTGGTCAAAGGCGCGGATGGGGCCTGGTGCCACTACCCAGTGGTTCGGCACGGAATCGTCAATTGATACACCGACGCCCCGGAGTACTGCAACGGTCATGTTGATGTGGTCCAGGCTCGGCACCGGTTTGCCCACGTGCTCCAGGTGGAGTCCGTCGGTAAACCTGGCGCCGACCAGCAGGAGGGCCGAGACGAACTGTGACGACGCACTGGCATCGATCACCAGGTGGCCGCCCCGGACTTCCCCGGTGCCTTCCACGGTGAACGGCAGCGACGAGGGGGTCCCGCCGTCGTCCGCGGTCAGGGCCACCCCGAGGGCTTTCAGGGCCTCGATGATGGTGCGCATGGGACGCTTCCGGGCGTGGGGGTCGCCGTCGAAAACGCTCACGCCGTTGCGCAACGCCGCAAGCGGCGGAACAAAACGCATTACTGTTCCGGCGAGGCCGCAGTCAATGTGCGTCCGTGACGACGGCGCCTCCTGGCTCAGGGGCATGACCTCAAGGTCCGGCCCGAACGCGCCGTCGCCGGGCACCTCCGTGATGGTGGCTCCCAACTGGCGGAGGGCGTCGATCATCAACGCAGAGTCCCGGGAATGCAGGGGGGCGCGGAGGCGGGACGGCCCGTCAGCCAGCGCGGCCAGCACCAGGAACCGGTTGGTCAGGGATTTTGAACCCGGCACCGTGACGGTGGCGTTGATGGGCCTGCTGGCGAAGGGGGCCGGCCAGTGCGGAACGGTGCCGGTGGAGCTGTGTGAGTCGGTGGCTGCGGGCGGGGTGGAACCGGTCATCCGTCCTTACGCCCCCGTTGCGTGTTCGACGGCGCGGCGCACGGCCTTGTCTGCCTTGTTAAGCTTTTGGCCGGTGGTCTTGCGGGCGCCGGCGGCGCTCTTCCGGGCGTCCGCGGCGAGGTGCCCGGCACGCCAGGCCAGGCCCGGCTTGCCAGCGGTGTCCACCGAGGCCAGCAGGGCGCCGCCGCTGAGGGAAATGTTCTTGAGCAGCTGGTTCCGGCGGGCCTGGCGGCCTTCCTTGGTGCTGATGTCTGCGCTGCGCCATTCCACAAAGGTGTTCAGGAGCGAGATGACTGTCAGCAGCGTTGCCGAGAGGCGGCTGAACTTGCCCAGGCCGAACAGTACGCCTGCACCCACCTGCGTTCCTCCGATCACCCGTGCCAGCATCTTTTCGTCGGCCTGGAACGGCAGCGACGCGGCTGCCTTCTGCAGGAGCGGCGAGAGCTGGGTGGCGGTGTCATCGGCATTCTTCAGCTTGTCCAGTCCGGCGACTACGAAACTGGAAGCCAGCATGGGGCGGGCGAGAGTACGGACAAAGGACATGGATTTCCTCCTGGCTGGACGAACCGCACCGGATGCGGCGGAGTCCGTTCTAGTCTTGCACTTTTGGGGAATATTTGCCTGCCGCCAGCGGTTATGGTTTGCGGGTCCGCCGAACACCGGACGAATTGACTCATCATGGATTCCCCGGCAGGTATTTGCCTGGAACACTATGGCCTGACACAGACTGGAGTTGCCCTTGAGGTTACTGAAGGACGGGACGGAGCCCGCCGGACCCGTAGCACTGCAGACTCTGGAATCCGATCCTCCGGAGTACGGATCGCCGCGTGCCAAGGCCGTCACAGTAGACTTGAACGCAATGAGCACCCTGGATCCGGCCCTCGAGGCCATGTATGAGGCCTCCGTACGCGAAGCCAAAACAAGCAGCGAAGCCAATGCCCGCAGCGATGCGCCGGCAGGGAGTGACTCGCGGCCGGCAGACGCGCAGCCTGCAGGGGATGTCCCTGCGCCCGCTGAGCCTGTGCCCGCTGAGCCTGCGCCCGCCGAGCAACCCGTGGATGTGGCCACCGAATCAGCGGAAGAACGCCGGGTCCGTTTTGAGCGTGATGCCATGCAGTACGTGGATCAGCTCTACTCGGCCGCCATGCGGATGGCCAGGAACCCCGCAGATGCGGAAGACCTGGTCCAGGAGGCCTACACCAAGGCGTTCTCAGCGTTCCACCAGTACAAACCCGGCACCAACCTCAAGGCCTGGCTGTACCGGATCCTGACCAACACGTACATCAACCTCTACCGCAAGCGGCAGCGGGAACCGCTGCAGTCGAACTCGGACACCATCGAGGACTGGCAGCTGGCCAGGGCCGAGTCGCACACGTCCCGCGGCCTGCGCTCGGCCGAGGCTGAGGCGCTGGACCACCTGCCGGACTCGGACGTCAAGCGGGCGCTCCAGGCAATCCCCGAGGAGTTCCGGCTGGCGGTGTACTTCGCCGACGTCGAGGGCTTCGCGTACAGGGAGATCTCGGACATCATGAACACGCCCATCGGGACTGTGATGTCACGGCTTCACCGCGGCAGGAAAATGTTGCGGGACATGCTGGCGGACTATGCCGCCGAACGAGGATTCAAAGGCGCCGTCGAATCACAGGACACGGCCGCGAACACACAACAGGAGAACAGGAAATGAGCGACTGCCAGGGATTGGGCGACTGCGATGACGCCCGGATGCAACGCATCTACGAATACCTCGACGGGGCATTGACCCGCGAGGACATCACGGAAATCAAGACCCACCTTGATGAGTGCCCTGAGTGCACGGAGCAGTACGACCTCGAGTGCGTGATCCGCACCATGGTGAAGCGCTCGTGCACCGAGGCCGCTCCGGAAAACCTGAAGAACGCCATCCTGGACCGGATCCACTCCATTCGCCCGGTGGACGCCTGACGCAAGCGGTACCCGTCTGCAGGGACCCACGTGACCGCATCGACGCCGGACTGCGTCGATGCCCGTCAGCAGAACCGCAGGCGCCAAAGACCAGCGCAAAGACGAAGGACCCCGAAAGCCGTTTGGCTTCCGGGGTCCTTCGCTTAAACCGTTTTCCAAGCTTTAGCTTAGGCGTTGGGGCGCTTCCCGTGGTTCGCGCCGCCACGCTTACGGTCACGACGTTTACGTGCACGCTTGCTCATAGCTGGCCTCCTTAAATGTTGGTACTCAAAAGAGCTGCCCTCAAGTCTCCCACACCATGGGACACGCCGCGAAACCGAAACGGGCTGTGACCGGGGGCAACACCGGTCCGGCGGCGCAGTCCGGCTGCTCAGCCGGGCTGCTCAGCCGGGCGGCTCAGCCGGGCAGTGAGTTGCGGATGGAGATGCGCGCCTGGTCCAGCACGGTCCTGACAGTTTCCAGCGTGACGGCGCTGAGCGGTTGCCGGGTGGCCTGCAGCCGCAGTTCCACGCGCAGGTCGTCCCGGAACGCCTGCAGCAGCATCTCCGCTTCCTTCAGCTCCTGGAACCCTTCCGAAGACTGGCGGCCGGCTTTCCGGAAATCGGCGGCCCGCGCCGTGGAACGGGCCGCCTCGGCCGTGGCCGCCAGGTCTGCCCGCAACCCGCGCATGTTGGCGCGGATATCCGCCCGCAGGTTGTCCGCCAGGCGGCGGACGGAAGCGGAAATGTCGTTCTCGACTCCGGCGAGTTCCTCCCGGCGCTTGTTGAGTTCAGCAAGCCCCGCCGCGGTGATGCGGTAGTTCGTGCGGCGGCCTTCTGATTCAGTGGCGACGAGCCCTTCTTCCTCCAGCTTCCCAAGCCGGGGATAGATGGTTCCCGCGCTGGGGGAGTAGGTGCCGCCGAACCGTTCGCTGAGGGCTTTGATCAGTTCATAGCCGTGTTTGGGCCCCGACTCCAGCAGTGCGAGCAAGTACAGCCGGAGCGCACCATGGGCGAACACCGGAGGCATCAGTGCCCCGTTTCCGGGCTACTTGCGTCGTCATTGCGGGCCGGCTGGCCATGAAAGATGGACGTTTTGCCGGACACCGAGTTGGTCCGCACCAGCATCAGCTTGCCGTCCGGTCCGGCAATGGTTTCCACCTTGCCGCCGGGCTGGGAGTACTGCTGGTCATCAATCACCACAACGCCGCTGGCCGATTTCGCGACGATGTCCACGCCGACGTCGTGCGGCAGCCTGATGGTGAGGTCGCCGGAGACTGAATTGGCACCGAAGTCGTGGGTAAAGCCGAGCAGGTCAAAACTCATGTCGCCGCTGACCGTGTGAGCCCTGATGTTGCTGAACCGGCCGGATGCGGTGACCTCGCCGGAGACGCTCTTGGCGGTCAGGACGCCGTCGTGGTTTCGCGCGATGACTTCGCCGCTGACGGTGTTGACGTGAAGTTCCCCGGATGTGCCGTCTGCCATCACAGAACCCGAGACGGTATTGAGCCGCGTGCGCCCGCTGATTCCGGACACGAGGCCATCGCCGCTGACCGTGCCGGCCTCCACCTCGACGCCGGCCGGCAGAGCGATGCTGATCACCGCTGAGTTGTTGCTGTTGTGGTTGACCGTGCCCATCAGGTTCTTGAACCAGCCCTGGGGGCCGTGCAGCTGATGGCGGACCTCAAGCCTGCCGTCCGTCAGTGTCACCGACACGGGATCGCCCTGGACGTCGTTGATCTCCACACGGGCCACGGCGTCGGCGTGCGTGACGACGTCGAACCTGCCGCGGACCATGCCCAGCTTCAGCGACCGGACGTGGTCAACGTCGATGGTTTGCGGACCTGTGACGGTCCAGCTGTCCTCTGTCATGAATCCTCCAAAACCGCGATATATCGTGACTGATATCTCAAGATATAACGGACCGCTGGACCCGTCAAGATATATCGCGACTGGAAGGGTTGGCGAAGCCTACTCGGGGGCGTCCATGCCCAGCCACTGGAACCAGCCACGGTGGAGGACCAGCCAGGCCATCAGGCCATAGCCCGCCTGCCCCGGCGTGCCGGTGTTCGCCGCAAGGTCCTGGCGCCACTGTTCGTGGTTCAGAAGGGGGGAGAACGTGTCCACATAGAGGTGCTTGCGCCTGGTGGTGACGTCAGCGAAGGCCGTGTTCAGATCGGCGAGCCGGCGGTTCTGTACCGGGTCCAGCGTGGGCGGCGGGCCCACCACAAACACCTCGATCCGGTTCTGCGTGGCGGTATCCAGGATGTTGGCCAGGTTCAGGCGGCTGCGGGCGGTCGACAGGCCGAACTCGATGTCCCGGCCCGAGAGGCCAATCACCAGGCGGTTCTCGTGCTGGTCGCCGAACCGCCGCCCGGCCTCCTCCTGCCAGCGGGCAGCCAGCCCCTCCGTTCCTTCCTGGGGACAGGGGAGGGCATACGCTTCCAGGACCATGCCGTCCTGCGGAGTGCGGGCCAACACGCGGCCCAGCCAGCCGAGGGCCCTGGGATCGCCTAGCCCGGCCAGCAGTTCATCTCCAACAGCTGCGATCCGCAGCTTCCTGTCTTCCACAAGTCCCTCTTTACGTCCGTGCCGATTCAGGCCAATCGGCGTGGCTATGATCCATCTTCATTAAACAGAACTGCCCGGCCGGAGTCTGGTATTTCGACGTCCGGCCGGGCAGCCACTGGGACTACTTCCGCGCAAATGCCTGCTTCAGCAGTGAATCCTGCTCAGCTGCGTGTCGCTTCATGGAGCCAGCCGCCGTGGAGGCCGATGCGGGACGCGACACCAGGCGAACGCGCCGGTCCAGCGCCTCCGGGAGGTTCAGGCCCATAAACGGCCACGGTCCCTGGTTGGCGGGCTCGTCCTGTGCCCAGACAACCTCCGCGTTCGGGTACTTGGCCAGTTCCGCTGCGATTTCTTCGTGCGGCAGCGGGTAGAGCTGCTCCACACGGACAATCGCGGTGGTCTTGTCACCGGTCTTCTGCCGGGTGGACAGGAGATCGTAGTACAGGCGGCCGGAGACCAGCAGTACGCGTTCGACGGCGTCTGCCGCCAGCTGCTCGTGGTCACCTATGACGGGGCGGAAGGAGCCCGTGGTGAAGTCCTCGACGGACGACGCGGCTGCCTTGAGGCGCAGAAGCTGCTTCGGCGTGAAGATGATCAGCGGCTTGCGCGGCCGGCTGTACGCCTGGCGGCGCAGCAGGTGGAAGTGTGATGCCGCCGTGGTGGGGTTGGCGACGATCATGTTCTCTTCGGCGCACATCAGCAGGAAGCGTTCGATGCGTGCCGACGAGTGGTCCGGGCCCTGGCCTTCGTAGCCGTGCGGCAGCATCAGGACCAGGGAGGAGCGCTGGCCCCACTTCTGCTCGGCCGAGGAGATGAACTCATCGATGATGGTCTGCGCGCCGTTGACGAAGTCACCGAACTGCGCTTCCCACAGCACCAGGGCATCCGGGCGTTCCACCGAGTAGCCGTATTCGAAGCCCATGGCCGCGTATTCGGACAGCAGGGAGTCGTAGATCCACAGCTTCGCCTGGTCATCCGAGAGGTGGCCCAGGGGCAGCCACTCGCCGCCGTTGGCGCGGTCGTGGAACACTGCGTGGCGCTGCACAAACGTGCCGCGGCGCGAGTCCTGGCCGGCAAGCCGGACGGGAACGCCTTCCATGATCAGCGAACCGAAGGCCGCGATCTCGCCAAAGCCCCAGTCGATGCCGCCTTCGCGGGACATCTGCTCGCGCTTTTCGAGGAGCTGCTTGAGCTTGGCGTGGACGGTGAAGCCCTCGGGGATCTGGACGTGGGCCTTGCCGATGTGTGCCAGGGTCTCCGGAGAAATGGCAGTGGACGCCGGGGCGTTGGTGCCGAAGTCAGCCTGCTGGGCGATGGGACGCTCAATGTCGGAGACGGCGGCGGAGTCCGCGGTGATGATCGGGATGGGCGAGGTCTGGGCCGCGTGCGTTTCGGCGAAGACCCGCTCCAGCCGTTCCTGGTAGTCGCGGAGCAGCTGCTCCGCTTCTTCCTCGGTGATGTCGCCACGGCCGATGAGTGCCTCGGTGTACAGCTTGCGGACGGAGCGCTTGGCTTCGATCAGGTTGTACATCATGGGCTGGGTCATCGAGGGGTCGTCACCCTCGTTGTGGCCACGGCGGCGGTAGCACACCATGTCGATCACAACGTCCTTGTGGAACCGCTGGCGGAACTTGTAGGCGAGCTGGGCGATGCGAACCACTGCCTCGGGATCGTCACCGTTCACGTGGAACACCGGCGCCTGGATCATCTTGGCGACGTCCGTGGAGTAGGTGGACGAGCGCGACGACGACGGCGCCGTGGTGAAGCCGACCTGGTTGTTGACCACCACGTGGATGGTGCCGCCGGTCCGGTAACCGCGGAGCTGGGACAGGTTCAGCGTCTCAGCAACCACGCCCTGGCCTGCGAACGCAGCATCTCCGTGGACCATGAGGGGCAGGACCGGGAAGGCCTCGCCCTGGTCCAGGCGGTCCTGCTTGGCGCGGACGATGCCTTCGAGCACCGAGTCGACAGCCTCGAGGTGGGACGGGTTGGCGGCGAGGTAGACCTTGGTCTCGTTGCCGTTTTCCGAGGTGAACGTGCCTTCGGTACCGAGGTGGTACTTCACGTCGCCGGAGCCCTGCACGGAGCGGGGATCCTGGGTGCCTTCGAATTCGCGGAACACCTGGGCGTAGGTCTTGCCGGCGATGTTGGTGAGGACGTTCAGGCGGCCGCGGTGGGCCATGCCGATTGCAACTTCGTCCAGTCCGTCGTCAGCGGCATCGGAAATGATGGCGTCCAGCAGCGGAATCAGGGATTCGCCGCCTTCCAGGGAGAAGCGCTTCTGGCCGACGAACTTGGTCTGCAGGAAGGTTTCAAACGCTTCGGCCGCGTTGAGCCGGGACACGATGCGCAGCTGCTCTTCGCGGCTCGGCTTCGAGTAGGGGTGCTCCAGCTGGTCCTGGAACCACTTGCGTTCCTCCGGCTCCTGGATGTGCATGTACTCGATGCCGGTGGTGCGGCAGTATGCGTCGCGGAGTACGCCGAGGATGTCGCGGAACTTGAGCATGGGTGCGCCGCCGAAACCGCCGGTGGGCCACTGACGGTCCAGGTCCCACAGCGTCAGCCCGTAGGTGAGGACGTCAAGGTCCGGGTGCTTGCGCTGGACATACTCCAGGGGATCGGTGTCCGCCATCAGGTGGCCGCGCACGCGGTAGGAGTGGATCAGCTGCTGGATCCGGGCAACCTTGTTGATCTCGTCAGCGGGGTCCACCTGCAGGTCGGGGCTCCAGCGGATGGGCTCGTACGGGATGCGCAGTGACTCGAAGATGTCGTCGTAGAAGTTCTGGGCACCGAGCAGCAGCTGGTGCACAAGCTTCAGGAACTCGCCGCTGCCGGCTCCCTGGATGACGCGGTGGTCATAGGTGGACGTCAGCGTAAGGACCTTGCTGATGGCATTCTGCGCGATGATCTTTTCACTGGCGCCCTGGAACTCGGCCGGGTAGTCCAGCGCGCCGACGCCGATGATGGCGGCCTGTCCCTTGGACAGACGCGGCACGGAGTGAACGGTGCCGATGCCGCCGGGGTTGGTCAGGGACACCGTGGTGCCGGAGTGGTCATCAGCGGTCAGCTTGCCGCTGCGGGCACGCTTGATCAGGTCTTCATAGGTGTGCCAGAACTCGGAGAAGTTGAGGGTCTCCGCTTTCTTGATGTTGGGCACTATGAGCAGGCGGGTGCCGTCCGGCTTGGGCATGTCAATGGCGATGCCGAAGTTGACGTGGGCCGGTTGGACAGCACTGGGCTTGCCGTCGATTTCGTCGTAGTAGACGTTCATCGACGGGAACTGGGCGAGTGCGCGGATCACGGCGTAGCCGATGAGGTGCGTGAAGGAAACCTTGCCGCCGCGTGCTCTGGCCAGGTTGGAGTTGATGACCACGCGGTTGTCGATCAGCAGCTTTGCCGGAATAGCCCGGACGCTGGTGGCCGTGGGGACCTCAAGGCTGGTGACCATGTTGGTGGCGATGGCCTTGGCCGGGCCGCGAAGAACGGAGACCACGTCCTCTTCCGGAGCCGTGGGTGCCTTGACGTTTTTGGGAAGCTGGGCAGGGATCGGCTGGGCCGTGCTTCCGGGCTCGGTCTTCTTCGCGCCATCGCGGGCGACCGTAGCGGGAGCTTTCTTTGCCGCCGCGGGGGCGGCGGCCGGCGCTGCGGGCTGTGCGGCCGGCGACGTTGCCGGTGCAGCAGTTGCAGAAGCCGGAGGCGCCGGTGGTACAGCCGGCATTTCGCGGGTTGCTGGGTGGGCCACGGCTACCGCCGTGCTTCCGTTGGAAGAAGAACCGCTGCCTGAATCGAAGGACTCGAACAGGGGCCACCATTTGGTATCCACCGTGTTCTTGTCTTTCTGATACTGCTCGTACAGTTCGTCAACGAGCCACTCGTTTCCGCCAAATTCCTCTGGTAGACGGTGGCTTGGCTGCTCTGGCACTTGAAATACGCCTCTTCCATGAGTTTGATTTCTCTCTGGCCGCCACGGTGCCGCAGCACAACATTCGAACCAGTCTCTGCGTCCTGAACCCGGACCTTTGCCAGTCTAATGAGCATTCTGTGTTAACTGCCAATAACGGTGACCCAAATCATGGCAATGACGCGGAGATCGCGGATTGTGGCATCCGGAAGCCGTCCCGGCGCGGGTGCGCCGTGACCTCAGTGCGGCCATCCGAAAGGCGCAATCTGCTCCTGTAGACTGAAATTCTTATGGACAGTAAATCTAGGTGCCGGCCTGGGGGCTGTCAGCGGAGTATGAAGTACAGCACCGCGCAGTCCACCCGCAGAGCCGGCAAACCCCGAACACGCGCCCATCATTTTCCGTCAGCCCACCCCGGCGGAGCCCCTATGGAAACAGCGTCGGCTTCGGCCGATCATCCTCCGCCGGTCCGTTTCCCCCGGCTTCACACAATTTCTCCCGGCTTTCGGGCGGGATTCTGAATGGAGTGGTTGCTCCTCGCGGCAGGCCTCCTGCTGATCGCCGGCACCGGCTTTTTCGTCGCCGTCGAATTTTCCCTGATTGCCCTTGACCAGGCCACGGTCCAACGTGCCATCGATAACGGTGACACGGGTGCCGTCCCACTGCTCAAGTGCCTGAAATCCCTCTCAACCCAGCTTTCCAGCTGTCAGCTCGGCATCACTCTGACCACCCTTCTGACCGGTTACGTGATGGAACCGTCGGTAGGACGCCTCCTCGAGGGCCCGTTGGCCGCCGTCGGAATTCCCGAAGTGGCTGCCGCGTCCGTTTCCCTGGTCATAGCGATGGCGCTGGCAACGCTGCTGTCCATGCTGCTTGGCGAACTGGTGCCCAAGAACATGGCCATTGCGCTGTCCTTCCAAGTGGGCAAGGCGCTGGCGCGGCCGCAGCTGGTCTTTACCGCCATCTTCAAACCCGCCATCGTGGTGCTCAACGGCTTTTCCAACAAGGTACTGAACGTCTTTGGCCTGGAGGCCAAGGAAGAGATTTCCGGTGCCCGGACGCCGGCCGAGCTCGCCTCCCTGGTGCGGCGCTCCGCCGCCATGGGAACGCTCGACGCCGGGACGGCCAACTTTGTGGCCCGCACCCTGAACTTCTCGGCCCGGACGGCCGCCGATGTTATGACGCCCCGGATCCGGATGGAAACCATCGACGCCGACCAGCCTGTCTCGGACATCCTGGACGCCGCCCGGCGCACCGGGTACTCCCGTTTCCCCGTCATCGGGGAGTCCTCCGACGACATCAAGGGCCTGGTCCACGTCAAGAAGGCCGTTGCCGTGCCGTGGGACCGGCGGGCCAACCTGGAGGCCGGAGCCATCATGACCGATGTCCTCCGCGTGCCGGAGACCATCCACCTCGATGCCCTCCTGGCCGAGCTGCGCGAGGGAAACCTCCAGCTCGCCATTGTCCTGGACGAATACGGCGGAACCGCAGGCATCGCCACCCTTGAGGACCTGGTGGAGGAAATCGTCGGTGAAGTGTCCGACGAGCACGACAAGGTACGCCCGGGACTGCTCCAGAGCGCCTCCGGGGACTGGTACTTCCCCGGATTGCTGCGCCCCGACGAGCTTTCCGAACAGATCCCGGGGCTGACCGTTCCGGACGAAGCCGCCTACGAAACCGTGGGCGGGTACGTCATGAGTGAACTGGGCCGGATCGCCGCAGTGGGGGACACCGTCGACGTAGGCGGAGGCACGCTGAGCGTGACCAGGATGGACGGCCGAAGGATCGAGCGGATCTCCTTCCATCCGGCGGCGCCTGAAGCGGAGCCTGCTCCGAAAGACGGGAGTGAACGATGAGTGACTGGGCCGGAATTGCCTGGCTGATTGTCCTCCTGCTGGGTAACGCGTTTTTTGTCGGCGCCGAGTTCGCCGTGATGTCGGCCAGGCGCAGCCAGATCGAACCCCTCGCCGAGGCCGGTTCCAAGCGGGCACAGACCACGTTGCGCGCCATGGAAAACGTCTCATTGATGCTGGCCTGTGCGCAGTTGGGCATCACCGTGTGCTCGCTGCTGATCCTGCAGGTGGCCGAACCGGCCATCCACCACCTGATGGCGGCTCCCCTGGAAGCTGTCGGGCTGCCGGTGGAAGTTGCCGACGTCGCAGCGTTCGCCATTGCCCTGATGGTGGTGACCTTCCTCCACGTGACGTTCGGCGAGATGGTGCCGAAGAACATCTCGGTATCGGTGGCGGACAAGGCTGCCTTGCTTCTGGCGCCGCCGCTGATGTTCGTTGCGAAGCTGGTCAACCCGGCCATCGTCGCGCTGAACTGGTCCGCCAACCACATCCTCAAGCTCCTGCGGATTGAGCCCAAGGATGAGGTGAACTCGTCCTTTACGCTCGAAGAAGTCCAGTCGATCGTGCAGGAATCCACCCGTCACGGGCTGGTGGATGATGACGCGGGCCTGATCACCGGCGCCCTGGAATTTTCCGAATACACGGCCTCGGACATCATGGTTCCGCTGGACGACCTGGTCATGCTGAAGGCGGCCACCACGCCGGTGGAGTTTGAAAAAGCCGTCAGCAGGACCGGTTTTTCGAGGTTCCCGATGCTGGACGATGACGGCATGCTGTCCGGGTACCTCCACGTGAAGGATGTGCTGTCCATTCCCGAGTCGGACTACCAGCACCCCATCGCCGAGAGCAGGATCCGCTCGCTGGCCAACCTTGCGCTGGACGACGAAGTTGAAACGGCCATGTCCGTCATGCAGCGCACGGGCTCACACCTGGCCCGCGTGATCGGCGCGGACGGGCAGACCCATGGGGTCCTGTTCCTGGAAGACGTGATCGAGCAGCTGGTGGGAGAGATCCGGGACGCCACGCAGGCCACCGGCATCAGGAGGCTGGGCCAGCCGAACGGTGACTGAGCGCGGCCGGGTCCGAAAGGGACCGGCCCGGCTATCCTAAATAGGAATCATTCACATTTAGGGGTAAGCTTTTTGGAGACGCAAAAGTCCATCCCTGTACTGAACTGAGGTTTCCGTGCGCCACCCCGCCGCCATCCGAACGTCCCTCGCAGCCCTCGCCGGCGTGAGCCTGCTGCTCACCGCCTGCGGCTCCGGAGGCGGTGCACCGTCGGCGACGTCCGGCCCGGAGTCATCTGCCGGCGTCGTCGAGGTGGTGGCGTCCACCAACGTGTACGGGGACATCGCCGCGATCATCGGCGGGGACAAAGTCAACGTCACCTCCATCATCACCAAGACCAGCCAGGACCCGCATTCGTACGAGGCCACCGCGCAGGACCGGCTGCTGGTGTCCAAAGCGGAATTGGTGATCGAGAACGGCGGCGGCTACGACGCCTTCCTCCACAAGATGGCCGACGACAGCAACATCCCGCACAGCAATATCGTCACGGCCGTCGAAGTGGCTGGCCTGGCTCCGGAGGAAGGCCACACCGATTCATCGTCGGCGGCGAGCGAGTCAGCTGACGGCCACCACCACGAGTACGGTGAGTTCAACGAGCACGCCTGGTACAGCCTGGATGCCATGGGTAAGCTCGCTGATTCACTGGCGGCAAAACTGGGTGAACTCGAACCGGGATCAGCCGCCCTGTTCACTTCCAATGCCGCAACCTTCAAAGCCGGGGTGGACGGCCTGGCCGTCAAGCTCGCCGCGCTGAAGGCCAACGGAACAGGCGCAGCCGTGGCCGTGACCGAACCTGTCCCGCTGTACCTGCTCGAGGCAGCCGGGCTGGAGAACAAGACTCCGGCCGACTACACCGCCGCGATCGAGGAAGGCTCGGACGTTCCGCCCGCGGTGCTGAAGGCAGCCACGGACCTGGCGGGATCCAAGGACATCAGTTTCCTGGCCTACAACGCGCAGACAGAGGGATCACAGACACAGGCGCTGAAAAAGGCAGCCGAAGCAGCCGGCGTTCCCGTCATTGACTTCAGCGAAACCCTGCCCGAAGGCAAGACGTACCTGCAGTGGATGACGGACAATGTTGACAACGTCAGCAAAGTTTTGGAGAAAAATAGTTGAAACCGGTGGTCAGCCTCCGCGGGGCGTCCCTGCAGTTCGGCAAACGCTTGCTCTGGGAGGATCTCGACCTGGACATCAGGCCCGGTGAGTTTTTCGCCGTCCTGGGCCCCAACGGCAGCGGAAAGACCAGTTTCCTCAAGGTTCTTCTGGGCCTGCAGGAACTGCAGTCCGGCCGGGCCACGCTCGGCGACCGTCCCGTGGAGCGGGGCAGCAACCTGATCGGCTACATTCCGCAGCAGAAATCCTTCGCTCCGGACACCCCCATGCGTGCCCGGGACCTGGTGGGGCTCGGCGTGGACGGCCACCGCTGGGGGCTGCGGCTGGGCAAGTCCCGGGCAAACCGCAGGATCGATGAGCTCCTGGAACTGGTGGGCGCCAGCGACTACGCTAAAGTCCCCGTGGGCCAGCTCTCCGGCGGTGAGCAGCAGCGCCTCCGGGTGGCCCAGGCGCTGGCCACGGACCCCAAGGTCCTCCTCTGTGACGAACCGTTGCTGTCCCTGGACCTGCACCATCAGCAGGCCGTCAGCGCGCTGATCAACAAGCAGTGCCACGCCCAGAACAGCGCGGTGGTTTTTGTCACCCATGAAATCAACCCCATCATCGACTACGTTGACCGTGTGCTGTACCTGGTCGGCGGGCGGTTCCGCGTGGGGACCCCGGAAGAGGTCATGACCACCGAGGTCCTGACCGAGCTCTATGGCAGCCACGTGGAAGTCATCCACGCGAACGGGCGCATCGTCGTCATCGGCCTGCCCGACGCGACCACGCACCATCACGCAGATGTCCACGCCACGGTGGGGGAGGTGGCCTGATGGATGCGGACAGCATCATCGCAGCGATCTTCAGCTTCGAGAACTACGGAGAGCTGCTGGTGCTGGTCCAGAACTCCATCTGGGCCGGGGCCGTGCTGGGCCTGCTGGGCGGGCTGGTGGGCACCTTCGTGATGAAACGGGACCTGGCCTTCGCCGTCCACGGCATCTCGGAGCTCTCCTTCGCCGGGGCGGCGTTTGCGCTCCTGATCGGCTCGGACATCGTGTTTGGCTCGCTCATCGGCTCGGTGGCGGCGGCGCTGCTCCTGGGCCTGATGGGCGTCCGGGCCCGGGACAAAAACTCCATCATCGGGGTCATCATGCCCTTCGGCCTGGGGCTCGGCATCCTGTTCCTGTCGCTCTACGAAGGCCGGGCCGCCAACAAATTCGGCCTGCTCACGGGGCAGATCGTGTCCGTGGACACCGTCCAGCTCCAGGTCCTTGCCGGCGCCGCTGTGCTGGTCATTGCAGCACTGGCAGCCATCTGGCGCCCGCTGAACTTTGCCAGCGTTGATCCCGAACTGGCCGAAGCCCGCGGGGTGCCCGTACGGACGCTCGCGCTGATCTTCATGGTCCTGCTGGGAGTCAGCGTAGCGCTATCCATCCAGGTGGTGGGGGCGCTCCTGGTGCTCGCATTGCTGATCACCCCGGCAGCCGCGGCGCTCCGCGTGACGTCCGCTCCCGTGGCCGTCGTGGCGCTCAGCGTTGTTTTCGCCGTCACGGCCACGGTGGGCGGAATCCTGCTGGCCCTGGGCGGCCGGATCCCCATCAGCCCTTACGTCACCACGCTGTCATTCCTGATCTACGTGGCGTGCCGCGTCGTGGGCAGTGTCCGGGCCAAGAAGGGCATCAACGGCCGGCTGGTGCACGCCCGCTGACGCGGTCCAACGGCGTGCGTCCGGTTGTTGCGGCTCAGGCCGTCAGAGTTTGCCGGCGGACCTGAGGGCTGTGCAGTCCGGGCACAGCCCGAAGATCTCCACGGTGTGCGCCACCTCGGTGTAGCCGTGTTCGGTGGCGATCCGGGCGGCCCAGGTTTCCACCGCCGGGGCCTCGACTTCCACGGCCTTCCCGCAGTTGCGGCACAGCAGGTGGTGGTGGTGCCCGGTCACGGCGCAGCGCCGGTAAACGGCTTCGCCCTCGCCGTTGCGCAGCACGTCCACGAGGCCGTCATCGGCGAGGGACTGCAGGATCCGGTACGCCGTTGCCAGGGAAACCGACACGCCCTTGTTCTGCAGGATGCGGTAGAGCTCCTGCGTGCTGACGAAGTCATCCAGCTCGTCCAGGGCAGCGCCGACGGCCACACGCTGCTTGGTGACGCGCTGCTCCTTGCCGGGCACACTGGCGGTGCCTGCGCCGGATGCGGCGGTCGACGGCGTGGCGTCAGCTTTGGTGCCGAACGGCATGAAGGTACTCGCTTCCCTGAGGGACGGTGGCAATCATCAAGATTACCAGCCGGGGCTGAACAGCCGGACGCCCCTTGGACAGGCTTGGGGCCTGACCCTAGGCTGGCGCTATGAAGCTGACAAAATACACCCACGCGTGCGTCCGGCTTGAGAAGGACGGCGGGGTGCTGGTGCTGGATCCGGGAACATACTCCGAGACGGCCGAAGCCCTGTCCGGGGCGCAGGCCGTGCTGATCACGCACGAGCACGCCGACCATGTGGATGTGCCAGCCATGGTCAACGCACTGCGCCGCTCTCACGTCCTGGCGGTCTTCGCGCCGGCCGGAGTGGCCGCCCATCTGCGGGAGGAGGCGCCGCAGGCCGCAGTGCGGATCCACACTGTTGAACCCGGTTCCAGTTTTGACGCGGCCGGCTTCAACGTGCGCAGCTTCGGCGGACAGCACGCACTGATCCACCCGCAGGTTCCCATCGTGGCCAACATCGGCTACCTGGTAAACGGCAACGTCTACCACCCGGGGGACTCTTTCATCATCCCGGACGGTCTCAGCGTACAGACGCTGCTGGTTCCGCTCCACGCGCCGTGGAGCAAGGTCAGCGAGGTGGTGGATTTTGTCATTGCCGTCCGGGCCCCGCGTGCGTTCCAGATCCACGACGGGCTGCTCAACGAAACGGGCCTGAAGGTCGCAGAATCCCATGTTGCCCGGCTGGGCCGGAAATACGGCACCGAGTACACCCGCCTTGCCCCGCGGGAATCAGTGGAGGTCTGACCGGCTACGCGTTCCAGACGCCGGTCTCGAAAAACCGGCGGATGACTTCCTCATACGGCTCGGGGTCCAGGCCCTGCCCTGACAGCCACGCGGGATTGTAGTAGTTGCCCGCATAGCGGTCGCCGCCGTCGCACATCAACGACACAATGCTGCCGCGCTGTCCCTCGGCCACCATTTCCCCCACAAGCTGCCAGACACCCCACAGGTTGGTGCCCGTGGACGGTCCGGCATGCAAGTCGGCGACCGTGCGCAGGTGCCGCATGGCTGCGACGGAGGCGGCATCGGGAACCTGAATCATGTGGTCGATGACGGCGGGCACAAAGCTCGGTTCCATCCGCGGCCGGCCGATCCCTTCGATCCGTGACGGCATTCCGGTGCTGGCCTCACCCGCACCGCTCAGCCAGCCGGGGTAGAACGCGGAATTCTCCGGGTCTACCACCGCAAGGCGCGTGTCGTGGCCGCGGTAGCGCAGGTAGCGGCCAATGGTCGCACTCGTGCCTCCGGTCCCCGCACCCACCACGATCCAGCGGGGGACGGGGTGTTCCTCCAGCGCCAGCTGGCCGAAGATGGACTCCGCGATGTTGTTGTTGCCACGCCAGTCTGTGGCCCGCTCCGCGTAGGTGAACTGGTCCATGTAGTGGCCGTTGGATGTGGCAGCGACGTCCGCCGCCGCAGCATAAACTTCTGAGGCGTGGTCAACCAACAGGCACGTGCCGCCGAACTGTTCGATCAGCGCGATCTTCTCCGGGCTCGTCGTGCGGGTCATGACTGCTACGAACGGCAGGCCCAGGAGCTGTGCGAAATATGCCTCCGAAACAGCGGTGCTGCCGCTGGACGCCTCCACGATGGTGGTACCTTCGCGGATCCAGCCGTTGACCAGGCCAAAGAGGAACAGCGAGCGGGCCAGCCGGTGCTTGAGGCTCCCCGAACGGTGAGTGGATTCGTCCTTGAGGTAAAGCTGGACGCCCCAGTGCTCCGGGAGCGGCACCGAGTAGAGATGGGTATCGGCGGACCGGTTGTTTTCTGCATTGACTTTTCTGATGGCCTCGTCAGCCCAGGCCCGGTCCGCGCTCGCGTTCTTCACCGGACCAGCCTACCGTCGGCCCTCCGTGCAGGGCGCTCTGCCGCAGCTAGAGTTGGATCAGCGACTGCACACCTCACAAGCACAATTGCCAAGGAGAACGATGGGTCCACTGATGGCTGTCCCGGCTTTGGCGGCGCGTTTCGACGCCGGACAGCGGACCGTGGTGCTGGACATCCGCTGGGCGCTGGGCGACCCGCACGGCCGCGAACACTACCTTGGGGGCCACCTCCCGGGGGCAGTTTTTGTGGACCTGGCCACCGAGTTGGCGACGCCGGCCACGCCCGCCCGCGGCAGGCACCCGCTGCCCACCCACGCGGAATTCCAGGAAACTGCCAGGCGCTGGGGGATCAACAACGGCGACGTTGTGGTGGCCTATGACAACAGCGGCAATATGGCTGCCGCCCGCCTCTGGTGGATGCTCCGCAACGCCGGGTTCCAGGCCGTGTACCTGCTCGACGGCGGCCTGGCCGCGTGGCGGGACGCCGGACTGCCGCTGGACACCGGACCCGTGGACGCCGCCGTCGGGCGTGTTTCCTTTGATGTTTCCCCTGCCGGAGGCAGGATGCCCAGCATTGACGCGGCCGGAGCGGCGGACTGGCCGGCAACGGGCGTCCTCCTGGACGCCCGGGCGGGCGAAAGGTACCGGGGCGAATTTGAACCCGTTGACCCCCGCGCCGGCCACATTCCGGGCGCCCGGAGCGCACCCACAACGGAGAACGTGGACGGGGCCGGGCATTTCCTGCCCGCGGACCTGCTGCGGCATCGGTTCGAGGACCTCGGCGTCCGCGACGACGTCCCGGTGGCCGTGTACTGCGGCTCGGGCGTGACCGCCGCCCACGAGGTGGCCGCTCTCGAAATCGCAGGATTCCGGGCCGCCCTCTATCCGGGATCCTTCTCGGAATGGTCCAACAATCCCGCGCTGCCGGTGGCGACGGGCAGCCGGCCGAATGGCCATGCGGCGGCCCGCGGGGGTAGCGTCGAAGGATGACCCCAGGACGCCCCGTACCGCCGCCCCTTGCCCGCCCCGTATTGCCGAACGACGATGGTGTTGCTGCTCATCCTGCTACGGACCTGGACACCGCTCCGGGCACCGGCGTGCTGGCAGCCGCCTATGGCGCGGTTTCCGCTGACAGCGGCATGGTGCCCCTGACGCTTGCCCGGCGTGCCCCGAAGGAAGATGACGTCGAAATTGCCATCGAATTCTGCGGCCTGTGCCACTCGGACGTGCACGCCACGCGAGGCGAATGGGGCAGCCAGAAATATCCGCTGGTCCCCGGCCACGAGATCGTCGGAACCGTCAGCCGCGTCGGCTCGGCCGTGACTGACTTCATACCGGGGGACCGCGTGGGCGTCGGGTGCATGGTTGATTCCTGCCGCGAATGTGAGAGCTGCCTGGACGGCCTGGAACAGTACTGTGAAAACGGGCTGATCGGGACCTACGGCGCCAAGGATCCACGCAACGGCGATACCGTCACTCAGGGCGGTTACTCGTCCGCCGTGGTGGTGGACCGGCGCTACGTGGTCCGAGTGCCTGGCAACCTGGACCCGGCCGCCGTCGCCCCCATGCTCTGCGCCGGTGTCACCACGTTCTCTCCCTTGCGGCACTTCGACGTGGAGGAAGGCGACGTGGTGGGCGTGGTGGGGCTCGGTGGGCTCGGACACATGGCCGTGAAGCTGGCCAAGGCCATGGGGGCGCGGGTGGTGGTGTTCACCACCTCCGAAGGCAAGGTGCCGGCCGCACTGGAACTCGGAGCGGACGACGTGATCCTGTCCCGGGACAAGGACGCCATGGCCGCCGCGGACCGCACCGTCGACCTCATAATCGACACTGTGGCCGCTCCGCACGACCTGAATCCGTTCTTCCGCACGCTGCGCGTGGACGGCGCCCTGTTCCAGCTGGGCCTGCCCTCCGACGCCATGCCGCCGGTGAATCCGGGGGCCCTGATCCGGCGGCGGATCGCGTACGCTGGCTCGCTGATCGGCGGCATCGCCGAAACTCAGGAGATGCTCGACTTCTGCGCCGAGCATGGAGTGGTGGCGGATATCGAACTGGTGCGCGCAGACCAGCTGAATGAGGCCTACGACCGCATGGTGGCAGGCGACGTCAAATACCGGTTTGTGCTGGACACCAGCACCCTGCAGGCTCCGGCCGCGAAGGCAGACGTATGAGCACTCTGTTCACGAAAATCATCAAAGGCGAGATCCCCGGACGCTTCGTCTGGCGGGAGGCTGACGTTGCGGCCTTCCTGACCACGGGTCCCCTGGCCGACGGGCACACCCTGGTGGTCCCCACCGAGGAGGTGGACCGCTGGACGGATGCGTCCCCGGAAACCCTCGCGAAGGTGATGGAAGTGGCCCGCCGGATCGGTGCGGTGCAGCTGGACGTCTTCCCCGCCGAGCGGGCGGGGCTGATTGTGGCCGGGTACGAGATCAACCACCTGCACGTCCACGTGTGGCCGTCCAGGACCATGGCTGATTTCGATTTCGCCTCTGCCGACCAGAACCCGGATCCCGCGGTGCTGGACGCGAACGCCGAAAAGCTGCGCGCCGGGCTTCGGGCCGCCGGCTACGCGGAATTCGTTCCCGCCAGCTGAGCCTGACGCTCGCGCCGGTTTGGCCCGTCCAGGTCTTTGCCCGCGCCAGCCGTGGGCCGGCAGGCCTAGGCCGGCGCGAGCGCCTTGTTAAGGACAGCCCTGATCCGCTTTTCGGAGACGGAATAGGCCGTTCCGAGTTCGACGGCGAAGAGGCTCACGCGCAGCTCTTCGATCATCCAGCGGACCTGCGTCAGTTCTGCACCGACCCGACGCCCGGGCAGCAGCGCCGACACGGCGTCGTCGTAATCGTCTTCCAGCCGCTGGACCGCGGCCATGCTCAGGCCATCCCGCTGGACGTTGCCGGGGAGCTTTTCGAGGCGTTTCTCGATGGCGGCAAGGTAGCGGGGGAGCTGGCTCAGCTGCATATAGCCGGTGCGGGCCACGAATCCCGGGAACACGAGCTGCTCGAGCTGGCTCCTGACATCGTTCAGGGCGCTGATCAGTGCCAAACTGGTGGTGCCCTTCAGCATTTTCTCAATCCGCCGGGTGCTGGCCAGGACGCGCTCCACCACGGCCGTCACACTGAAGACGGTATCGATCAGTTCCGCCCGGACCTGTTCGTAAAGGGCGTCGAAGGACCCCCGGTCCCACGGGAGTTCCGCCGGGGTCAGTTTGTCCACGGCAACCAGGGCACAATCGGCAATGAGGGCTGACACCGAACCGTGCGGATTCTGGCTGAACGTCAGCTTTTCGGTGTTGTTGAGGTGCTCCAGGACGTAACGGTCCGGTGCCGGTACCCTGAGGGCGAGGAGCCGGATCACACCGCCGCGCATGGCCTCGAGCTGCTCCGACGAGGTCTGGAAGACGCGCAGCGCCACGGATGTTCCTTCATCCACCAACGCCGGATAGCCGGTGACCATGTGGCCGTTGACGGTGTTGCTGACCTGCCGCTGGACCGTGCCGAAGGCCCACTCGGTCAGGCCGGTCTGTTCCTGGAAGCCTGTGCCGCTGCCGGCTGCATTTCCGCCAGTAGATGACGCGGGTACTGTTCCGCCGGCCTTTCCGGGTGTCTTCGAATTTCCAAGAGACTGCGGCGCGGTGGTTCCCGGCGTCGCCCCCAAGGATTCAGCGATGGCGCGGCGGGTTGCCGGGGCCAGCCGCTCCTGAAGGACCGCGAGGTCCTTGCCCTCATCCAGCACCTTGCCCCGCGTATCGACAACCTTGAAGCTCACCCGCAGATGGGACGGCACAGCGTCCCAGTTCCAGGAATCTGGCGGGATGACGTGGCCGCGGATCCGGCGCAAGGCCAGTTCCAGTGAAGCTTCCAGCTCATCGTGCGCCGGATCGAAGTCCGAATCCAGGGCAGCAACGGCCTGCCGGGCCACATCCGGAGCGGGGACGAAGTTCTTGCGGACCTGCTTGGGGAGTGACTTGATCAGGGCAGCCACAAGCTCCGCGCGCTGGCCCGGGATCAGCCAGCGGAAGGCGGCATCATCGAGCTGGTTAAGGAAGAGCACCGGGACTTCGGCTGTGACGCCGTCGGACGGGTTGGGTGGTGACCCGGGCGCCACCGGGTGGAACTCGTAGCTGAGCGGGAGCTCGAAGCCCTTGTGCAATAGCGTCTTCGGATAAGCGGCTTCGTCCAGGCCATCGGCGTCGTTGTTGAGCAGCAATGACTTGTCGTAGTCGAGGAGGTCCGGATTCTGCTGCCGGGCCTCCTTCCACCATTTGTCGAAGTGCCGTTCGGATACAACGTCGGGGCCGATCCTGGCGTCGTAGAACTCAAACAGCGTTTCGTCGTCCACCAGCAGGTCGCGGCGGCGCATCCTGGCTTCGAGCTCCTCGACCTCCAGAAGCAGGGCGCGGTTGCGGTGGAAGAACTTGTGGTGCGTTTTCCAATCGCCTTCCACCAGGGCGTGCCGGATGAACAGCTCGCGGGCCAGCACAGGATCCACTCGGCTGTAGTTGACCCGGCGCTGCGGGATGATGGGCACGCCGTACAGGGTGACCTTCTCGTACGCCATGACCGCGCCCATTCTGGTGGACCAGTGCGGCTCGCTGTAGCTGCGCTTAACGAGGTCCGGCGCCACCTGTTCTGCCCAGACGGGATCGAACTTGGCTGCGACCCTGGCCCAGAGGCGGCTCGTCTCCACGAGTTCGGCAGCCATCACAAACGTGGGGGACTTCTTGAAGAGCGACGAACCGGGGAAGATTGCGAACCGGCTGCCGCGGGCACCGGCGTATTCGCGCTTGCGCTCGTCCAGGATGCCGATGTGGCTGAGGAGGCCCGACAGCAGGCTCATGTGGATGCCCTCGTGGTTGCCCGCAGGATCGGCAAGGCGCTTGTTGTCCAGACTGATCCCGAGCGGGCGGGCCATCTGGCGGAGCTGGGCGAAGAGATCCTGCCACTCCCTGACCCGAAGGTAGTTGATGAACTCGGTCCGGCACAGGCGGCGGAACTGGGTGGACGAGAGTTCCTGCTGTTTCTCCTGCAGGTAGTTCCACAGGTTCAGGAAGCCGGTGAAGTCCGAGTTTTCATCGCGGAAGCGGGCATGCTTCTCGGCGGCGAGCTGCTGCTTGTCCGTGGGACGCTCACGCGGGTCCTGGATGGTCAGCGCCGCGGCCAGGATCATTACCTCGCGGACGCAGCCGCGCTTGCCGGCCTCCACGATCATCCTGCCGAGGCGGGGATCCACCGGCAGCTGGGCAAGCTGCTGTCCGACGGCGGTGAGTCCGCCGCTCTTGGCGTCACCTGGCCGGACGGCATTCAGGGCGCCGAGCTCGCGCAGGAGCGTAACGCCGTCGTTGATTGCCCGCGAGTCCGGCGGCTCGACGAACGGGAAGTTCTCCACGTCCTTGGGCCCGCGGGCAACGCCCATGGCGGTCATCTGCAGGATGACGGCCGCCAGGTTGGTGCGCAGGATTTCCGGATCCGTGAACAGCGGCCGGGACCCGAAGTCCTCTTCCGAATAGAGCCGGATGGCGATGCCGTCCGACACACGGCCGCACCGGCCGGAGCGCTGGTTCGCCGAAGCCTGCGACACGCGCTCGATGGGCAGCCGCTGGACCTTGGTGCGGTGCGAGTAGCGGGAGATGCGGGCCGTGCCGGTGTCGATGACGTACTTGATGCCCGGGACCGTCAGGGACGTCTCGGCCACGTTGGTGGCCAGCACAATCCGGCGGTTTTTGCCGGGGTGGAACACCTTGTGCTGTTCCTGCAGGCTCAGGCGGGCGAACAGCGGGAGCACCTCGGTGCCGGCCAGGCGCCGGTTGGACTGGATCCTGGCGTTGAGTGCCTCTGCTGCGTCGCGGATTTCGCGCTCGCCGGAGAAAAAGACCAGGATGTCGCCGGGGGCCTCGGTGGCGAGTTCGTCAACGGCGTCGCAGACGGCGTCGAGCGGATCGCGGTCCTCTTCGAGTTCGTCATCGGAGGCGTCTGCATCTTCGCGATCGGCGGGTCCGCCGGCCGGCTGGGACAGCGGCCTGTACCGGATCTCCACCGGGAACGTGCGCCCGGACACCTCGATGATGGGGGAGGGCTCGTCGTCGGACCCGAAGTGTTTCGCGAACCGCTCCGGATCGATCGTGGCCGAGGTGATGATGATTTTCAGGTCCGGCCGCTGCGGCAGGATGCGCTTGAGGTAGCCCAGGATGAAGTCGATGTTGAGGCTGCGCTCGTGCGCTTCGTCAATGATGATGGCGTTGTATTTGCGCAGCAGCTTGTCCCGCTGGATCTCGGCGAGCAGGATGCCGTCGGTCATGAGCTTGACCTTGGTGGCGCGGCTGACTTCGCCCGTGAACCGCACCTGGAAGCCGACTTCCTGGCCGATCTCCACACCGAGTTCCTCGGCGATGCGCTCAGCGACGGTGCGGGCTGCGAGCCGCCGCGGCTGGGTGTGCCCGATCAGGCCGTTGTCGCCCAGGCCCAGCTCGAGGCACATTTTGGGGATCTGGGTGGTCTTGCCGGAGCCGGTCTCGCCGGCGATGATGGTCACCTGGTTCGCTGCAATGGCAGCCTTCAGGTCCTCGCGGCGCTCGGAAACGGGCAGCTCAGCAGGGTAGGAGATATGAAATGTCATGGCTGCAGCCAGTCTACTGGGGCGGCGCCTGTTTCCCACGCTTGCTGCTGGCAACCCCGACGCCGGCCCGGCCGTTGATCCCACCTTCCCCGCCCTCCCGGACGCCACTCAATCAGAACATGAGGAAGGGACCCGGCTCACATGAGCCGCGTCCCTTCGTGTTAGTACGGATGGGTTAACAATGGCGGGTTGAGGCATGCCTTCTGGTTAGAAAATGCGCAGGGTGTAGTTAACGCTGGGCAGGTCCAGGGCGGACCAAGGCTGGTCGGAGGTGATGGGCGGGGTGTGGCCGCGGCCATCACGCAGGAGCGCTGAGACGGTGGCGGCGAGAACAACGAGGAGCAGGACCACTAGGGCGATTCCGAAGATTTCCATGACTCAATGCTGCTCCCGTGGGCTGTGAAGAAACAGTGGCAGAAATGCCCAAAAAGCTCGAATTTCTGCCATAATGGAAGCATGCTCAAATCAGTGGCAGTCATCGTAGTTCCCAACTTCTCTGTCTTCGAGTTCGCCACCGCCTGCGAGGTTTTTGGTATCGACAGATCAGGACGCGGCAGCAACGTTCCGGCGTTCGACTTCCGGGTCTGCGCACCCGAACCTGGTAACGTCCGGATGAAATCGGGACTTTCCTTGAATGTTTCGCTGGGATTGGAGGCAACGGCGGACGCGGACCTCGTGATCATGACCCCCTTCGGACGCGACGACGACGTTCCGGAATCCGTGCTGGAGGCATTGCGCGCCGCGCACGCCCGTGGAGCCTGGGTGATGTCCATCTGTTCCGGAGCCTTTGCCCTGGCCCGCGCCGGTCTGCTGAACGGGCGGCGTTGCACCACGCACTGGCACTATTCCCATGAACTCGCAAACCGGTACCCGGAAGTGCAAGTCGATGAAAACGTGCTCTATGTGCAGGACGGCAACCTGATCACCAGCGCCGGAACAGCGGCAGGAATTGATGCCTGCCTTCATCTGGTGCGCGTTGAGTTGGGCGCCAATGTGGCTGCCGCCATTGCGCGGGACATGGTGGTGCCGCCGCACCGCGACGGTGGCCAGGCTCAGTTCATCGACCGGCCCGTGCCAGCCTGTGGATCGGCGCCGATGGAAGAGTTGTTGCGCTGGATGGTGCAGAACCTGGAGCAGGAGCACACCGTCGTTGAGCTGGCGTCCCGCGTCCACATGTCAGCCAGGACCTTCGCCCGCCGCTTCCGGTCCGAAACGGGGGCCACCCCTGCTGCCTGGCTGAACTCGCAGCGTGTCCTCCGGGCGCAGGTGCTGTTGGAATCCACTGACCTGAACATCGACGAGGTTGCCCGGGAATCCGGCTTTGGCCACCCCGTCCTCCTTCGGCATCACTTCGCCAAGGTGCTGGACACCAGCCCGCAGTCCTACCGCCGGGCCTTCCGGGGGCAACTGGTAACAGCAGGCTGACTGGAGACGCAGCTAAGCCTGCACAGGACCCCGCCGGTCGGGGCTGTCCCCGGCTGCCGCCCGGGTGGTGTCCACCAGCACACGCCATGGTCCGGTGACAGCCTGCTCCGGCAGCGCCGCCCGCCGCTGGCCGGCCCGGATCGAATAGATAAATCGGTCGGGCTGGTTGTCCTGCACCTCCGCGGCTGCGGCCCGGACGGTCTTGGGCACCGCGTCCCAAGGGCATGCTTCCACAATGGGTTGCCACTGGCTTTTGGCGCTCGCGGTCTGGGCATGCACTGTCCATACGCGGGTCAGGGCTGCGATGCCGCCGCTGCGCTCCACACTGATCTTCATGGCCTGGGTCCTGGGCTTTCCTGCAGCCTGGCCGCCGGCTCGCGGCGGGCAGGCGTTCAACTAAAGCTTGACCTTCACAGTTTCCCACGCCTGCCGCACGGCGTCATGCTCCGGCGAATCGGTGCCGAACAGGTCGACGGCAGATGCCGCCGTCGCCCTAGCGAAGACGCGGAAGGTGGCGGTGGCAGGCAGCGAGCCGCCCGTCAGTGTGTCGTACCAGATCCGTCCCGGCGCCTCCCAGGCGTTGCCGCCCAGGGTCTCCGCCGTGAGGTAGAAGGCCCTGTTGGGGATCCCGGAGTTGATGTGGACGCCGCCGTTGTCCGCGCTGGTCCGCACGTACGAGTCCATCGAATCCGGCTGGGGGTCCTTACCCAGCACGTCGTCGTCGTACGCTGTGCCCGGGGCCTTCAAGGATCGGAGAGCCGATCCCTCAACCTGGGGCGTGAAGAGCCCTTCGCCGATCAGCCAGCTGGCGTCGGTCACGGACTGGCTGTTCAGGTACTGCTCCACGAGCGCGCCGAAAACGTCGGACATGGATTCGTTGATGGCACCGGCCTGGTTGCGGTAAGCCAACCCCGCCGAGTACTGCGTGACGCCGTGCGTGAGTTCGTGCCCGATGACGCTGAGCGACCGCGTAAAACGGTCGAAGACTTCGCCGTCGCCGTCGCCGAAGACCATCTGCCGGCCGTCCCAGAAAGCATTGTCGTAGAGCTTGCCAAAGTGCACCGTGGCATCGAGCGGCAGGCCTTCCCCGTCGATGGAGTTACGGCCGAAGACGTCGGCAAACAGGCGATGCGTGTGCCCAAGGCCGTCGTACGCCTCATCAGCGGACTGATCGCCGGAGGCCGGTTCGCCTTCCTTGCGCATGAGCTTTCCGGGCAGGTTCTCCGAACCGCCGGCATCGTAGACGCTCCTGTTGGGCGGGCCCGGGCGGACGTCCCGCAGTGCCGGGGGAGCGGCAGGCGCCGGCTGGGTACGGGCTGATTGGACGTACCGGACGTGGCTTAGCGCTTCCTTGGCAGCCCGTGCGGCGGCTGAAAACCTCGGCTCGTCCAGGCGGGCCAACCGCCGCAGCAAGTAAGGCGGAACGATCGAACAGAATGTGGCTGGAATGTGCATGGTCTACCTCCTCGCGTTCGTTGAATCAGCCTACGAGGGGGCGCCGACAATCCGACGAAGGCGCACTCAATCCAGCGCGAACGGACACTTGGGGCCCCGTGCGCGAGGGGACAGCTGTGGCCCTGAACTCCGCGGCGGCTGGAGGCACGGATCGTTGTTTCGCGGAGTTGTGCACATAGCCGTTTAGGCTGGCCGTTATTGTCAGACCCTCGCGGGATCATTTGAGTATGGATACCAGAGCAGCTGTGGTGACGGCGGAGGCACTTGCGGTGTCTTTCGCTGAGCTGGCTGTTGTGATCAGTGAAGGTGCCGAAGCCTCCGGTCCCTGGGAGGCTGATCCGTTGCGCCGGGTGGTGGGTGGTTTCCTGGACGGGCTGGCCGAGATCTCGCGGTTGGACGCGAAAAGTGCCGCCCTGAAGGCCTGGCTGGCTGCCGGTTACGGCGCCGCTGCCGAGGCCCTGGCGGGTCCGGCCGAGTCGCCGCAGGACCACACAGGTCAGGAGATGGCTGTCGTCGCTGAGGTCGCTTGCGCCCTGACGGTGAGTGAACGCAGTGCCGGTGCCCTGCTCGCCGAATCCCACGTACTGACCACGGCCTTGCCGCTGACGTTTGCGGCATTGCAGGCCGGGACGATTTCGTGGCAGCACGCCCGGATCATGGTCGACGAAACCACCAACCTTGACCTCACCGGGGCGCAGGCGTTGGAGGCACATT